>JALYSR010000324.1 GCA_030854715.1 Acidobacteriota bacterium
CCGCATGCATGCCGTGTGAGATTGCTCAGAGTGTGGGGATAAGGCAGACGGCCAAACCCGAAATCGCCAAGTTTGATTGTGAGCAGCCCATTTTGATTGTTACCGATGAAGAGGTTCGCAGGTTTGATGTCTCGATGAAATCCACCCAATGCGTGAATCGCCTGAAGACCAAGCGCCGCATGTTGAATGGCGTAGGCGACATTAATTTCTGGCGGTCCGAACAATCCGCGGTTTGTCACCCAATCTTGCAGCGTTCCGTGTTGGCAGTGCTCAAGAATAATGCAGGGATTTGGGGTCTGAAAATTCTGGCCCAGTATATCGACGACGTGCTCGTGATGTAGGAGTTCCGTTAGGATCTTCGCCTCCCGAACGAAACGCTCCCGGTTTTCAGGAGAGGGCTCTATGAGCGACTTTACGACCACCTCGCGGTTTAGTTGTTTATCAAAAAGAACCGTGATGTTGCCGAAGCCGCCGCTCGGTAATTGTTTTATGAAACGATATCTTTCATCCATGGCGAACTCTCCTGCTCCAACATTGCGGAGATCATACTACAGATTATTCGTCGGCCCGTGGGCATTCGCCTCCCGAGAGCACAAGCTGCATGTTAGTGACGGCGAGTAGTGAGGCGAACCGTATCGCCCAATGACCGACGGCCTCGCGGGCCGCAGATGTGACAATCTTCTCGCGCAACGATCTGGACCCGTTTAATACTGTAGTTCGTCAATCCCTCTTTGATGTGAGTTGGTAACGGAGTATCCAGAAAAGGCTGCAACAAGTGGCGCAGCACCAGCATCGCATAGGAGGCCGCTCTCATATTCAAATCCATTACCGCCGGCGCATCTAGACGGACATCTGTTGTGTATCCCATCGCGAGAACCCGCGCCTTCTCATTCGTCTCTAGGCCTTCGATTCTCATTCGCTCTTCAGACACCATTCCGGAGCAGAGCAAACAGGCTCTGCCCGGCGCAACATATGAAACTCTGGAATCCAAACTCTGAACTCCGAGATCATCGATGCCGATCTCGGTCCCTAAATCGATGTAAGGAATCAGATATTGGTATGCGACTTCTGTCATGACCAAGCGCGGCCAGTCTCGATTGTCGACGCAACCTAAAATGAAATCACAGCCCCTTAACTCGAGCGCCACGCTTTCATTTGTGATGTCGCCGCCCTCAATGATCGTGATCTCAGTCGGCAATCCTGTTTCATTCAATGCTTCTCGCAATCGTTCGGCTTTCGGTATATTCGCATCTGCGTCACGTTGGCGCGCATAGAGGATCCGATTTAGGTTGTGATCTTTGACGATGTCGAATTCAAAAACAACGATCTCACCGACGCCCGCTCGGAGCAGAAGCTCAATAATTAACGAACCCGTGCCGCTGGCGCCTACCACGGCCACGCGCATACGCGACAAGCGCGCAAGCGCGCCGCTGCCTGTGAGAGCAAGACTGCGATCAAATATCTCGGATGGCGTTGGTGAAGCCTCTTCAAGCCTACCGTTCAGAGGAAGTGATTCTAGACGTTCACCAACTATCACCAGCTCATTCAGTGCCACAGGTTCGTCCTCGTGAGCAAACCAGAGTCTCCCCTTCACGGCACGAGCACCAAGCACAAGGCTCCCAAAGACACCCGTAGGCTGCAGCTCGTACAGGTTGGCCATGAGTTCGGGGTCATTGGAGTCGTCGTACGGTGAGAACCCGACGCGAGTATCACAACCCGGGTGGGTATGTACCGTAAGAAACCCAGCCAAACTTAATTCCCTAACTCGTAGCAAAGCGCGACGAAGGTAACGATTGGAAAACGTTATCGCTCCATGCTCCTGCTCTTTCAAATCACCTTCCGCAGGGGCAAGAACTTCTCTGACGAGCAGCGATGAACGTTGAGAGTGGTTGTTGCGTCCAACCAACAACAAACATCCAGTCTCCGGTGGGAAGTCGACTCCTTCACAAAAAGATGCGGATGTAAGCTTCGATACTTCGCGGTTAAGGTGCTCGCTCGTTCTGAGCTTCATTGTCTGATTCCTCGTTTTAGAAAGAAGCCACGGCAATGCTGGATATGAGTAGTCAAATCATCCTGAAGTGGATTCCAAGGTCGAGTCTCGTGATAGTGCCAGGAAATCAACGCCCAATTGCGCCCGTCAATGGAGACAGTTGATTGCTGGTTGGGTATCGAGCCGCTTGAATGCGTGAAAGGAAGTTCCACGTAAAAAGCGTCCAAACCGCCCGATGGGTAAGTGGCAGGAACTGCAATCAGGATATTCACGTTCCTGCTGCTCCAAGGTGGCGAAGGGACGCTATTATCTCGGCCTTCGACATATTGCTGAGCACCGATAGTAATGAGGCGGGCAGAAACGCCCATTTCACCGGCTGCCTCAACATCGTCCTCGATTGTTTGTGAGCCGCGCGGAGCGCGGCTCATCAATAAGCTTGAGCCGTATTTGCCATCTTTCTGAGCCTCAAAACAATCGCTACGCTTGAGCGAGAGCGGGGTATCAGGCGGCAACGGTTCAACTCCGTCCACTGTGTAAAGGCTGAAGTCCTGTGGATTCATACCGAAGTCCGTTAACAATTCGCGCGGCGTTGCCGTTACCGATGGCGCAATTCCCCAACGAGTGTTGATCTTGACGGCCAGCTTGTATTCGATTCCTAAATGCCGGGTTACACCATGAACCAGCGCGAGCCACAACGGCTGGTCCAATTTCTTAACTGGGTCGCTCCACTCGCCGCGCCGCTGGAGGTAGCGAAGCGCGTCAAGCGGCGCCTGTGGTGCGGGCGGTAATAGAGGTTCCCCCAAAGCTTTGGCACCCTTTGAAAACACCTCGCCGAGTGTGTCGACAAGTGCTGTCTTAAAGCGGACCTCGTGGCCATCCGGCCATCGTCGAACGCCGAGGTTGATTTGTTTCTTCTGAAGGTGATCCGCCAGCCTTCCATGTGCCTGCCCGGCACTTAATTCTTCCGAGACATCCGCATCAACATTTTCGAGCCAGTCGTCGCCGAGCCCCTTCTCCGCGATCGCTACGTCTTTCTCTTCAATCATGGTAGTCGTCCTCCTAACCAGTTTCGTTCAGGGAAACCTGGCTAAACGCATAGGATTTTGATAGAGCGTTGAACCGGATCTCGCCGTCGAAGCGATACTAATTTGAACAAGCTCGTGATGTCAAGATAAATCACATCGTAATGTTGGTAATACCAACATGTCAGTATTGTTGACAGTAATACGTTGGGGCTATATAGTCACACCGCGCGCACGGCGCGGCGTGCAGGGAATAAATTTCAGAGACTAAGAATTGGCTTCTAACGGACAGATCTATCAGCGAATCGGCAAGCTGATCCGGATGAAGCGGTTGGCGATCAAGCCTAAGCCGCTGACGCAGGAAGAACTCGCTCATCGCGTCCACCTAAAGCGAACATCCATAACTAACATCGAGAAGGGTCGCCAGAAACTGCTAGTCCATACTCTGTTCGATATCGCGGCTGCGTTAGATGTTCCACCCGCGGATCTCATTCCAACGCCGAAAACAAATGACGGTTCAGTCCGGGAATTAAAGGGACTAAAACCAGACGAACGGGAATTTGCGAGGTCAGTCCTTTTCAAGAAAGCCGAGTGAGCTACCATGAGATACTCAGGAGAACAAATAAATAAGATAGTGGAGCAGTTACTCAAACGGGCTAGCGTAACTAAACCGCCTGTGCCCGTAGAGCGAATCGCCCGGCTCCTGGACGTGGAGATTCGATACGTTTCGTTTCAGGGCGATATTTCGGGGATGGTCGCGCGCGAAGGCAAACATCCAGTCATTGGTGTCAACACCTCTCATTCAACCGCAAGGCAGCGGTTTACGATCGCTCATGAAATTGGGCACCTCGAATTAGGCCATCTTCCGGAAGGTAACGGTGGAGACGACGTACATATAGATCGCGACTTTAAGGTAATGCTACGTGATAGCAATTCGTCACAAGCAACCGACCCAACCGAGATTGAAGCTAATGCTTACGCGGCAGCTTTACTGATGCCACGCTCAATGCTCATTAAAGAGCAGGAGTTAAGTTCAGGCTTCGATATTGAAGACGACAGGTTGATTAAGGGCCTTGCTGCTCGATATAAGGTGAGCGCACAAGCTATGACTTACCGGCTAAATAACATCGCTAGTCTCTTGATGCCGGCCCCTACACTGCGCCGTCCTCAACGAAAAAGGTTGGTAAGCCGGAAAAAGTAAGAATGCGGAGTGGGCAGTTGCAAGCGCAGTGGAGCCCAGCGATTTACTAACACATCGCAGCGATCTCAGTCCGAAGGCGACATGATGAACCGCGCTGACGTTAGGGAGCTTCACTACATAACGGCTATCGGAAATGTAACGTCGATATTGCAGCACGGTATTCTCTCGCATGCACTCGCGAGCAAACTAAAGCATGACTCCGTCGCTATGCCCGAGATTCAGGCAATACGCCAGAATAAACAGATTCCGGGAGCTCGGCGTTTGCACGAATACGCGAACCTATATTTCGATGCCCACAACGCGATGCTCAGCCGCGTTCGTGGACACAATTCGACGATTTGTGTTCTGCGCGTCGACGCTAGCGTACTCGATCTTCCGGGAGTGATCGTTACTGATCGAAATGCGGCTAGCGGCTGGGTGAGTTTCTTGCCGCCTGTCGAGGGCCTTGAAGCTATTAATCGAGACCGACTCTTCGCTCGCTCGTGGAAACACCCTGAAGATATGTACGACGAGATGAGTCACAAGTCAGAAAAGTGTGCTGAGGTGTTAGTTCCCGATCGCGTTGAAACGAGATTTGTCGTGGGTGCATATGTAGCGAACCAGAATGCTTTGAGAACATTCCAGGCGTTGGAAACGGCATTGCCCGTGCGCATTCGGAATGATATGTTTTTCTAGAAGACGACATGAAAATTCTGGTAGCGGATATTCTGCAATCGACAGCACAGACGCTGATAAACTCCGTCAACTGTGTTGGCGTCATGGGAAAAGGAATTGCTCTGGAGTTCAAACAGCGCTTCCCTGAAATGTTTGATGACTACGTGAAGCGATGCGAACGTAAAGAGGTAAAGCCTGGCGTCCCGTATCTCTACAAGCGCCTCCTTCCTCCAAACATCATTAACTTCCCAACGAAGGATCACTGGAAATCGGTTTCGCGAATCAGCGATATTGAGCGCGGACTACAACACCTGTTGAGTCGTTACAAGGAATGGGAAGTAACCTCTCTGGCGATCCCTCCTCTCGGCTGCGGTAACGGTCAGCTTGAATGGAAAACCGTAGGACCTTTGATCTTTCGCTATGCTCGTCAGATGGAAATCCGGGTCGAGCTTTACGCTCCGTACGGAACGCCGCCTAGAGAATTGACGATTGACTTCTTGTCGCAGGAGCCGGTTACGACTCTTCAACGGAAGACAGTGCAATCAGCTATCAACCCTGCCTGGCTGGGCCTAATCGAGATTCTCAGTCAAATCGAATCCAAGCCTTATCATTGGCCGACCGGACGGACGATCTTCCAGAAGATCGCCTATGTCGCGACGCGCGAAGGACTGCCGACTGGGTTCCACTATGAAAGAGGCAGCTTCGGTCCATTTAGTAAAGACCTTAAGAACGCTGAGACGAAGCTCGTTAACAACAACTTGCTTCAAGAAGAGCGGAAGGGCAGCATGTTCGTGGTCAAAGTTGGCCCGAATTTCGCACGCTTGAGGAGTGACTTTCGACAATCAATTTCTCAGTGGAAACCGATTGTTGCGAAAACCACGGACCTGTTCCTGCGAATGAACACGGATCAAGCGGAAGTGGTGGCAACGGTGATCTTCGCGGCAGACGCGCTTAAGAAGCAACGGAACTCCACACCTTCAGAAACCGAAGTTCTTGACTCGGTAATGCAATGGAAGCAGAGACGTCATCCACCCCTTGCAGCAAAAGTTGTAGCCTCCACTATTCGAAATCTCGGGATGCTTCGATGGCTTGATGTCAAACCTGACGCCGACCTGCCTGTTACTGAGGAAGAGGAACTTGTAGAAGCCTGAGGGCTATTGCCGTGATTGATATTCCAACTGGGCTATCTCGGACATCCTGTCGAAGTGCACTGCTCGATTTGATTCCAAAGTAAAACATGGCGCTTAACGGTTTTATTAGTCCAAAGGCTTCAATTGACGGCTCCGCCTTCATTGGTAACAACGTCAGAATCTTCGGTGCAGCCACAATTGGTCCAGACTGTTACCTTGATGACAACGTCGTGATAGGTTATCCAAGCAAAGAAGCGCTTACAAGAATGGTAAAGAAGGGAAACATACCCACAGACCTATCGGAATTAGACAAGTATGCAGACAATCAAACCGTGTTATCGAATAGTTGCTGTGTTCGCTATGGCTCGGTAATTTCAGTTGGAAGTTCCCTTGCTGAGGAAGTCTACTGTGACGTGAGAACTCAAGTAGGCGCGAATTGCAGGATCGGCAGCAGAACACAACTTCTCTACGGTTCACGTATTTACAACGATGTTATCGTCGGTTCTGACTGCCGAGTCGGGGGCTTTTGCTGCAACCGAAGCGTGATCGAGGACAAAGTATCCATGTTTGGCGAGCTAGTACATGCGTACAGGAAACCGGTTGGCGGGCTCATTGAGCCTTCGCCGGTTATAAGAAAAGCGGCGACGATTGGCTGGCACGCGATCATCATCGGAGGCATTGAGATTGGTGAAGGATCCTATGTTGCTGCCGGCGCGACCGTAACCAAAGACGTACTCCCTGGATGCGTGGTGGTCGGTCCAAAAGCTACTTCGATGCCGCTTGATGATTGGATAGGATCTCTCGGCGAGGAGCCATAAACCGCTTGCTATAGAGATTCGTGAGTGGATCTTCCGTATGAACGGAATTAGCAACCTCATAGTCGGAGCTGCAGGATCTATTATTGCGACAATTTTGACCTCTCTCGCTTGGCTCACCTGGAATTCATATCGAAGGTGGGATGCACTATGGAATTTTATAGGATTCAAACGAGCGGATGAGACGTGGCTATTCTATGGAAATGTTCAGAAAGAAAAGCTTTCCCCGTCGGACAGCGGAGCGAAAAACTACGCGACTTTCGAGTATGGAGACATCGCCTCAGTTGTGTTGGCGTTTGATCGCTTTAAGACAAGTTCGCGAGGAAAAGTTAGACATTCGGTGGGATCAGACTTGAATGTGGCTGACGATGGGAATGTGGTGACAATAGGTGGGCCAAAATGGAATAGGGTTACTGAAAAACTACTTGGCATGCTTGGTTCACCGTTGTACTTCGAAAGGGATGTTGCTGGCGTAATCGAGAAACGCCGGATGCATCACAGCCAAAATATTTACACACAAGCGGCCTCTAACACGCAGGACCGACCTTTACGCATTACTGATTACGGATTCATCATCTGTGGTCGCGGCTTTCTCCCTGGCGGACTTAAGGGTGCTGTATTAATTGCGGGCTACACAACGGCGGGCGTCTTAATCGCAACCGAGTTCTTCGTCAGAATGACCTCGCCGGAGATACGAACCTTGAAGCGAAGATTTAAGGGCGATAAGCGTTTCGCCATATTGATACAAGGTGTCCTGGAAGTAAGCGAGGGAAGGCTTAACGTAAGCGAGCCTCCCAAACTCGTGTCGTTAATACCCGAATCTGATTTCCGCAACCCGTACACTTACAACTTCTGAACGCGAAGTAGAGTACTTTGTAACTACGTAGTTGAGTATTGCGCAAAAGCATGTAGTGCTGGGCCAAGTTGGAGTCTCCTCAGAAGGATTGACTCTCGATGGCGTGAAGATGGCGCGATTATGGCGCGATGGTGTGCTGATACGTAGCGATACCTAACTTACTTTGACGGCTGCAATTCAATTAAATGCTGGCTTATCTCGTTTCGTCTCGCCATGTTGATGCCCCTCAAACCGTCTCATAATCTGTTGGTTCGGGGTTCGAATCCCTGCGGGGGCACACCACGTCAGTAGTAAGTAGGCAGGAAGACGAAGACAACAATCATGAGGTGGACTCTAATGTGGAGACTAGACGACGCCTTACCAGGACATGACTAACGGGAAGACCATCGGCATTGGAATCGTCGGCGCCGGCTTTGCCCGCACCACACAGATTCCCGGCTTTCGCAACTGCAAAGGCGCGCGCATAGTCGCGATTACCAGCCGGCGTCGCGAACATGCGGAAAGCGTCGCCAAAGAGTTTGGCATTGAGCATGTCGCCGGTGACTGGCGGGAGTTGGTCCAGTGCGACGATATCGATCTCGTAAGCGTAGTTACTCCTCCCGTGACTCACATGGAGATTACGCTCGCAGCGCTTGAGCGCGGCAAGGCAGTGCTTTGCGAAAAGCCGATGGCCATGAATGCTGATGAGGCAAAGCGCATGACTGACAAGGCGCGCGAGGCAGGCGTGCTCGCCTTAATCGATCATGAACTGCGATTTTTGAGCAGCCGACGAAAGATGCGCGAGATGTTGCACGCCGGCGACATTGGAAGCGTTCGTCACTGCAATTACGTATTCCGTTCTGACTATCGCGGCGTTCTGGACCGAACGTGGGATTGGTGGTCGGACGAAGCAATGGGTGGTGGCACGCTTGGCGCGATCGGTTCGCATGTGATCGATTCTTGTCGCTGGCTGTTGGGCGTTGAAGTCAGCGAGGTTTGCGCCATGCTCTCCACTCATATCGACCAACGACCGGAAAAAGCAGGTGGCGCAATGCGCCGCGTAACCACCGACGATGATGTAAAACTTATGTTTCGATTCGCCGAGTCGGCTCTTATAAGACGCACTACCGGAACCGCCTCGCTTTCTGTCGTCGAATCGGGAGAACACGAAAACAAGTTGGAAGTATATGGCAGCACCGGCGCGTTGATGGCGGAAGAGAGCGGCAAGCTTTGGCACTCACCCGCCGGAGCGGGCTCATGGCGACCCGTCGACGTAGAGCAAGACCCGATTGCGCCAGGTATGCCCCAGGGAAGTTGGTCGCGAGGCTTCACTGCGTTCTCTTCAGCATTAGTTGCAGCGCTCAGCGCAGGTAAGACGACTGTGGAAGGCGCCGCCACCTTTGAAGATGGTTACCGCATACAACTCGTGCTCGATGCGGCGCGAACATCAAACAAGAGCCGGTGCTGGGCGCCTATCGAGTAAGCAGAAGGCAGTAGGCCAAATGCGGGTAGCTGCATTGGACACACTGCTTGATTGTCTTTCTGCTTACTGACTTTTGCCTACTGCCTTCTGCCCTATGCCGAAATCAAAATTGAAACGGCCTAATCACGTGCGCGTTGGCGTCGATACCGGCGGCACCTTCACCGATTTTGTCTTTGAAGTAAACGGCCGCTTGGAAGTCTTCAAGTTGGCCTCAACGCCAACCGATCCTTCGCTGGCAATCAGTGCTGGTCTGAAACAAATCTCAAAAAAGACCTCGATGCCACTCAAGAACATCGAAGTGGTTCACGGCACAACTGTCGGCACAAACGCATTGCTCCAGCGACGCGGCGCGCGCACGGCCCTCGTCACCACCAGGGGATTCGAGGATGTGCTGGTAATCGGGCGGCAGGCGCGGCCCGAACTTTACAACCTGAACGCGGCGCGACCGGCCCCACTCGTCCCCGATGATCTGCGCTTTGGATTGCGTGAGCGGATTACCGCTTCGGGAGAAGTGCTCGAGTCGCCCGATGAAGCAGACATATCGGCCCTGGTTGAAAGTCTAAGAAAGGCCGGGGTCGAGTCCGTCGCCATCTGTCTCCTGTTTTCGTTCATCCGTCCCGAACACGAAAAGGAAATCGCCCGTGCGCTTGCCTTACTTCACATTCCCCTTTCGATATCTCATCAGATCTTGCCGGAGTATCGGGAATTTGAGCGAACGTCAACGGTGACGATCAATGCATATCTCCAGCCCTTAATGGGAAACTATCTGAAGCGCCTCGCTACAAACACACCACGCCTGCGCGTAATGCAATCGTCAGGAGGCAGCATCTCCGCCGCGGCGGCGGCAGACGAGCCGGTGCGCACAATTCTTTCCGGGCCCGCCGGTGGAGTGGTTGGCGCGCTGCAAGCCGCGCGCGCGGCAGGTTTCGATAACGTGATCACTTTCGACATGGGCGGAACCTCGACCGACGTTGCCCTTTGCAAGCGCGATGGACTGCGCATGACAAACGAAGCCTCGGTGGCGGGCCTGCCCGTTGCCGTTTCAGTCATGGATATCCACACCGTCGGCGCGGGCGGCGGTTCAATCGCCCGGGTTGACGAAGGCGGATCTTTGCGCGTTGGTCCGGAATCAGCCGGGGCCGATCCCGGTCCGGCTTGTTACGGCAAATCGCTTTTGCCGACAGTGACTGACGCACATCTGGTGCTGGGACACTTTGGCGGCGCGGGCCTGCTGGGCGGGGAATTTGCGCTCGATGAAGATCGCGCTCGACTTGCGATGGACCAACTTGCAAACGCAATGAGCAAAGTCGCGCATAGGAAAGTTACTACCAATGAAGCAGCGCAGGGCGTGTTGATAGTGGCCAATACAAACATGGAACGCGCTCTTCGTCGTATCTCAGTAGAGCGTGGACACGACAGCCGCGAGTTTGCTCTCCTTCCCTTCGGCGGCGCTGGTGGACTCCACGCAGTCGAGTTGGCCCGGGCGCTGCGCATCCCCACGATCATGATGCCGAAATCTGCCGGCGCACTTTCCGCGTTCGGCGTGCTTGCCGCAGACGTCGTGAAAGACCAGAGCCGGACAATTATGTTGGAGCTATCTCCCGGCGTTGATAAGAGACTGGGTAGGACATTCAAAGAGATGGAGCGGAGCGCCGGTGAGTCACTTCGACGCGAGGGCTTCGCCGCCTCAAAACAGCGACACGAACGTTCACTTGCTTTGCGTTACAAGGGCCAGTCGTTTGATTTGGAGATCAAACAGACTGGGGCAGGACTGGCCTCCAACTTTCATCGGGCGCACCGAGAGCGCTATGGGTACGCGCAAGAGTCAAACACCGTGGAGGTCGTGAGCGCGCGCGTCCGCTCAATCGGTCTGGTGGAGAAGCTGCCGCAAAAGCGTGCGAGCGTTTCTCGAAGGGGCGACTTTGCGAAAGCGCTCAAGCAGGTGTCAGCTTATATGGACGGAAAGAAACTGAGCGTAGCGGTTTATCAGAGGGATACACTAGAGGCGGGAGTGCGACTCCGTTCTCCTTGCATCGTTACTGAATATTCTTCAACGACGGTGATTCCGCCAGGGGCGCGAGCTGTAGTAGATAAACACGAAAACTTGATCATTCAAGTCACGTAAATTCGCAGGTCAGGAAGGTGGGCTTAACCCTCGCCGTGCGAAAAACAAATCTATATCATTTGTAAGCAAGAGCGGGGGCAAGCCCACCTTCTGTCTATACACCTTCCCAACTGAGCATTATCCAGTTTACGGTTGTTTCTCTTGGCGCTCTTGGCGTCTTGGTAGTTAACAGAAGCATGAAGTGGTTCGATCCGACAGTTCTGGAAATCTATCGCGCGCTCTACACTTCGGTCGCGGAGGAGATGGGTATCGCGCTTCGCCGCACTGCGTTTTCACCAAACATCAAGGAGCGGCGAGATTATTCATGCGCGGTATTTGATCGGGCTGGGCGCGTGATCGCGCAGGGCGATCACATGCCGGTGCATTTAGGTTCAATGCCTATGGCCGTGGCGTCCGCCTTGAAAGAAACCAATCTCCAACCTGGGGATGTAGTCGCCTTGAACGACCCCTTCGCCGGCGGCACCCACTTGCCGGATGTAACTTTGGTTAGCGGTGTGTTTGGTCAGAAGGCAGAAAGCAAAAAGCAGAAGGCACCAAAATTGAAACTGCTTTCTGCCCACCGCCCACTGCCCACTGCCCACTGTCTTTTCTACGTCGCCAACCGCGCGCACCACGCCGACATTGGCGGCGCGACGCCCGGATCGATGGGACTCGCTACTGATATCTACGGCGAGGGTGTGACTATTCCACCGGTTCGCCTGGTAAAGAATGGTGAGCTCGATGAAGACCTGATGCGTCTCATTCTGGCAAACGTGCGCAGTCACGATGAGCGCCGCGGTGATTTTCAGGCACAGGTTGGTTCACTCAAAACAGGGGCTGCCCGGCTGTTGGAGATCGTGGAACGTCGCGGCGCGCGCGAAGCGAGTGAATACGCGTCGCATTTGATCGAGTATTCCGCCCGGCTAATGCGGCACGCCATCGGCTCGATTCCCGACGGCGTCTACGAAGCGGAAGACGTACTCGATGATGATGGGGTAGCTGATAAAGAAGTCTTGATCAAGGTGCGGGTCACTATCAAAGACTCAAGAGTTCGTGTTGACTTCACCGGAAGCGCGCCGCAAGTCGCTGGCCCTGTAAATGCTGTAGAGGCAATCACGCTCTCCGCCGTTTCATATGTCTTTCGCTGTTTGCTCGAAGGAGATGTGCCGGCAAGTGCGGGTTTGATGGCACCAATTGAAGTCATCGCTCCTGAAGGCACTGTGGTAAATGCAGTTCACCCGGCATCGGTGGCCGGCGGCAACGTCGAAACCTCGCAACGCGTTGTAGATGTGCTGTTCAAAGCCCTGGCCCAGGCGTTGCCCGGTAAGATTCCCGCCGCGAGTCAGGGCACGATGAACAACTTAACTATCGGCGGAATCGATTTACGCCCGGGCCAGACCGCGCTTGAGTTTTCTTATTACGAAACTGTTGCCGGCGGCATGGGCGCGAGGCCGGCGCAGGATGGGATGAGCGCTGTGCACACGCACATGACCAACAGCCTCAACACGCCCGCCGAGGCACTCGAGTATGCCTATCCGTTACGGGTGCGTGAATACAAAGTTCGCAAAGGCTCAGGAGGACAAGGAAAACAGCTAGGCGGCGACGGTGTGATCCGTGAGATTGAAACGCTCGTGCAAGCGCACATGTCTCTACTCGCTGACCGGCGGAAGCGCGGGCCCTACGGATTATTCGGAGGTGAAGATGGAAAGCCGGGTACTGCCGCGATCATTCGAGACGGAAACGCGCGCAGCATTGGATCAAAAGGTAGTTGGGAATTGGAGGCCGGCGATCGTGTGCGAATAGAAACTCCGGGCGGCGGCGGGTGGCGCACCAAAGGACCTTGAATGAAGAACGTAGAAACAATCTGGTCATTCTGTCAGCTAATGGCTGCAAAGACTCGCTCAGTTCTATTATTAACCGGCCTTGGCGCTTCGTATGAAGAAGACACCAAGAACCGTAGTGACAAAACCTTGGATGAGTCCGAGAAATAAGCTCGACCTTTTGAAGATTTCAAGCGGTGCCGAATTGGTCAAAGGCTCAAGCAAAAATATCAAATTGAAAATGACAATGTAGAAAAGTGACAGGAGCAGGGTCAATGAAAAGAATCCCGATGGCACTTCTTTGTCAGGTTCCTCCTGCCCGAATGCATCACCCGCCAGCGTTGAAATAATCAGACCCATCGTTGGAACAATGTTTGGCGAAAACCAACCCCAGGCTTCAGCTTCCTTACCACCATAATAAGTCCCAAAAAAAGTTCGGGCTGCCAGAATGATAAAAGGTGGTATAAAGCCAATGATCCAAATCAGTGCCAGCAGGTTTCTCCCACGCCGTAGAGTTAGTGTCATTCTTCACCTCTGAAGGTAAGGTAAAATCCTTTGCACATGCTTTTCGGCCAGTAAGGTGCTGTTGTTTCTAAACTCCCCGGCCTCATCTGCATGAAGCTTTTCGAACTCATAAATCAGGGCTGTACATGTGTGGCGATCTGTGTAAGGTAAGTTGCCGAGGTAATCGGGCAATATATTTGCACCTTGGATTGCGATCGTCCGTGCCTCTTCAATGCCCACTCTTCTCCCGCTCTCTTGCGAAAAGAAATCGTCGCTCACCGCAAAGACAATAACGCGATAACGACCGACCTTGCCCTTAATTAGAGCGCTTAGATACTCGAGGCTAAAAACCTCTGGAATCTCAACCTCCTCAGACCAACGGTAACGGTCGTTTACCGGGAGTCCGTCCGGTTTAAATTGTTCGAGTTGTGATACTAGGGCGAACCCTCCAGGAACAGCATAGTAACCGGTTTGGCCATAACCTGCGCTCCTGAAGGCAAACTCCAATCTCGCGGCCACGTCCTTAAGAAGCGTTTCCCCTTGCGGCCTCATTAGATACTGCGGTGGGATCTTCGTGTAGGCTGACGCTTTAGGGGGCCATGGAAATTCCGGCAAGTGATGCTGATCGGTCCCATAATTGGCATTAGTATTAGCATTTGTATTAGCGTTAGTATTGCCGTTCGTGGGCGCCTCAGAGGAGATACCGATGAAAATAATAAGAAAGACCGTGCCACTTAACAAAACACCAACACCTAGAACAATAATTAGAACAGTTCTTCTGAACCTTTTGCGACGGTCCGCTTCCTTTTGCTGATCGGGAGAAACTCTCTGCTGTCTCAAGACCATGGTCTAAATCCCCGGTGGGCGGCGAGCAGCTCGCGCAGCGGACAATTGTATTGAGTTTTGAGGCTGATTTAAGCGAGTGTGCAAGGATTAGCAGGCTCGTGAGAATTCAGCCATCAGACCTAACCGCCGCGGAAGATATTCCAAGCAGGTGGTGCTGTCAAGGGATAACAGGAATAATGTCAAGAACGAAAAACGCCACCATGGTTCACGAGGTTAGCCTTCGATAAATCCCCGGCAGGCGCTCAGGCAGCGTGAGCACGTCATCAATAATGGTGTAGCCAATCTCGCCGTAAAGATCGCGCAGCTCCGCCTCTGATTCGCGATCGATCGTGATGCAGAAGGGTGTTATCCCGGCATTCTTCGCCTGCCGCAAAGCTTCGCGCGTGTCCTCGCGCGCGTAGCGCGCATCGCCGTAGTCATGATCGTAGGGCCTGCCGTCAGACAAGACGATCAGCAAACGCGTTCTCGCCTCCTGCTTCGCAAGTTTGGCTGCCGCGTGACGAATTGCGGCGCCCAACCTTGTATTGTTCTGAAAAGTTATGCCGCCGATTCTTTGTTTCACTTCATCAGAATACTTCTCATCAAAATCCTTCACGATGTAAAACTTCACATTGCGACGGCCCTCCGATGTGAATCCATTGATTGAATAAGTGTCGCCGACAGCCTCCAACGCCTCGCTCATCAACACCAGGCCTTCCTTTTCGATCTCGATGATGCGACGGCCGGGACGTGTATACGGCTGCAGCGGGTGCCGCCCAATAGTGCGCGCAGTGGACGAAGACTGATCAAGCAGGAACGATACAGCCACATCACGCCGCCGCCGCAAGCGTTTCATATACAGCCGCTCCGATTGATGACCGCCGCCGACCCTGGCTGCCCGGCGATCGATCACGTGATCGACCACGGCGTTGAGATCGTATTCTTCACCGTCTAACTCGTTGGTAACCCTCAACAGATCTTCAGGCTTCATCAACTGAAACTGGTGACGAATTGAAGAAATGATTCCTTTGTGGCGTTCGCGCGTTTGTTCCACAAACATCCGATCGCCATGCTTCACACGTTTTTCCACCACGCGACACCAGCCGATGCGGTGATCAGTCAACTCTCGATCCCACTCGTCATAGTTGTAGGCCACTTCGCCTTCTTCAATCATCTGCTCTGGAAGCTCCGCCTCGGTCCACGCTTCAGCACCAGCAAGCTCATCGGGTTCGCCATCACCATCAGGGTCATTCCAGGAGTTGAAAAGCTCGCGCGCATCCCTTCGCTGCGGAGTTTGTTCAGATTGATTGCGGTTGAAAGTCTCAGTAGCGATCGAGTTTTCATCTTCTGACTCGGAAGGCTCTTCCCGTGTCTCGACCTCCTGAACGGAATCATCCGGCGCGATTGTTTGAAACAATGAATAGACTCGACTCGTCGCCATCAGGCTGTCGGCGACTGTCGCGGAAGGACTCGAAAGATACTCGGCCGCGATTGTCTCGATTTCGGAAACAATTTGACCGTAATACTGTCGCGCATTCTCAGTGGCGCCACCGAGGAGGGTGCTTTGAAAAAGTAATTCGAAGGGAAGCAAGGTCGCGGGCAACTCGGTGACGGATGGTCGTCCACGCCTTAGGTAGTCGCGAATCAGATCCAGATCGCGGGCCAGCCCGCGATACTTCAGTCGCAAGCGGCGATCGATGCGGCAATTTTCCAGCGTGCCAAAAATTCGGCGGGCAAGCTGCGGTTGCGGAAACAAATGCAATACGTGGCGATAGTCGACGTCAGTAGGAGAGACATTCTTGTCTGTCCCTAACGCGTCAGGCGACTCTCCATCTCCAGGGACAGACAAGAATGTCTGTCCTACCATTTCGTCAGGTACGGCAAAAGCGTCGCGCGCGTCAATATTTTCCGGAGCGTAAGTTTCGCGTATTGAAAAGTAAGCCGCACGCAACACAGCCGCGCCGCGCTCATAGGTGCCAAACTCAATTTGTCCGGCAGCGTGCGCAGCCAAGACTTTGTAAAGGCGAAAATCGAGCTCGTCGTCACCAAACTCAGCTACTACGGAGGGAAGATGAATCGTGCGCCCGTCGGCAATTCGGGACTCAAGGGGCACTGCCGTGAGCGGACTTATCTCGACTTCGTGGCCGGTTAGTCCCTCAATGTAGAGCACCAGCAGATGTTTCACATTCTCGAGCGACAGTCCCGTACTCTCGCTTCGCAATGCGTCGTAGCTGCCACGAGTTTCCAGCGCGAAATAGCTGCGCCGCGCGCGCGTGTCCTTACTATGTGAAGCAAGACCCTGTCGCGCCCATTGCTCAAATTGCTCGATGGAGACTGTTCGCAACGCCATCGCACTAGAACGAAAACAAGCAAGCGCTGCTTCGCCATCCACTACGGCGATTTCACTAGTCAACCTGATTACCCTTGTGGCCAACTCATTTCGCCGCTCGTGATTCGCTTCAAGCGCAAGGCCCCGCACGAACCTGGGGCTACTGCGGACAAAAGCAATCAGACTCGCGTTTCCATGCCGGGCGACAGTCCATAACAGTTCCACCCAAAGCTCAAATATTTCGGGCAAGGTTCGCAGTATCTCGCCGCCCGTCAACAGAACTTGAAGAGCCGACCCGCCTCCACGCTCGAGGAAACTAATCGTGTGATCTAAAAGCCTCGACGCATCGGGCGCGTTCAGGTTTGCAAGCGCTACCGGAAGCGCGGCCCACGCATCGGCTGCGATGCCTCCGGCGCGCGCGGCAAATTCCGACGCCAGATCGATTCCCCTCTGCGTGACCTCCGTACTCTTGAATTTGTTCAGACCGTGAATTACATCGGGAGTTTGCTTGAGGAATTCAGCGCTATGCTTAGCCGAGCGCCTCGAGATTTCGGCTGCAACATCCAAAACAGTAACAACTCTTTCAGGACTGTTGATTGATTGCGCCAATGCTGGTGCATTTCGAAACGTATCGATAGCAATAGATGTTGAGAGGGTAATCTGCCGCGCGCAAAGCTGGAACAAAGAGGTGCGAACAGACTCAGGTAGGTCTTTGAGGCTGCTGACTCCTTCCGCAAAAAATGTAATGGCAGTCTCGACGTCGCCCAGCGCGAGCTTTCGGCCCAACTCTCCCCACGAACGCAACTCTGCGGCATGTAAAACCTCGGCAGCTTCAGGCGCCGCGCGCAGGAATTCTATCCCGGTCCGCAGCGACACGCTGCCGATCGCCGCGCTGGTCTCCAGTGCAGCAGCCGATTGATCGAGTGGCAGGCGAACCAGCTCTCGAGTTAGCTTTAAAAATGATTGTCGCTCGACTGAACGTAACTCGTCGTGGGATTGTCGTTCGTCGCCGAAGTTGGAATTGAGTTCCTCGCCAGATTCACGATCTGCTTTCTTATCCAAGTCAGAGTTTTCCATCACTATGCCAACCCCAATCCGAAGCTGAAACTTTTTGGATCTATCCCGCTGCGCCGCGAAGTTCAAAGGAGGGCTCTTGCTTGAAAACGATTTTACTCTCTTTAGTTATGACGTCGAGGGCTGCTAATATTTTTTGCTGCTGTTGCTTATCAAGATTAGGCTGTTGACTAAGAATTTCTTCAAGCGTGACTGCCAATAAGGGGCCATGTAATCGGTTGGCTTCGAACATCGCAGCTGTGACTACCCAAACCATCTCCTCGCGGCCCTCCATCGATGCCAAAAGAATTGCATTAGCCCACGGGTTCACATCCCAAGGTTCTAATATCGCTGCGATCAACCAAATCCAGCCCATGCCATTGGCCGGCTGTGATCCGGTAACGGCATAATTAAACCAAGCCGCACCGCACAGAGGATCAGCTCTCATGGCTTGAAGAAACAATTCTTCTCTGCTCGAAGCGTCCTCAAGCGTGAGGGCTTCCTCGACTAACTTACGAGCAAGCAGGGGACTTCGGCGGTGTTGATTTCCGAACTTGCGGGTAAGAGCACCGGCCATCCAACATCTCAGTACGGCGTCCGCAAGAGGGGGACTAGCAGTTTCAAGATACTTCTCAAGTGCAACCTTACCTTCCTCAAATCGACCTTGGTGAAGTAAGGCATCTCCCAACAAGGCTTGTGCGGGTAATCTCACTTCGCCTAGGTTTATTGCTTTTCGATAAAAGGCTTCGGACCAAATAAATCGTTCCAGTAGGAACAAACAACCAGCGAACTCAGCCCACCAATACGGTCTGGTGAGATAAGTGGGATCCTTGCGAGCCGCCTTCCTGTAATGCTGTAAGGCTTGGCGATGGTAACCTTCATGCCTCAAGCTATTAGCGAGGTTATATTCTGGTGATCCCATTTCGCTTCCCGCGTCGGACTCGATGACAGCTTTGAGAAAACGCCGGTGTTGTTGCAAATAAAAGTGGCGGTTGTCGGCCAAGAGGACCGCTGCTGACAGGACGATTGCCGGCTCCAAATATCCACGTTCCAGTAATCGCTCAGCAATCTCAATCGCCTCTGCACTTCTGTGGGCGCTCGCATACATCCCTGCGAGTGAAGCAGTAGTCAGCACCGTGTCTGCAAATAAATCAAGCCGGTGTTCTTCGCTAAAAAACCTGCCCAACACGTCTAGCGCACTATTGGATCGGCCACTCGCTGACAAAGCCAACGCTACCGCGATAATGAGGTCGGAAAGAAGTTGGTCAATCTCAATTGTGGAATTGGTACTGAGCGGATAAAGTGAGTCGTTGACTACACAAGTGATAATACTTGCTGGCTCCTCCTCTCCCGTTGGAATACTCAAAACTTTTATACTGCCATCCGGCTCCTGATGGATCTTGCTGATTCTTACGAACTGCGTGCATTGATCCTGACTGAGCCAATTAGTTAGGACTTTCAAGCTTTCGGCTGAGTGTTCTGGAATATCAACCGATAGCGTGATCCTGAAGACTTCGTTTAAAGCGGGTCTATAACCGAGCCTAAGAAACTGATTTTGAACCTCCTTCTGTATTGACGTCTTATCTGCTCCGGTCAGCAACCGCGGTAACTCCACGGAAATTGTGTCTTGCAACTTTAACTTCCTTTCCTCTTCCTGAGAGAGCTCCATGTAAAAATCATGAACCCACTTGAAGAACAATCGTTTGCTGCTAGCCTCAAACAAAAGTAGCATTACAGGAAACGGACATTGCCCGTAGTGAAGTAATCGCGTGGTTGAGAATCGCCAAGCTGGGGCTTCTGCCTTCGGAAGATTTTCGGTAGCCTTAAGCTGTGCATAAAAGAAGAGGGGTGTGATGCGTCCGTTCTCAAATATTTGCACCTGTACGTCCAGTCCGTAGTCAGAATCCTGCGGACGAACAACCCATTCTGATGGCATGAGTTGGTCAAACCTTTTCCGTGATTCAGTTTCGAGGATGTGGGAGCGTGGTCGCATCTCTACTTGGAGAATACCTGCAATTACTTCCTCAGATCACCGTCGTGACGATCTCGCGAATGCTGCGTTGCAACTCGCGGTCGTCGGTGATGGGTGAGCACATCGCTACTTCGGCGGCGGTCACAGGAGGGATGCCGAGCGTTATTAGTTGAGCGGCGTAAATTAACAGTCTCGTGGAGACGCCTTCTTCCAAACCATGGCCGCGCAGGTTACGCACTTTCTGGCCGATGAGTACGAGGTCCCGCGCAGTGCCCTCATCCACACCGCCTTCACGGGCCACAATCTCTGTTTCCATCTCAGGTGGCGGATAATCGAAATCAATCGCAACAAAACGTTGGCGCGTCGATTGTTTCAAGTCCTTGAGGATGGATTGATAACCCGGATTGTAAGAAACGACGAGCATGAAATCCGCGGGAGCGTCCAGTATCGTCCCTCGCTTTTCAATAGGCAGTCGGCGGCGATGATCGGTAAGGGGGTGAATGATGACGACTGTGTCCTTGCGCGCCTCTACAACTTCGTCGAGATAGCAGATGGCGCCGTTGCGAACAGCTGAAGTAAGCGGTCCGTCATGCCAAACCGTTTCTTCACCTTCCAGCAAGAACCTGCCCACGAGATCAGTAGCCGATAGGTCTTCATGGCAGGCAACTGTGATCAAGGGCCGCTCGAGCCGCCACGCCATGTGTTCGACAAAACGCGTCTTGCCGCACCCTGTTGGCCCCTTGAGAATCACAGGCAAGCGCGCCGCATGGGCCGCCTCAAAGAGATCTACTTCCCGTTGAATCGGTAGGTAGTAAGGCTCTTCGGCAATCCGAAACTCTTCGATGGCATGTTCGGGCATGTTCTCTTTTTGGTTCCCTGTTTGACGTTTTGTATCACTCCGAATCTTAGCATTCGCTGGAAAGGCCACCAAACGCGGTACTTTGTCGGTACCAGTGCAATTTGAACTCTTAGGTCCGAAGGACCAGCAGTTAGTAGCCCCGTCCGTGAGGGCGGGGATTTCATCCTCTCGATAGCCTGGAGGCCCGGAGGGCCACCACAAACCGTGGCGCACCTTCGGCGCTCGGGCCACTAACCGCTACGTCTACCCCCGCCCTCACGGACGGGGCTATTAACTGCCGGTCCTTCGGACCTGAAGCATGCGGACGATTCAAGCTAAACCAGCACCACTTTGCAGCTCATCGCCTCTGGCGACTTGAAACTTGGAACTCGAAACCTGAAACTGGAGGACAATGAAGATAGCGGTAGCAATGAGTGGGGGCGTGGATTCGTCGGTGGCGGCGGCAATCCTCAAGGAACAGGGCCACGAGCTGGTCGGTTTCACCATGCAGTTGTGGAATCAGAGGCGGGGCATCAGTGTGGACGAAAACGGCGACCCGCTTCCTTCGCGTTGCTGTTCTCTTGACGATGTTTACGATGCCCGTCGCGTCGCGGAGGAGCTTGGTTTTCCGTTTTACGTCCTTAACCTGGAAAAGGATTTCGAGCGTGACGTGGTGCAGCCTTTCGTCACCAGCTATCTGAATGGCGAGACACCGATTCCCTGCGTGTCGTGTAACAGCCGTTTGAAATTTGCTTCGCTCGATCGGCTCGCCGCCAGCCTCGGCTGCGATAAGGTCGCCACCGGCCACTATGCGCGCGTTGAATTCGACGAGGCGGCTAATCGGCACCGGTTGTTCTGCGGTCGCAATCTTCAGAAGGACCAGTCTTACTTTCTGTGGGAACTGTCACAGGATCAACTCTCCCGCGCGTTGTTTCCTTTGGGAGAAATGTCGAAGCCTGAAGTACGTGATGTGGCCCGGGCTCACGACCTGGCGGTGGCAGAAAAATCCGAATCGCAGGAAATATGTTTTGTTCCTGATGGCAACTATGCCGGCTTTATCGATCGGTATCTCGACGCGGAAAACTCCGCAGACCGTTTGCCTGGTGCCGGCGAGATTGTCGGCGCCGGCGGCGAAGTAATGGGCCAGCACGCCGGCATCCATCATTACACCATAGGCCAACGTCGAGGAATTGGCATTGCTCACGACCAGGCTCTTTATGTTATCGACATCGACGCGCCAAACAATCGCGTTGTTGTGGGACACCAGGATGAACTGGTTCGCCGGGATTTCACGGCCGCCGGGGTAAACTGGATCGCTAACGAGAATTCAACCGAGTCCCTGCACGCCGAGGTGCGCGTGCGCTACCGGCATACCCCGGCTCCCGCCACCATTACGCCGTCCCCTAACGGCCGGGTTCGAGTTTCTTTTGACGAGCCGCAGCGTGCTATCACGCCGGGCCAGGCTACAGTTTTCTACTGCGGGGATGAAGTCCTGGGTGGCGGTTGGATAGTTAAAAACAAGTAGGCAGGTGGCAGGAGCAGTCGGCAGGAAACGGGGGAGCAGGAGGCGGGGCAGAAGCCAGGAAGAACAAAGAATCGCTCCTTTCCTGCCGTCTGCTTCGTGCTCCTGCCTCCCGGTCACCTGCCGACTGCTCCTGCCGCCTGCCGTCTTTCCTAAACCTTTTAGGCCCTGCAAACGTATTCACACAACGATACTTAACACCTAATATCACTCCAACTTAAGGCAGGAAATGCTATGGCAATGTCCCGTACCCGAAAGACTGTTCTAGTTATCACCGGCGTCGTGGTGGCGCTGGTGTTGGTGGTGCTGGTTGGTTTGGCGGTTCTGGTTGCCAGCTTCAGGCATCGCGAGCCGACCATCGCAGACAATAGCGTGCTCAACCTCCGCGTGTCTGGAGCCTTGCCGGATTATGTCCCCGAGGATCCGCTACGAAAATACTTTGGCGGCCCTGATCAGTCGCTGTCGAATCTGTTACTGCAATTCAAGAAAGCCAAGGTCGACAAGCGAATCCAAGCGATCCTGCTCGACGTGAACATGTCGGGCGCCGGCTGGGGGAAGTCCGAAGAGATTCGTGATGCCATTGCCGACTTTCGTTCGTCAGGCAAACCGGTCTACGCCTACATGGAATTCGGGATGAACAAGGAGTACTACATTGCCAGCGCCTGCGACAAAATTTATTTGGCACCGCCGGGAGACTTGTTCATAAACGGCCTCGCCGCTGATGTGCTGTTCTTCCGCGGTTCACTCGACAAGCTTGGTGTTTATCCTGACATGGTTCAGGTCGGAAAATACAAAACTGCGGTCGAAACCTTTACCCGCAAGGACATGTCGGACGCCAACCGGGAATTCACGAACTCATTGCTCGACGATCTCTTCAATCGCTATGTCGACGCAATTGCCAAAGCTCGCGGTAAATCTGCTGAAGCTGTGCGCGCCCTGATCGATGAGGCCCCCTACGGCTCAGCCAGAGCTAAAGAAGCGGGACTTATCGATGGCGTTGCCTATCGAGATGAACTCCAAAATGAGATAAAAACGAAGTTGGGCTACAAAGACCCCGACAAACTTCGGTTGGTGGCAAGTGGCGATTACGGCGACGTCGAACCGGAATCACTTGGTCTCGATAAGGGCGAAAAGATCGCAGTCATTTACGCCAGCGGCGACATCGGTTCGGGAAAATCTAACAGGGGTATAGGCGATCAGTCGATTGGCTCGGACACACTGGCGAAAGCCCTTAACGACGCTCGCGATGACAACTCGATTAAAGCGATCGTAATCCGAGTTGACAGTCCGGGTGGTTCGGGTCTCGCGTCAGACATCATCTGGCATGCGGTGGAAGCAGCGAAAGCGAAGAAGCCGGTGGTAGTTTCGATGAGCGACGTCGCGGCGTCGGGGGGCTATTACATCGCTGCGGGCGCAAACAAGATTCTCGCTGAGCCTTCGACAATTACGGGTTCGATCGGTGTATTTGCCGGTAAGCCTGTGATTAAGGGTTTTTACGACTGGTTGGGAATTTCAAACGAATACGTGTTGCGAGGCAAGCAAGCCGGCATGTTTCGTGAAACGGAAAAATTCACGCCAGAAGAACGAACGAAGTTTGAAGAATTTGTGAAGAGAACTTACTACGAAGACTTCGTTCCGAAGGTCGCGAAAGGCCGCAACAAGACCACGGAGTATATCGACTCAGTTGGCCAGGGCCGCGTCTGGACGGGCGCGCAGGGCCAGGAGCGTGGACTAGTGGATGAGTTTGGTGGTCTGGATCGGGCGGTCGAAGTCGCAAAGGAACTCGCAAAGATTCCCAAAGATAAAGGCGTGCACCGCGTGATTCTGCCTCACCCGCAGACGTTTCTGCAGGAATTGATGAGTACCGGAGATGAAACGCGCAGCGAAACTCGGCAAATGGAACAACAGCGCGCGGTGATGGCAGCATTGCCGGAGGATGCCCGTCGGGCTCTGCGTTTCATGGCGCTGATGGATCGCATGAAGAGCGGCGAATCGATGCTGCTGATGCCGTTTGATCTCCGCATCAAATAACTATCCGCAGATTACGCAGATTACACAGATTTTCGAGCAACTGTAAGAAGCGGATTAGTTTTAAACGCCTACACGTAGTATCCATTTATTGGGATTCTTTCTGCGTAATCTGCGGATACTATTTGGTAATCCTCGCCAGACCTCCCATGTAAGCGCGCAACGCTTCCGGAATAACAATCGATCCGTCCGCCTGTTGGTAGTTCTCCAGGATCGCAATCCAAGTTCGTCCGATCGCCAATCCCGAGCCATTCAAAGTGTGCACAAACTCCGGCTTCGCACCGCCTGCCCGGCGGAAGCGAATCTGCGCCCGGCGCGCTTGAAACGCTTCATAGTTAGAGCACGAAGAAATCTCCCGGAAAGTGTTTTGCGAAGGCAGCCAAACCTCGAGGTCGTAGGTTTTCGCTGAGCCAAAACCAATGTCAGCGGTTGAGAGCACGACGACGCGATAGTGCAATCCCAGTTTTTGCAAAATTACTTCGGCGTCGCGGGTGAGCGATTCGAGTTCGTCGTAGGAGTTTTCCGGCAAGGCATATTTTACCAACTCGACTT
This sequence comes from Acidobacteriota bacterium, assembly GCA_030854715.1. Lineage (GTDB taxonomy): Bacteria > Acidobacteriota > Blastocatellia > Pyrinomonadales > Pyrinomonadaceae > PSRF01. The sequence continues at coordinate 24,678 of JALYSR010000324.1, forward strand.
TCTCGAATTGGTGTTGCCGAATCAAACCACGCGTGTCGCGTCCATAGCTGCCGGCTTCGGAACGAAAGCAGGGAGTGTAAGCCACCCACCTTATCGGGAGCTGAGACGCGTCCAGGATTTCTTCGCGGTGATAGTTTGTTACCGGGACTTCGGCCGTTGGAACGAGATACAACTCGCGTTCGTCCGTCAGCTTGAAAAGATCCTCTTCGAATTTGGGCAATTGGCCGGTGCCAAACAAAGCCGCCTTATTGACAATAAAAGGTGGCAACGTTTCCCGGTAGCCATGCTCGCGCGCGTGCACATCTAGCATGAAACTGATCAGGGCCCGCTCCAGCCGCGCGCCTTCACCGTTAAGAATTGCAAACCGTGCGGCGGCTATTTTTGCGGCCCGGTCGAGATCAAGAATGCCGAGCGCTGTCCCCAGATCCACGTGGTCCTTAGGCTCAAAATCAAACTCTGGCTTCTTACCCACGCGCCGGATTTCGACGTTGTCAGATTCATCCTGTCCAACCGGAACGCTTTCGTGCGGGATATTAGGAAAGGAAGAAAGCATTTCATGCATCTGCTGTTCGATTTTGTCGCGCCATTCAGTTTTTTTCGCGATGGCTTCCTTCAAGTCTGTCACTTTCGAACGCAAGCCCAGCGCTTCTTCGCTCTTGCCTTCCTTCATCAGGGTTCCGATCTGTAGGCTCATCGCGTTTCGTTTGGAGTTAAGCTCATCCGATTCACCAATCGCTCGGCGACGTTCCGCATCAGCCGACATAAACGTTTTCAAGACCTTAAATACGTCGTCCCCAGCCTGACGGTCTTCAAGAGCCTGCTGGACTTTATCTAGATTCTCGCGCACGTAGTTGAGATCAAGCATTTGTTCTATTCCCGCAAAATGTGGTAAGAGAGACGACCGTTTAGAAAAATAGAATGTACCGTCAAAGCACAGAAAAACGCCAGCAAGCCCGAAGTTTAGAGTACAACCTTCGGGTTGCTGTTAGGCAAGACGCAAGCTAAAGCTTGTACTCTGAACTTCCCGCCTCCATCGCTTTGCGGATGGGGACGTCTGGTTCGCAATTCGAAATCCGAAATTCAACTGATGCCGCAAAAAGTTCGCAAAGCAGTTTTTCCTGCCGCAGGTCTGGGCACGCGTTTTCTTCCCGCAACTAAAGCGTCTCCGAAAGAGATGTTGCCGCTGGTTGATAAGCCTTTGATTCAATATGTCGTCGAAGAAGCTGTGGCGTCGGGAATTGACTCCGTCATCATCGTCACCGGTCGCGGCAAAGCGGCGATTGAGGACCACTTCGACATTTCATTTGAACTGGAAAAGCTGCTGCAGGAGCGTGGGAAAGTGGAGGAGTTGAAAGCGATGCGCGCGATCTCTGAGATGGCGCGCGTGAGTTATGTTCGACAGCGTGAAGCGCTGGGCCTGGGTCATGCCGTGCTGCAAGCCCGTGACCTGGTGGGCGATGAACCATTCGCTGTGATGTTGAGTGACGACATCGTCGACTCCGAAACACCGGCGCTAAAACAACTCCTCGATGTCTACGATAAATACGACGCTCCGGTCGTTGCTGTGTTTGGGGTTGAGGGTGAAGCCATATCGCGTTTCGGTGTGATTGATGGCCAAGAGGTTGAAGACGGTGTCTACAAAATCAAGGACATGGTTGAGAAGCCGAAGTTTTCTGAAGCACCTTCGGACCTCGCAATCATCGGTCGTTACGTGTTAACGCCGGACATCTTCGATGAGATTGAAAAGACGCGACCTGGTGCGATAGGCGAAATACAAATTACTGATGCCATGCGTTCGCTTCTCAAGAAGCGACCATTCTACGCCGTGCGTTTCAAAGGAACGCGCTACGATGCGGGCGATAAGCTGGGCTTCCTGATAGCGACAATCCAATTTGCCCTGAAGCACGACGATCTGGCGCCTGAGTTTCGAGAGTATCTTCGCAAGGTGAAAATTGATTCGTAATAGCTAACATGTCAGATCAAAAACCATTCGCCGGCCGCACGGCCATAGTCACCGGCGCGACGCGCGGCATCGGTCGCGCCATCGCCCTGGAACTCGCACGCCACGGCGCTGACGTTGCCTTCAACTACGCAAAAAGCGTCGATGCTGCCGAGACGCTGAGCAAAGAGATCGAGGCGCTTGGGGTCCGCGCGCTGGCTTCACAATGCGATGTGGCAAGCACGGAAGCCGCCGCGGAAATGGTGAAACAAGTGAAGGAGACTTTCGGTCGCATCGACTTCCTGATTAACAATGCCGGCATCACCAGCGACAATCTTATTCTGCGGATGAAGGAATCCGATTGGGATTCCGTTATCGATACAAACCTGAAAGGCGCATGGAACTTCTCCAAGGCGTCGCTCAGAACTATGCTGCGGCAGGAAGGTGGCGGATCGATTCTCAACATCTCTTCGATTAGCGGCAGCGTAGGCATGGCCGGACAGTCAAATTATTCAGCGTCCAAAGCGGGAATGGTTGGGCTCACCAAAGCCTTGGCCAGAGAAGTGGCCAGCCGCAAAGTCACCGTTAACGCGCTTGCGCTTGGTTTGGTTTCGACGGACATGTCCAGCATGCTCGATGAAACTTATCGCACCAAGCTCATTGAACAAATCCCGCTCGGGCGTTTCGCCGAACCGGATGAAGTCGCGCGAATAGCCTGCTTCCTTCTTTCCGACGACGCGCGCTACATCACCGGTCAGGTGATCCAGGTAGACGGCGGGTTAGCAATGTAAGCCCAAAGTAGAAGCCCGCGCGCAAGCAAGGGCTCCGCATCACTGAAGCCCTTCAGGATGATCGAGCTACGAAATTTCGGAGGAAAATTGATCAGTAGACTCGCGATAATTTCTTGACCCTGTTGCTATGTCTTAGTTATCCTCACCTCAATTCTTAATCGTTCTACTTCTGGTTTTTCTTTTTCGATCTCCCCAGATCGTTGATGCCTGCGAGGCTTCACGATCTAACTTGTTTACACCTACATGTCTGAAGGAGAAACACGATGCGTCCCAGTAAAAGTCCGGCTCTATTTCTGACGGCAGTTTTTGCGTTGGGTGTTGTTACCCTGGCTGGTTGCACAATGGAAGAGGGCAAGGGCCCGGTCGCAACCAAAACAGACAGCGCCGGCGGCAAGATTCCGGTCACGACTACTTCTGAGGAAGCGAGGAAAGAATTTCTGCAAGGCCGCGACCTCGCCGAGAAGCTGCTGATCCAGGACTCCATACAGCATTTCGACAAGGCAATTTCGCTGGATCCAAATTTCGCCATTGCCGAGCTGAACAGAGCAAACGTCAGTCCCACAGCGAACGAGTTTTTTGATCATCTGAAGAAGGCAGTGGCGCTGTCCGACAAGGCATCGAATGGCGAAAAGCTTCTCATCGTGGCGACCGAAGCGGGCGCAAATGCCAATGCTCCCAAGCAGAAGGAAAATCTCGAACAACTCGTGTCGGCTTACCCGAACGACGAACGCGCGCATTTCAACCTCGGTGGCTATCACTTCGGTCAGCAGGACTACGCCAAGGCGATCGAGCACTACAAAAAAGCTACCGAAATAGCTCCAACATACTCGCCGGCCTACAACATTCTCGGCTATGCCTACCGCCAGAATGATGATTATGCGAGTGCGGAGACGGCTTTCAAAAAATACATCGAGCTCATTCCCAACGATCCCAATCCCTACGACTCACTGGCCGAGTTGTATCTAAAGATGGGCCGTTTCGATGATTCGATCACGCAATACCGGAAGGCCCTCTCAATCGATCCAAACTTTATTAATTCCTATCAGGGCGTGGCGGCAGCTTTGATGTATCAGGGTAAGCCCGACGAGGCGGCTGCCGAGCTGCAAAAACTTGAAAGCAAAGCAAGGAGCGACGCTGAACACCGTACCGCATTGTTTGCGCTCACTGTGGTGGACGTAGACAGCGGCAAGATGGACAAGGCCCTGGAAGACATGGACAAGCAATATGCGTTGGGCGAAAAGACCAACGACATACCGGCAATGGCGGGCGACCTGCAAACAAAGGGCAACATACTGGTGGAAATGGGCAAGTATGATGAAGCTAAAGGGCTCTTTGAACGTGGCCTCAAGATGACTGAAGATTCCAAACTCTCCCCGGAGATCAAGGAGAATACAAGGCTCTTTCATCACTACAATCTGGCGCGTGTGGCGTTAGGAAAGAACGACGTCGCGACTGCGAAAACGGAAGCCGGCGAGTTTCAAAAAGGTGCCGACGCCTCGAAGAACCCCGCGCAGATCAGACAGGCGCACCAACTGCAGGGAATCATTGCGCTCCAGGAAAAGAATTACGACCAGGCAGTGGCCGAGCTCCAACAAGCAAACCAGCAGAACCCATTCGATCTCTTCCGTCTATGCCAGGCTTATCAGGGCAAAGGCGATGCTGTTAAGTCGAAAGAATTCTGTACAAAGGCTGCGGGCTTCAATTCCCTGCCGCTGTTGAACCTTGCTTTTGTTCGGACAAAAGCCGCTAAAGGACCCGCTTAAAAGCTTGGGTGGTCGGGACGGAAGGCTAGACTGTTAGGGCTTCGCCCTCTGATGTGCGCTGGTGGCTATGCCCCACCGGCAGGGCTAGTTATTAAACGAGGCTGCGCCCCAGACAGAGGCGTAGCCCCAAAATTCTCTAGCTATCCGGAAGGCAAAGCCCTTCGGCACATCGGAGGGCGGAGCCCGAACTTCTGTTATTGCCGGTACCCTTGTGCAATCGAACATCCGCGCTGGCGATCAAGCCGTGCGTAAGTGAATAGCGCCTACCATTCCTCTGCTTTACTATTCATGATTTGAGATTCACTATCTGGGTTCCGGCTGTTCGCTAGTTTGCTGTCTGCTGTTTACTGTTTACTTATGGACAACTCCTGGCCAGAATTAAAATTCTCTGAATGGAAAGACACCTTAGCCACGCTTCACATGTGGACTCAGGTGGTCGGGAAAATTCGACTGCGCCAAACACCGCTCGTGAATCATTGGTGGAACGTACCGCTCTACGTCTCGGCTCGCGGCCTTACAACTTCGGCGATGCCTTATCGCGACGGCCGCGTTTTTGAGATCGAATTCGATTTCATCAATCACCAGCTACGGATTGAATGCAGCGATGGAACGATAAAAACACTGCCACTGCGTCCACAGTCAGTAGCTGACTTCTACGCGGAAGTAAGGTCCGCACTCCAAGAATTGGGAATTGATATCAAGATTTGGACCATGCCCGTCGAAGTTCCCGATCCTATTCGCTTCGAAGAAGACACCGTACACGCTTCTTACGACGCCGAATACGCCAATCGCTTCTGGCACGCGCTGGTGAAGATTGATGACGTGCTGAAGGAGTTTCGGGCACGCTTCATCGGCAAAGTGAGTCCGGTGCATTTCTTCTGGGGCAGCTTCGACATGGCAGTCACGCGATTTTCCGGCAGACCCGCTCCCGAACGTCCGGACGCCGACATCATTAACCGCGAAGCTTATTCACATGAAGTCATCAGTCACGGCTGGTGGCCGGGTAATAAAGATATGGAGGCGGCGTTCTATTCCTACACCGCCCCCGAGCCAGCGGGCCTCGCCGACACCATCAGCCAGGGAAAGATTCGCCCTGCGCAAACATTTTACAGCTCGGAGATGAAAGAATTTTTCCTGCCTTACGACGATGTGAGGAAATCTGAATCACCTGAACAAACACTCATGGATTTCTGTCAGACCACCTACGAGGCCGGCGCCAACCTCGCCAACTGGGATCGTGTAGCGATCGAGCGGCAAGTGCCGAAGTAACATCACGGGGTATTAGCAGGGCGGGGCTTCGCGAAGTAGCCTGGCCGGTAACGGAGCTGCACTTTCTCTTTTTGTAACTGGGGATTGGTGAGCCACAGGCGCATCTGCCGGAATGAACCGTCTCGGCGTTTGTTAGTGGGTGAGTAAGTGATCAGGTATTGCGAACGAAGTTCCTGCTCGATTTCCGAAAACGCATTCTTCAGGTCCGAGTCCTTCTTCGGGAAGAACGCCCGTCCGCCGCTCGCCTCTGCCAGAGTTTCGAGAGAACTCTTGTCTATGCCTTCACGCTTACTGTCGCCAATACCGATGGCGTAGATAATGGTTTCGCCCGCGAGTGCGCTGGTTATTGCTTCCTGCATGTTCAGACGGCTGCTGGTATCCCATCCATCAGTTAACAGGATAATTGCTCTGCGCTTTTGATTTAGGCCCAGCTTGCCCGAATCTCGAGCGAGTACTTCGCTCGCAGTCAGGAAAATGGCCTCCCAGATCGCCGTGGTACCACCCGGTGGTGGCCGGCGCAATCCCGGATTCGACGCAATACCGTTGATCGGTCGACCAGTCCCCATATATGTAGGCATTGCCACATCCACTCGGTCGAGCGCCCGATAGAGACTGATTACCTCGCGAGTCAGGTTTTGCTCGAGAAATGCCGGGCCCGTGAAAGCAATAATCGCAGCCTGGTCTCTGCTTGACTTGATTACAGTTTCGATAAAAGTGCGCGCGGCCGCTTTCTCCTGTGGCAAGGTGCGTTCTTCAGAACCGCTCACGTCAATTAAGAAAGCAATAGAAAGAGGACGGTCGGTCTCGCGCTGAAACGTAACTATTTTTTGAACTTCGCTATCCTCGGTCAGCCGCAAGTCTGCTTCCTGTAGCGTGGTAATGAATCGATTTTTATTGTCGGTGGCGGTGAATAGCAAGCTGGTGAGGTCGGTGTCGACCCGAATAACGTCCTCCACCTGTGTAGGCGTTTGAGACGGGGCAGATTGGACCAGCGCGCCAGCAAGCGTAGCAAGGATGAGTAGTGACGGTAAAAACCTGGCTTTCATTCTAATGCCGAGAACCTTACTTGGAGATTTGTATGACGTAAATCAATGCGGTCGAATACTAACTGGTTTTGTTACTTCAGCGCCTTGGTATTTGCCGGCTTAAGAAACAGGGTGTCGGGAAGCGGGCGATTGTATTCGATTGACTCGAAATTTATCCGACTGGTTTGCGCGCCGTTTATGAAGTGGTCCACCACCCAAAGTGCTGTGACTCCGGAGACGGTGATCGGTTTCGCTAAACGATCTTCCTCGGTGATTTCTTCCGTCTCTTCGGAGTCGGCTTTCTTTTTGGTTCGTTTGTAGATAACTTTCGCAGGCAGGCCTTCCTTGGCAGCAAACTCATATTCGATCCAGAAACCGTCAGGATAAGTAAGGCGCACCGTCTCGTTGCGGCGCGCGAGGCCTGCTTCGCGCCGGCCCACATAGCTCAGCGTGGCGCCTTCTTTTTTCCACCAACCATGCAGGAGATTCTCGACGCTGGTGCGCGTGCCACGTTTAAAGTCTTCGATCTGCGCGGCCTTCATGTCGCTGAAGGTCTTCGTGGCGCCGTCAAACAGCCAGCCGGTTTCGCCGGTGTTTGTCTGGACGATACGAATGCCGCCGCCGATAAACTCGGTCCGCTCTTTGTCAGGATAGGCGATGTAGTCAAGAAACCGCGACGGGATTTGCGACACGCCCTCCACGAAGGTTGTGAAGAAGCCGCGACCGGCCACCGTTTTTACATTTAGATAATTACTGCCGCCGAGGACTTCGACCGCGCGGCTAACTGCTTCCTCCGCCTTTGCGGAATTGTCAGCCGTCTTTTTCGGTGTAGCGGTTTCCTGAGCGACGGCGGCGAGTGGCAGCAGCGCGATTAGCCACAGTGCCATCACCACGTATCGGGAAAGGTTTAGTCGGATGTTTTGTAAGGAGTGTACTGTCATTCGAAAGCGTTTGCCGCAAAGTAGCGCGGGCTATCACAAGTCAACACTGACTTACCGCTAAAAACCGAAAGGGCTCCAATGTATCGTTGAAGCCCTATCGAATCTAGTGCACCGCCAACAGGTCGGAAGTCCGCCTGGTAATTTCGGGAGCCGGATCAATTCAGATTGGCGTTTATGCCCGCAACCGGTTTCACAACCGTGTCGCCCTCTTCCACGTCAACCACAAAATTCGTCGCTGTCTTCCACATCGCGGTGATTGGGAGTTTCACTTTTTCGTCAATGTGGCGCTTCAGGAAACGTGCCCCATACTTGGTGTTGAATCCCTTCTCGGTCAAAAAGTTGAGGGCTTCGGTAGTGACACTAATCTCTTTTCCCTGGCGCTGCATCTGACGTTTCAGCTTGTTCAGGTAAATCTCGGCGATCTGTCGGACCTCGTCCATCGTCAGCGGCGCAAATACGATGATCTCGTCGATTCGATTGCGAAATTCGGGCGAGAACCGCTGTTCGGCAGCTTTCATCACCTCATTGTTTACGACCCGGAAATCCTGCGCAGTCTTGGTGCCGAAACCGAGTGGCTTCTCAAACTTTTTGAAGCTGTCCGACCCGAGATTGGACGTCATGATCACAATCGCGTCTGACAGATAAACTTTCTTGCCCCGGCCATCCGTAAGCCAGCCTTCATCGAATGCCTGCAGGAACAGGTTCATTAAGTAAGGCGAAGCCTTTTCCACTTCGTCCAACAACAGTACCGTATAGGGATTTTCGCGCAATTGTTCAGTCAGAATTCCGCCACGTTCGGAGCCAACAATGCCCCGCGGCATGCCAATCAGCTTCTCAATCGAGACCGTGCCGTCGCTGTATTCGGACATGTCGATGCGGACCATCTTTTCTTCGTCGCCAAACATAAACTCGGCAACGGCCTTCGCCAGCTCGGTTTTCCCCACGCCGGTGGGGCCGAGAAACAGCAAAACACCGTCAGGTTTGTAGTGCGACTCTTTGAGCGGCCCCTTGTTCAGCCGTAGCCGCTGCGCGACCGATTTAATGGCGGCTTTCTGGCCGATCACCCGTTGCGAGAGCATCGCCTCGGTCATTGAGAAACGTTCGCTGGTGTCGCGAAAGATCATGTCGCGCGGAATACGCGACTCCTGCGAGATAACCTCAATCACATGTTCAGGCTTTACGATCATCGTTTGCGGCTCGTTGATTTCAACCTTTACCGCCGCGGTGTCGAGCCACCCGATCGCTTTATCGGGCAGGTGAAGATTGCGTATGTACTTGGGGGCCATTTCCAGCGCGGTGTTAATGGCATCGTCGGAAATCTTCACCGAGTAGTTCTTCTCCAGCCGCGGACGCAGGCCAAGAAGTATTTCACGAGTCTCGCTTATTGTCGGTTCCACGACCTTCACCAGCCGGAAACGCCGCGCCAGAGCTTCGTCTTCGCTGATGTATTCCTTGTATTCGGTGAGAGTGGTGGCGCCGATAATGCGCATATCGCCTCGGGCCAGTGCCGACTTAAACATGTTGGCTGCGTCTGAAGAAGTACCAAGCGCGGCGCCGGCGCCCATGATCGTATGAGCTTCATCGATGAAGAGGATAAGATTCTCGCGTTCCTTGACCTCGTCAATAATGCCCTTGATTCTTTCTTCAAACATGCCGCGCAACATCGTGCCCGCGACAATACCACCCATTTGCAGTTGGACCACATGCGCACCGCGCAAACGGGCCGGGACCTTTTCAGGCTCTAATTCAATCAAACGCGCTAAACCTTCCACGACCGCTGTCTTACCCACGCCGGGTTCGCCGACGAGCATTGGGGAATTTGCCCGCTCGCGGTGGCAAAGAATTTCGACCATCTGCTGAATCTCTTGCTCCCGCCCGATTGTGGGTGGAAGTTTGTCAGCACGGGCCAGGCGATTCAGGGACACGCCGAAGTGCTTGAGATAAGGTGGCAGCTCGAATTTCTTTCGATACTGTTCCTCCTGGTGCTCACGTTTCTCGACTTGTGCCTGAACGTTTTCAGTCACCGCGTCAGGATTCGCGCCCATGTCTTTCAACACTTCAACGAAGAGACTGTCGTAGTTTGTAAGTGCTGAAAAAATATCGGTTGCTTCGATTGTCTTGCGGCCCTGAGCGCGAGCGCGTTCCATTGCGCGTTTGAAAAGATCGGTCGTGTCGGGAGAAATACGGAACCCTTTGCCGACATGCTGTTGGCGGCTGGTGTCTAACCGTTTATCAATTGCGATTTTTACGCTAATCGGATCCAGCGAGAGCTCGCGCATGGTGGAGTTAAACATATCCGGCTCTTCATGCATGAGAGCCTGAAGAATGTGCTCAACGGCCACGATGTTCTGGTCGCGCTGCCGCGATTCGCTCAGCGCATGCTCGAGTATGCGTTGCCCGGTTTCACCAAACTTATCTTTGTAAGATCCTAAATCAACCATTTTATTAACCCTGCTAATTTCTAAAGCCCCATGCATCCCATGAACGATTTTGTGACAGCAAACTTGCTATTTCGATGCGGCCATCTCCAAAAACATCTAACCAACCCGCGGGTTGGATGTATTGAGCATATTCGCCGTTGCGTTTCAATGCAATAAGAATTCTTCTGACCCTGGCGTTGCAAATATTCGGCCAGCCGGTTGAATCGTTAGTGAATTGTCCATAAAAGCGTCGCTAGCCCGTACGCTTCCCGTCTGGAAGCCAATTAATAGTCATAATCTTCGCCGCCACCTGGCATCTGAGGCGCCGCCTTCCTGCTTTCAGGGGCGTCAGTGACAGCGGCGTCAGTGGTCAATAACAACCCAGCAATCGACGCGGCATTCTGCAACGCCGTTCGCACCACTTTAGTGGGGTCGATTATCCCAGCCGCAACAAGGTCTTCGTATTCGCCAGTAGCCGCATTGAATCCCTTGTTACCTTTCAACTCTTCAACTCGACCTACGATTACTGCGCCGTCAAGACCCGCGTTTTCAGCGATCCGCCGCAGCGGTTCTTCCAAAGCGCGCCTCACAATTTTCATTCCAGTAAGCGCGTCTGGGTCATCGCTTGAGAGGTTGTCAAGCACGTGTCCCGCACGCAGCAGCGCGATACCACCACCTACTACAGTGCCTTCCTGTGCCGCGGCCTTGGTGGCGTTGAGTGCATCTTCGACGCGCGTCTTGATTTCCTTCATCGCCGTTTCAGTCGCCGCACCAACTTTCACAACTGCGACGCCGCCGGCGAGTTTGGCCAGACGCTCTTGCAACTTCTCACGGTCGTAATCCGAGGTGGTCTCTTCGATCTGTTTTCTAATCGTCGCCACTCGTGCGTGGATCGCCTTGCGGTCGCCCCCGCCCTCGACAATGGTGGTAGTATCCTTGTCGACAATCACGCGCTTCGCAGAACCGAGATCTTCGATCGTGACGTTTTCGAGTTTGATTCCCAAATCTTCTGTTATCACGCGCGCGCCGGTAAGCACCGCCAGGTCTTCCAAAATCGCCTTACGACGATCGCCGAAGGCCGGCGTTTTCACAGCGCAAACTTTTATCGTGCCGCGCAGCTTGTTTACGACCAGGGTCGCGAGTGCGTCGCCTTCAACATCCTCAGCCACGATTAGGAGCGGGCGACCGCCGCCGGCCGCCTGTTCGAGAATGGGCAGCAGATCGCGCATGGCCGAAATCTTCTTCTCATGCAAAAGGATCAGAGCATCCTCAAGCACGGCCTCCATCCGATCGGGAATGGTTACGAAGTAAGGCGAAAGATAGCCACGGTCAATCTGCATTCCTTCAACAATTTCCAACTCAGTCTGAAGTCCCTTCGCCTCTTCAACGGTGACCACACCATCCTTGCCTACCTGCTCCATGGCTTCCGAGATGAGTTTGCCAATTTCCCGATCGTTGTTGGCTGACACACTGGCAACGTTCATCAAATCCTCTTTGCTTTTCACCTTTCGGGAAATGCGCTGAAGTTCCGCGACCACCGCGTCGGTGGCCATTTGAATTCCGCGCTGCAGAGACATGGGGTTGGCGCCGGCGGTTACATTCTTCACGCCTTGCTTAAAAATCGCCTGGGCCAACACAGTCGCGGTAGTCGTGCCGTCGCCCGCCGTGTCGTTGGTCTTAACGGCAACTTCGCGCACCATCTGTGCGCCCATGTTTTCATACTTGTCCTCAAGTTCGATCTCCCTGGCAACGGTCACACCGTCTTTTGTTATCACCGGCGAACCATACTTCTTCCCAAGTACAACGTTGCGGCCTTTCGGCCCGAGGGTCACGCGCACAGCGTTCGCAAGGGTGTTCACGCCTTGCAGCATTGCGCGACGCGCTTCCTCACGAAACTTCATCTCTTTTGCAGCCACTCTCTCTTCTCCTTTAGCTTCCTGTCATAAAGGGTTATTGGGCTCTACCAAGTATTCCTTTGCGTTTCTGTGAGACTCCTTTGCGGACTTTGCGGTTAAACTTCTATTCGTAGTTAAAGCCCATGACCAGAAAAATGAAGAACCGCAAAGAACGCGAAGCAAACCGCAAAGAAGCCGCAAAGTTAGTCAAGCCACAATACTACTTGCGGCTTACTCGAACGCTTTGTTCACTTTTTCCGAATGGCGTCCGACCTTGACCCGGGCCGGGCGTAACAATCGTTCGCCGATTTTATAGCCGCGAGCATATTCGGCAATAACCTTCCCGTCATCTTCCGGTCCTACTTCCGTAGTCTCCACTGCCTCGTGCAACTCCGGGTTAAATTGTTGGCCGACGGCATCGATTGGCTCAACGCCGGCTGTGGCAAGCGCATTTTCGAAACTCGAAGCCGTCTGGCGTATACCCTCGGCAATAATTCCGGGAGAGCCGCCCGTCTCAGCCACTTCGGTTGCGCGTTGGAGATTGTCGAGCACGGGAAGGAGGCCGGCAATGAATTTGTTCTTCTCTCGCTCGGCACGTTCGTCAGCAGCGCGATTCAAGCGCTGGCGAGTTTCATCTGTCTCGGTCTGTAGCTGCTTGCGCAACTGCTCGAAACGCGCTTGCACCTCATACACCTTTTGCTCCGCAGCTTTGGTGCGCGCCTCAAGCTCTTCAACATAACTTGGTTTAACATTCGGTTGCGGATTTTGAGACTCATCAGCGGATGTGTCGCCGCTATCATCCAACTGTATACGGCGACGATCTGTTACGCGGATCTCTGTATCGTCATCCGGTCTGCGCCTTTGATCTCTACCAAATATGTCTCTAGCCATGTGTTTCTTTCTTGCGGTTATTTGGCCACGGCCGAAGCCGCCTCAGCCGTTATATCGATCTTGTCGCCATCCGCCGATACTCTTATGGTCTGGCCCGGCAGAATGTCGCCGCGCAACAGTTTCACCGCCAACGGATTCTGTATCAGCGTCTGTATCGCGCGCTTGAGCGGTCGGGCTCCATAATTTGGATCGTAACCCTCGCGCGCCAGGAGCCGCCTTGCCGACTCGTCCAGCACCATCCGGATATTTCGTTCCGCGAGCATCGCCCGCAGCCGTTCCAACTGGACGTCGATGATCTGTTCAATTTGCTCGCGTGAAAGCTGATGAAAGATCACGATATCGTCAATGCGATTGAGAAACTCGGGTTTGAAATTCGCCCGCAGCTCATCCAACACCGCCTCACGGACCTGTTTCTCATCATCTCCCAACGCTTGAATTTCACGTGAGCCGAGATTTGACGTCATGATCAAAACGGTGTTCTTGAAGTCAACTGTCCGGCCCTTTGCATCAGTCAGTCGCCCGTCGTCAAGAATTTGCAGTAACACATTAAACACGTCGGGGTGCGCTTTTTCGATCTCGTCAAACAGCACCACCGCGTACGGCCGGCGCCGCACGGCTTCTGTTAGTTGCCCGCCTTCCTCATAGCCAACATAGCCGGGAGGCGCGCCGATCATTCGCGCGACAGCATGTTTCTCCATGTATTCCGACATGTCCAGACGGATCATTGCGCGCTCATCATCGAACAGGAATTCCGCAAGCGCCCGCGCCGTTTCAGTTTTTCCCACGCCGGTAGGGCCGAGAAAAATAAACGAGCCAACCGGGCGATTGGGATCCTGAAGTCCCGCCCGCGCCCTTCGCACCGCGTTGGCAACTGCTTTTAGTGCCTCATCTTGTCCAATAACTCGCTTTGCAAGGCCCTCCTCCATCGTCACCAGCTTGTGCATCTCACCTTCCAACATTTTGGAAACCGGGATGCCGGTCCACTTCGCCACAACCTGGGCTACATCCTCTTCATCAACTTCTTCCTTGAGCATGACGCCGTCTTTTTGAAGATTCGCAAGCCTCTCCTGCTCGGCGGCGAGCTTACGCTCCAACTCCGGAATCTGGCCGTATTGAAGCTCCGAAGCCCGCGCCAGGTCGCCCGCGTTGCGGGCCTGTTCGAGTTGTAGCTTCAGTTGTTCCAACTCGGCCTTGGCCGTGCGCATGCGCTCAATGGCTTCCTTTTCTGACTGCCATTTTGCTTTCATGCCCGAAGACTTCTCTTTGAGATCAGCAATTCGTTGCTCAATCTCCTTCAAACGGGCCTTCGACTTTTCATCTTCTTCGCGTTGCAAAGCCTGACGTTCAATTTCTAACTGAAGAATTTCGCGTTCAAGCTGATCGATGTCCTGCGGAAGCGAATCAATTTCGATTCGAAGGCGCGAAGCGGCTTCATCGATCAGATCAATGGCCTTGTCCGGCAAAAAGCGGTCAGTAATGTAACGATTGGAAAGCGTCGCGGCTGCGACAATCGCGGAGTCTTTAATGCGAACTCCGTGATGAACCTCGTAGCGCTCTTTTAATCCCCGCAGAATTGCAATCGTGTCCTCAACACTGGGCTCGCCCACGTAAATCTGCTGAAAACGTCGCTCAAGCGCGGCGTCCTTTTCAATATATTTCTTGTACTCGTTTAACGTGGTGGCACCAACGCAACGCAGTTCGCCGCGTGCCAACGCAGGCTTTAACATATTCGACGCATCAATTGCGCCTTCTGACGCGCCGGCGCCGACGAGCGTATGAAGCTCATCAATGAAAAGAATGATCTGTCCCTGCGCGTTCTCAATCTCTTTCAAGACCGCCTTCAAACGGTCTTCAAACTCACCGCGATATTTCGCACCGGCAAGCATGGATCCGAGATCGAGACCAACCAGCCGCTTGTTTCTCAGCGTTTCAGGCACATCGCCTGAGACAATCCGTTGAGCCAGACCTTCGACGATGGCGGTCTTACCTACTCCGGGTTCGCCAATCAATACGGGATTATTTTTGGTGCGGCGGGAAAGTACCTGAATAGTTCTGCGTATCTCATCATCGCGGCCGATTACCGGATCCAGCTTGCCTTTACGGGCAAGCTCTGTCAGGTCGCGACCATATTTTGAAAGTGCCTGGTAATTCTGTTCCGCATTTTGGTCGGTTATTTTTGAGCCACCGCGCATCTGCTCGATCACTTTGAGCAGATCTTCTCGCTTCACTCCGTGCTGGCGAAGAATCTTTCCGGCTTCGCCATCCTTCTCGTCGGCGATCGCCAGCAACAGGTGCTCGGTCGAGTTGAACTCGTCCTGCATCTTGTCAGCCAGCTTTTGCGTCGCGGTGAAAATCTGACTTAGCCGCGGACTGAAATACTGCTGCCCACCCTCGACGCGCGGAAAGCGTGCTATCGCAGCTTGAATATCATTTGTTATTACCGGAATGTTGACGGCCAGTTTGCCGAGTATGGGACGCACTGTCCCTTCCTGTTGCTCCAGCAAAGCCGCGAGCAAATGTTCCGGCTCAACCTGCTGATTTTGATTTCGCTCAGCGAGCTCGATGGCTGCCTGTATGGCTTCCTGGCCTCGAAGAGTAAATTTATCCAAACGCATATAAGATTAGTTGCCCGCTTCTAGCGGGGATTCAGAATGCCGGACGTATCGCCGCCGGCATTGAAGGCCCCGCTTACAAATTCACCCGGCAAAGCCGAAAGGCCTTAGCGGCCGCCGGCCGCCTGTCTAGACTTTTCGGTTGTGATATTCCCAGCTTTAGCTTCTATCGTTTTTCCCGAAGTCCCAGCTCCTTCGCCACTGATTTCTATCCGCCGTGCCTTGGTTTCTTCTCGTTTCGGAAGCGTGACGCGCAAAACTCCGTTCCGATATTCTGCGGTCGCTCCATCTGCGGAGACTGTCTGCGGCAAGGTAAAGGAACGTGTGAACGAGCCGTAGGAACGTTCAACGCGATGATAATTGTCGGTGTCGTCCTTCTTCTCAAATTGACGCTCGCCGCGAAGGGTAATCACGTTGTTCTCCACGGAGAGCTCAAAATCCTCGCGTTTCATTCCCGGCAACTCAGCCTCGAGCACAATGTGGTCCTTGTTCTCGTAAATATCGACGCTCGGGTTCCAGGCGCCGCGTTCGATGTCCTCCTCCCCAAAACCTCGGGTCAGATTGGTCGAGAATAGACGATTTACTTCTTCCTGCAAGGTTCGCAAGTCACGAAAAGGGTCATAGCGAACTATGGTCATGATTTTCTGTCCTCCTTAATTTCTTAATATCTCCAGCGCCACGAATTGCTTCATGGTTTCCGATAGTCCGGCGCTGTGAGCGTGTCGCAATAATAATACTTGAGTCCCATGCTGTCAAGTTGGGCGGAGAGCTGGAAAACCCTAACAAATTCCACGGAATTTGCCGAACAGGAATGATTTGCGGGGCGTAATCTCGGCGTACGCAGCTTAATTCAGGCCGAAGAAACGTTTTATAACGGAGAGCATTCCGGCCGATTCATCGTCGTCCGTGTTTGAAAAATTTTCGCTCGCTGCGAGTCCCTGGCGACGCTCGGCGATGATGTGACTCAATGATTCAACCAGGTCTGGATTAGTGTCGAAGACGCTCTTCATCGCGGCGTGTCCAATCTCCAGCACTTCAGTCTCCTCGATAGCTATGACATTGGCAGTTCTGGGTTCACCCGTAAAGAGAGCCATCTCTCCGAAGAAAGCTCCTTCGCCAAGAGTGGCGACTGTGCGCGGACGGCCGTTTTCAGTGACTTGTACGCTTACCCGGCCATTGTGAACCACAAACATCGAAGAACCTGGGTCGCCCGCTCGGATGACGGTTTCCCCGGGAGCGAACACGTGACTGGTCGCCGCCTGGGCCAGCATCGACGTCTCTTCGGTCGAGAGGGGAGCAAAAATATCGACGGCGGCCAAACGTTCGACGAGTGCCCCACCGTCGGCGGTGCCTGGCCCGAGTTTGGGCTTGCGTTCCACCAACAGCGTTCGGGTCGGATAAGCGAAGTTAAGGTGCGCGCGACGGAACGCATACCAGATTCGCTGCCGCACTAATGCATCGGTGTCGTTATACTTGGCATAGTCAACCAGCCAATACTTAACTTCGTACTCGACCGAGCTATCGCCGAGATTTCTAATGCGCACGATGGGTGAAATCTTCTGCGACACGTTGTCGGCCTCGCGAACCGCTTCTCTAACTACATGTATCGTCTTAGCTGGGGAATCAGTAAACAACGTGTTGAAGAAAACAGCTCGGGCATTCAAGTTGTCACGCGGGCAAACTTCAATCGGTTCCTTCGCCGCGGTGCTGTTGCTTATCAGCACGACGTGGTTCTGAAAGGTCCTAATCTTTACCGCGCGCCAAGTTATTTCCTCGACCACGCCCGTATGTCTTTGTACTCCGACCGTGATTACATCGCCCACCTGAAAAGGCCGGTCGGCTTGTAGCGAAATGCCTGCGAAGAAATTCCCCAATGTGTCCTGAAGCGCAAGACCCAGGATTACGCCAAAGATCGCGGAGGTGGTGAACAGCGCCCCGAGATTAATATCGGGGAATCTCAGAGTGAAGATAACGAAAAATAAAGCCGTGAAAGCAATGATCGAAAATATGTTCCGAACCAGGGTGGGCGCTTCAAATCCACTGCGAAGACGAAAGACCAGACCAAATATGAGGACGTTTAATGCGCGTACGACGAGATATATAAGTATACCGAGGAAGACTAACTGCACTACATGGACGATAGTTTTTGCCTGGGCCGCAAGCTCCATCCGCGTGCTCAACAGCTCCATCAATTGCTTGTCAAATTTGAACACCAAATACAGTGCCAAGCCCACAATTGCGGTGGCCACCAAGAAAAGCGCGAATTTGTTTTTTGATTGCGTTCGACGCACGTTGTTTGACTAAGGTTCTGCCAGAGAAAAGCTCAGAATTTCCGGACCTGATGGTTGTATCCTTTTATCACCGATTCTTCGCCTTGGCGAGAAGGAATCATTACGACAGTGGAAAAAGTTCCGGGTCAGGTTCGAAAGAGATCCGGGAAAAGCGTTGTCAGGATCAAAAGTAAAGACAGCGCCGTAACGATGATGGCTGTCAGCCAGGCGCCCAGGTTGTAGAGCGGGCCGTTGACGTGCGCACCCATCAACTCGCGATCGTTTACCAGGCGAAGAATGGCAAAAAGTATGATCGGCAAAAGCAGACCGTTGATTACCTGTGTGACGAGCAGCACGCGTATCAGCGGCAGGCCTGGAATCACTGCGATGGCCGCTCCAACGGCGACGAGAAAAGTGAACACGCCGATGAAGATTGGCGCTTCACGGAAACTCCGCGATACGCCTTTCTCAAATCCAAGCGCTTCGCTGATTGAATAAGCCGTCGCTAACGGCAACACACCCGCGGCCAGCATTGAAGCTCCAAACAAACCCACTGCGAACAAGGTTTCTGCGTAAGGTCCGGCCAGCGGTCGCAGCGCACGCGCGGCGTCGGCCGCACTCTCGATGTGCAGACCATGTGTGTGCAACGTCGCGGCGGTCGAGACGACGATAAAGAAGACAACCAGGATCGCCAGGATCGTTCCGGCCCATACGTCCATTTTTGTCCTCGCGTAGTCTTCCGCGGTTACGCCTTTCTCAACCACGGAAGATTGAACATAGACCTGCATGTAGGGCGAAATCGTGGTGCCGACAACTGCCACAAAGGTAAACAAGTATGCCTGGTCCAAACTAAAACTCGGCTTCACCAAGCCAATCGCAACGGCGCTCCAGTCGGGTTTTGCCAGAAAAGCTGAGACGATGTAGCCAAGAAACACCAGCGACATCAAAAGAAAAGCGCGCTCTACTCGTTGATATGACCCCTTAACCACCAGCCACCAGATGCAAATCGCCGACAGCGGAACTGAGACGAACCTGGGAACGCCAAAGAGTTCCGTGGCGGCAGCAATACCAACGAACTCCGAAACTGTCACGCCGCCGTTGGCGATGAGCAGGGCCAGCATTACGAAGGCGGTCCAGCGCACGCCAAAGCGCTCGCGAATGAGGTCTGCGAGTCCTTTACCGGTGACAGCGCCCATGCGCGCGCACATCTCCTGGACCAGGCCGAGGCTAAGTGTAATTGGGATGAGTATCCAAAGGAGGCGGTATCCGTGTTCAGCGCCAACTGATGCAAAGGTTGCTATGCCGCCAGCATCATTCCCGGCACTGGCGGCGATCATTCCAGGTCCCAAAATAGCAAGGTACGTCAGCATTCTCCGCCGCAGCGTGAGAGTGTCTCGCACACGACGACCGCCGCGCCGCAACAGGCGTCTTCCGGTGGCCCTTACCGTTGCTCGTGGATCCGCCACTTGGAGGTTCTCCGTCAGTCATAACTTCCGATCGAAAACAAAGCGTATTAGGCGCGAATTAACGCGGATGACGCGAATCTGAAAAACTGCTTCTGATCTTGTACTCTTCTTTTGCCCGAATCCGCGTTTATCCGCGCAAATCCGCGGCTAAAGCTCTGAAACCTATCCGAACAGTCTTGGCAAACGTTGTCGCCAATCTTTCGGCAACAGGATCTCCATCGCGTCGTCTACGGTGATTATTCCCAAAATATCACCAGCTTCGTCCATCACCGGCAACGCAAGCAGATTGTATTCAGCGATCCTCTGGGCCACCTCTGCTGCCGCTTCGTCAGCATGTGCTGTTTGAAATTCCGTGCGCATCACGTCGGCCAGCGGCACTGAAGGGTCGGCCAGAATTAAACTGCGCAAAGCGATCACGCCCACCAGTTTCCATGAACCTTCACCTTCAACGACGTAAAGGTAGTAAATCATGTTTGGCGTTTCCGCCATCTCGCGCAGACGCGCGAGTGCTTCGCCGACGGTCAACTCCCTCGGCAGTGTGACAAACTCCGTAGTCATTAGACCGCCGGCCGTGTCGTCTTCGTAGGGAAGTAGTTCAGCGACATCAGCTTGTTCTTCATCCTCCATTAGGCCGAGTAATTCTTCGGCCTTCTCTTCGGGCAAATCTCCTAGCACGTCCGCGGCTTCATCAGGGGACATCCATTCGAGAATATCAGCCGCGCGCTCCTCGTCCATGTCTCCAAGAATTTGGACCTGTCTCTCCGAAGGCATTTCTTCCAGGGTCTCAGCCGCGGTTTCATCGTCCAGCGATTCGACGACTTCGGATCCGTGATGGTAGGAGAGCGCTTCGGCCAGTCGCGCAATCTCCACCGGATGAAGGCGCGCGAGTTTTCCGCTCGAAGACTTTAGCTGCACTGTTGCTGCATCAGTTGCGAGATAACCAACGTCGGCCCAATCAAGTACCTCAACCGGAGTGCGCGTGCCAACGAAACCGGCGGGCGCGAGGCGTCTCCAAAGACCCTGCAAGCTGACGTCGGCTCCGGTCACTCTCAACTCACCCGCGGCTTCGATGAGCTGCACGTCGTTCACGCGCACAACGCGCTTGCCGTCAACGTCGATTAACTGCTTGTCGAGCACGTCGCGAGCAAGCAGCACCTCGCTCTCGCGACGTACGAACGGGCGCAGATCGAGAATGTCTGAATTGAGTCTTACGCCATGCTCGTTAAGTTCGGTTATGCGCCAGCGTGAAAGAAAAAAATCACGTCGCCGGTAGCGCGCCACCACTCCGGCCACTGGAGGATGATCGCCCTCGCCAAGTCGCACAATGACGTCCTTAACCGTCGCCACACGCTCGCCTTCGAGATCGCGGATGGGGCGACCCAGCACTTGCGACAAATAAAGCATTATTGAATTCACCTGCGGGTTCAAATTCGCGCGGAATCATAGCATGAGCCAATGCGGAGAACAGCAGGTCAAGCAATGCTGAGGACGAGTCAATTTGAGCCAGGTGTTGGGGTCCTGTGATCGGATCGCTGAAACAAGGAAAGTGTCGCCGGCTGGCCAGTCCGGCGCCTGCGGACTGGTTGAATCACCCTCAGGTCCAGCGCCGCATCGGATTGTTAGTGGACCAGGGTTTCGAGTCTTGTTAACTTGCTGACGGCTAGATCCATCGCCCGGTCACGTCCGGCATATAGATCGTTGCGCTCGACGACGACCGTCTCGTCAGGTTTGACGCCATGTCCCTCGAGCCGTGCGCCCGTAGCAGTTTCATAATCAAGTTCGCTAATATCCAACACACCGCCGTCCGGCAGCGTGTGGCGTGTACGAATCGCGAGGACGCAGCCGCAGGTTTCTGTGCCGATGATGGTGGCGCGACGGTCTGCCTTGAGTGCGGCCACGAATATCTCGGCGGCGCTGGAAGTGCGTTCGCTTGTTAACACAACCAGCGGAAGTTTTGTTTGCGCAATTCGCTCGGCCATGAACAGCGACCTCGAACGCGTGATGATGGTAAAGCTGGAGCCGTTGCGATCTGTGAATTGGCCCAGGTTGAAGCCGTCTCCCAAAAACGCCGAGGCGATGTCGCTCATCGCTTCAGCGTCGCCACCGCCGTTGCCGCGCAGATCAATAATCACGCCCCGCGCGCCGCTTATTTTCTCTGCCAACCCACGTGCAAAATCCGCCGCGATCGCTTTTGTAAAACCGTCCATTTCAAGAACTGCGTAATCGTCTTTCTCCCTACGAACCCGAAGGCCAAGATCGCGTTGCTGCCAATAGCGTCGAAACTGGGCGGACCTGTCGCTACCGTCCTTCCGTTTCCAACCGACATCGACCAATGTGCCGGCCGGTCCTTCAAGCAGCTTCGCGAAAGCGCGCAGGCGCGTCGATAGGTTCGCGGAAACGGTTGAGTTATCCAGGCGCCTATTGATTAGAGACAGTGCTGGTGTGCCATCCACGGTTTCAATCACATCTCCAGCGCGAACCCCGTCACGCTGCGGCGCTGAATCGCGTTCGACTTGCACAACGGTGGGCAGGCCGCGAATTTCTCTTACCACAATGCCGATACTCACAAAACGCGGGCGCCACCAGTCAAACTTTTCCTCGGGAGGGTAGATACGAGTATGCGGATCGTTTAGCGAAGCAATCATCCGGCGCAGCACGGCATACAGCTCCTGGCTCGAGTTCGCGTCAGCTGCCTGCGAGCGAAAAACTGTTCTCTGGGCATTCCAGTCCTGGCCACGAGCGAGCCCATGAAATTCGGAATCGTAGTAAAGGCTATTGATTGTGGACCAGGCGTCGTCGAATACCGCGAGCCGGCCCTCGCGCGTGGCAGTCGAAACGATCGCCGCGTCAGTGCGGTCGGAACGAGTAAGAGCAGAATCCAGAAACCTGGAAGCCGCGGTGGAAGTGGGAACAGTGGAACCAGGAAACGGGAGAACAGAAAAAGCGAAAGAAATGAAAAGAGCGCAGAGGAGGGAACCCTCCCGCAACAAGCTAGCCAGCTGGCCCAAGGTAGTTCCTTTTTTTTTCCTGTTACCCATCTTCCCTGTTGCCCGTCCTTTTATCTCGGCGGTTTGCGAAAGTTATAGCGCAGCAAGACGCGCAAAGGAACTGCCACGCCGTTGCGCATAGCTGGAAAGAAATGTAACTGGCGCACAGTGTCGATCGTCGTCTCGTCCAATCCGAAACCTGCCCAACGGGCAACTTCCACGCGCGTTACTTCACCATGCGAATCAACATCGATCAGCACATCAACAATCGCTTCGGCTTCGGCGAGCGCGGCACTTTCAGGATACCTGGGGACCAGCCGGCGATATGGCTTGGGCAGCCGAAGCCCTTCAGACTCGGCAAGTTTTGCGTCGTCAGGAGCTTCTTCAATAACTGGGACTTGCCGGTCGAGGTCGATGGTGAGCGCTCGTTCGACACGTTCAATTTCCTGCGCACGATGAATTGAGAGGACGCTACGCTGCCGAGCGTTGCTAGAGCCCAGCTCAGAAAGCAAGGATTGCTCGGCGGCCGCCGCTGTGGCGGCGCGAAAGCTTGGTCTTTCCCACCCGACAAGCCTTCCCGTTCGCGCGCTAACCAAAAAGATCGAACTGTAAGATTCAAAATACCCCGGACCCGCCGACGGCGAGCGCCGAAGAGTCTGTGCGTCTCCCAGAACGAAAAAGTCGCACCCTAGCGCAGCGCCTAAATCTCGTGCCTCGCTGAGCGAAAGGTTTATTGAGCCCGCATAGCCGGCACCGCGTGCAGCGGTTCGCGCCTGGTCGCGATCCAAAACAATCAGACCAGTTTCCCGTTTTAGATTTAATGAGAATTCTTCCGCGGTGAGCCGGCCCAAATTAGAGTCGCCGAAATCCAAAACTGCCACAGTCAACGGACGGTCTGTACTTTGAGGATTCGCGCTGGGTTGAAGACACAAGAAAAACGATGTGATGACTATTGTGCAAAAAATTGTATGAACTCTAATCATCGATCGCGAAGACTTTCGGCTCCCTCTATGACTGTGAGGTGTCTCCCGTATCACGCCGCTCCCACAAACGTTGAGAGGGCACGCGCAAGGCGCGATTGAATTTGCTGGAAGCGTTTTCCCAGGCGATTGTTGCAGCCAATTCCACCAGCGCATCGTCGTCGTAAAAACTGCGCAGCCGCCCGTAAAGCTCGTCACTCACATCGCGACCGGTTATCGTCATGTTGTCGGCCAACTCAAGTGCCGCACGTTCAGCTTGGCTGAAAAGTTCACTGTTTGCGTAGTCGGGGAGTGCCTCAATCTTCTGGTCCGAAACGCCGAGCTTGCTACTCACGGCAGCATTAATGTCTTGTCAAAATTCACAACCATTGATTGAGGCAACCCGGCGATTAAGCAGCGCTCGCAACCTTGCGTCGATCAGGCCGGACGATTCGATACCGGTCCACATTCCACGAGCGCCGCGAAAGATCGACGGCCGGCGCGCGTAAACAAGATGATTTAATAATGGAGCACCCCAGGTCTTCCTTTGGGCCTCCAAGACTCCCTTCACATATTCTTCCGCTTCGTCGACTTTTGCGTCTGCTACTCTCGACATGGCGCATTCAACTTCCTGTTTTTAGAGGCGGGGTTTGCCCGCCGATTGCAACGTTGAAACGGCGGGCAGTGCCCGCCTCTAAACGGTACTAACGATTCATGATTGAGCCTACAAAGAATTCGATTACACCACCGCCGAACGATCTTTAGGCGTCAGGTCGTGGTAGAGCTTATAGACTTCCGTTTTCACTTCTGACGGGAAACAAACCCGGTGCAACTCATAACCGCGCTGCAGTCCTCGAACCACATCGCTGACTTCGCTAATCTCACGCACGCGCGGGCGCGCGTAACCATCTTCGACATAGATTCGACTCTTCGGTTCTGCTCCCTCGGCGGTGTAATAGTTGTAATAAGGAACGTCACTGGCCCGGTCTTCGATGAAGTAATAGTCGGGATCGTATCCGGCCTTCACGATGCATTCTCGCGCCGCCGACAAAAACTCGGGTCGCTCCGCCACGGGCATGTCCAGATCAATCGCTTTAAAGAGGCGGCGCCCGGTGAAGCGCTTGCTGAGATCAGCCAGCACTGGATCCTCAGAACGCTGCCACTGCTTGACGTGAAACAGAACATCCGAGTCGTCGACTTCCAGATACTCCGTAATGGTCAAGGGTTTTCTGCGTAGTACTTTTTCAAACGCCGTGTCCGGCGCGTACCAAACAGGCTCACCGTTCTCGAGCAGTCTTAGCGCGCGACGCAGGATTGCCCGCAACACTGCTTCCGCCGAACGCAATGTGCGGTGAAAGTAGACTTGACGAAACATGTAGTAACGAGCTTGCAGGTATTCTTCGACTGCATATAAGCCGCGCGCTGCAACAAAAATTCGATCGTTCTCTTCATCAATCGCCAGCGCGTTAATGATCCACTCAAGATCGTAGATTCCATACTTGGCCCCAGTCATTAACGAGTCGCGCAAAAGATAATCCATCCGATCAACGTCCAGTTGGGAAGAGACCAGTTGAGCCAGAGCGGCCGGCTGAAATTTGCCTTCGATAATCGCCGCCACTTTCGCGGGCAACTCCGACGAGTATGAGCGCAGCAACTGGCCAATCTCGGTAGCTTCACTTAACACGACCTCCACGGTCCATTTTTCATGATGGAATCCCAGCACCTTCTCCATCACGTGAGAAAACGATCCATGGCCCACGTCGTGAAGCAAAGCCGCCGCGCGGGCGGACGCGCGATCCTGCTCGCCGATCTGGTGTTTTTCGCCCAGTCGATCGAGCACGCGACTCATCAAGTGAAAGGCTCCCAGCGAGTGAGTAAAGCGAGAATGTTCCGCGCCCTGGTAAGTGTAGAGTCCCAACCCCAGTTGCTTAATACGGCGCAGTCGCTGAAATTCCGGAGTGTCGATGAGACGCATCATCAATTCACCCTCCGCACTGTCGGTGCGAAGGCGAATGATGTTATGGACGGGATCGCGATAGATTCGTTCTGACAAGATCTTGATCTCTTTCGCAGGGATGGTTTCTTGGGCGAGTTTACCACGCTGGCAGCGGCGACCCCTTACCCAACCTACCGAATCGACACCGCTGTTAGTATCAACCTCAACTCTCACACTTTGATCAAGATTTCTGGATAGAAACCATTTTTTCGGATTACGAGAGACTGGAATATCTTGCTTCACTTTTTGTAAGTGTAAGTACTGAAGGAATTTACTTCTAATCTGAGAGTCGGGCATACCGGTTGCGGAAGTTTACAACAACCCACTCGATGTTCCCCGCAGGGGTGCGAACCTGGGTCTCGCCGTTTCGTGATTGCAGAGTTAACTAGGTCACAACCTACAAAACAGGAGATCACATGAAACTCAACTACCAGAGGCTGCTCACGTCATTTGTAGTACTAATCCTATTTGCTGTCCTGGTTGGCGGAACTAAGGCGCAAACCTCCAACACAGGGACCATCACCGGAGTGGTCAAAGATCAACAGGGCGCCGTCGTGCCAGGTGCTACCGTTAAGGTCATCAACATTGGCACAAATGCAGAGCGCACCACTGTCGCAAGCAGTGAGGGCGTCTACGAGATTTCGCAGCTTACTCCAGGGAACTACAGGCTGGAAGTACAGTCCCCAAATTTTGCTAACTACATCCAGGATGTGACAGTGAACGTATTGTCCCGCCTTACTGTTGACCCTCAATTGAACCCGGCGGGCGCTACCGCGAATGTGACCGTCACCGCGGAGAACTCAACTCTGGTAGAAACCACGAAAACCGAGGTCAGCGGGCTCGTCGATCAGCGCCAAATGGAGAATCTACCGGTTAACGGGCGTTCATTCGCTTCGCTGGCGACGCTCATACCCGGCGCAACCCTACAGCCCTCTTTTGATCCCACCAAAGCGCGTGTAGGCACTTTCTCTGTTGGCGGGTCGACAGGCCGCAATCTGAACATCACGGTGGATGGCGGCGATAATAAGGACAACGCCGTCGGTGGTATTTTACAGAACTTTTCCATGGAGGGGGTTCAGGAGTTTGCGCTTTCAACGCAGCGTTTCTCAGCCGCTAACGGTCGCTCAGGAGGGGCTTTACTCTCCGTCGTCTCGAAGGGTGGCACCAATGAAGTACATGGATCAGTTTTCGGATTTTTCCGCGATGAAAAACTAAATGCGAATGCGCCGGCACTCTTAGCGAAGGGCAATCCAAGCCTATTTCCTAATTCTGCTGACGCCATCAAGCCTCCATTCGGTAGACAACAATTCGGTGGCTCCATTGGTGGTCCTATAGTCAAGAACAAGGCGTTTATCTTTGGCACAGTTGAGCGCACGCGAGAACGCGGCAACTCAATCGTGCCTGGAGACACGTTTAATCAAATCCAATTCCTCGAACCGTTGGGCTACAAAGCGGTGCGTTTCCTCCCACAGCCGTTTAACGACTGGGTGTACACCGTCAAGAGCGACATTAATCCGTCGCCCCAGCATGCTTTTATCTTCAGATTTGCAGGGCAAAACAACAATGGTCTGAACGATCAGGCGGGATTCCTAACGGTCTTCACCGATCTATCCGGTGGTAACAAGACTCTTAATACCTTGTACAACTTCCTGGGATCGTGGACGTACACGGCCAACGCAAGCACCGTTAATCAGCTCACCTACCAATACTCGACTTTCGACAACCAAATTCTGGCGACAACCGACCTCAACAATCTGTTCTTTCCAAACGGTATTGCCGTAGGACGTAATGGCAACGTTCCCCAGCAAACCATTCAGAAGAAGCATCAGTTCCGCGATGATCTGACCTACAATCGCGGCTCTCATGGCTTGAAGTTTGGAGCTGACATTGTTTTGGAACCTACTCTCGGTGGTTTGTTCGCCTTCAATTCAGCTCCGGAATACGACTTCTATTTTAATCCGGACGACATTGCGCAAAATCCTGGTCAGTTCCCACAGGGCTTTAAGACTACTCAGGTCTTACCAGGTCCGATTACCTGTTCTACGATTGTAGGCTCATCAACCTGCACCGCGGCGGATCTTGCGGGCATCGGAGTCGTAGCGGATGTTGTTCTTTCTGGTGGCGATCCCAGTTTTAATCTTCGCGACGGCGCTAAGCAGTTTGGATTTTATGTTCAAGACGACTGGAAACTTAACCCTCGCTTTACTTTGAATCTGGGTGTGCGTTACGACGTCGATATAGGCTTCGTCGATTCCGCTCATCAAAAAGATAATCGAGCGGTCCGCGCACTTCAGATCATTGGCAATCCCTACGGACGTGTAGCGAAGGACGATAAGAATAACTTCTCTCCGCGGATTGGTTTCGCCTGGGATCTTCGCGGCGATTCGCGATCAGTGTTGCGGGGTGGTTATGGTATGTACTTCGATCAGTCGTTCCTGAACGTTCCGCTTTTCGCCGTGCAACAGGCGAACCCTGAGATTTATGCTACCTTCGTCAACGATGACCCTAATCTCAGTATCACTTCACCGCCGCCGACAATTCCTCGTCCGCTGACGAATCCGCTTCAAGGCGCTCGCGGCAGAATGATCGATCCCGATTTTCAATCGCCATTTACGCAGCAATGGAACCTCGGATATGCCCAGGAAGTCGGTAAGAACA
This sequence comes from Acidobacteriota bacterium, assembly GCA_030854715.1. Classification (GTDB taxonomy): domain Bacteria; phylum Acidobacteriota; class Blastocatellia; order Pyrinomonadales; family Pyrinomonadaceae; genus PSRF01. The sequence goes on from JALYSR010000324.1 coordinate 52,560, forward strand.
TGGCTCTGGAATTTGACTTTGTTCACATTCTTGGGCTGCATGAGTTTATCGGGTTTGACATCAACCCGCGTATCGGCCCACTGATAGGCGCAAATCGCGCATCTCCCAGTCCGCCTCGTTTGCTGGCTCCGCAGTTTGCCGCCCATGCGTCCGAACTGATTGCCGCCTTTGGCACCGCTACTCCTTTTGGTCGAATCAGCGTGGCCCAGTCAGACGGACGTTCGCGCTACGATGCGTTCACAGCTTCCTTCAAGAAACGGTATTCGAACAAGTTCCAACTCAATGCGCACTACACGTTGTCGAGGGCCCAAGCCTGGTTCGGTGCGATTTCGGATTTCGGCTATGGTCCAATGAGCCAATTTAATAAATGGGATCCAACTGAGAATTTCGGCTACACAAACGAGGACGAGCGTCACCGCTTTGTGGTATCTGGAATCTTTGATCTTCCCCATGGATTCCAGATCGCGCCGATATTTCAGTTAGCGTCGGCTCGTCCGTATAGTGTTTTTCCTTCTTGCGTCTGTGACATTAATAAAGACGGCGTGACCTTCAATGAACGAGATTCCCGTGACGGCAACGACCAGCATCACCTGCCGCCCGCCACTAAGCGTGGCGACAACTTCTCGCAGCTCAACATTCGAGCTTCGAAGTTCTTCAACTTCGGCGAGAAGAGAAAGTTCGGGCTGTTCTTTGAAGCGTTTAATGTTTTCAATACCGCCAATTATGGCAATTCCTTCCAAAACGTTACCGGCGAAGCCGACTTCGGCAAGCCAACTAACTTCTTTGGAGCTACCGGGTTCTCAGAACCAATAGGTATTCCATTCCAGGCTCAGCTTGGTGTGCGATTCACGTTCTAGAACTCTGCGGTTGGAATTTGGGGCACTTCATGAAACGAAGTCATTCGTTTCCGAAGTGCCCTTTTTACCGTCGCCGCTACTTTGCCTTCGACTCCGCAAACACCGTTGCTTGATCCGAAAATGATGCCCTCCGCAAAGTCCATCTTCATCATTCTCGTGTTTCTGACTCTACCGTTATCTACGCACGTCCAGGGCGGCCACTCACTTCAAGGTAAGGTTATTGCGCCTAACGGAACGCAACCGAATGGTCCAGTGAAAATCACGCTCACGTATAACGGTAGAAGAATGTATGAGGCCTTTTCTGATCTCAGCGGTCGGTTCTCATTTACTGGCCTCGCTCCGGGTACTTACCAGCTAACAGCTGAGGGCGATGGCCAGTCTTTTGAAACGACAAGTATTTATACGGAGGTGTCTGCATTCGGCTCGGCTCCACTGCTGTTTAGTCAGGATATTCAACTACGACCGCTGGTAGGCAAGCCGTTGGGCCAGACGGCGGTCGTGAACGCTTTTGTCCAGGACGTGCCCAAACCGGCTCGGCAGGCACTTGACCGTGCAATGAAGCTCAGCGTTGACAACAAGCCGGACGCGGCTATTGAAAAGATGCAGGAAGCAATCAAGCTATTCCCGCAGTACTTCGAAGCGCGTTTGCAACTTGGAAATCAGTTCATGAAACTGGGACGGCTGGCTGAGGCCATTGCGGAGCTTGATCGAGCGAGAGAGGTCAACGCAAATGATGAATGTCTTTACCAGTCGTTTGGACTGGTGCTGATGCGTCAGAGGAATTATGCAGTTGCAGTAGCGGTGTTTTCTGAAGCCTCACGACTAAATCCAACGAACCCGATGAACGCATTGATGAAAGCTACGGCTTTGATTCATCAGGCTTACTCTATGAATTCGGGGACGGGAACCGGCGATAGAGAGCACATTTTGAACAGAGCTGAGGTTGCCCTTACTGATGCTGCCAGCTTGAGTGACAAAAGGCTAAAACCCGACCATCTGACGCTGGCAATGCTTTACGAGATGAAGGAAGACCGTGCTCGCGCAGCCGCAGAATTGGAGTCGTATTTAATAGAAAACCCCAATGTTCGAAACGCTGAGGATTTGCGGCAGTCGATTCAGAAGCTTCGCTCTCAAAAGTCCGTCCCTTGAGACCTAACCCCTGAAAACAGGCTCAGCTCTGCAACTTTCAGTTTCATCCAAGCCCCCGCATTTGACGTCGGACCGTTCTGGAAATTCAAAAAAATGAACTTTCTTTAATATTTCGTTCTTAGAGGCCCTGGAAAAACCCCAGACCTCCGAATTCAACGCCTCCCTGACTTGGCGCCATCCATTCTATTTGAAACAGTTATACGCCGTTTTAGGCGGATATGGCTGCCGGGAGATAACTTGGCCTTTCAATTGCTTAAACAGTCGTAGTCTTACGATTTTTTGGTAGCAAATTCAGATTTGCCACTTTCATGTCAACCAACCCCATTAGCCTTAAGGAGTCTAAATTCGGTATGAAATCACATTCCGCAAAGTTAGGTAACCTTTTGCTGCTTGTATTTCTGCTTGTCGGAACCGCGCTTTCTGCGTTTGGACAAGAGAATTCGGGTAGTATTCAAGGAACCGTGAAAGATGAAAAAGGCGCTGCAATCGCTGGCGCTGAAGTTATTGCAACCAGCCCTTCGCTGGTCCGGCCGCAAACAACGACGACCGATAACGAAGGCCGTTATAATTTCCCCACGCTTCCCATTGGCATGTATACGGTAACAGCCAGCCAGTCGGGCTTCTCGACGACGAAGAAGGAAAACATCGACGTCCGAATCGGAACACAACTGAAACTCGATCTTGAAGTGCCAGTAGCTGGTGTCTCCGGAAGTGTTACGGTGACTTCCAACGCCGAAGCCCTTGACGTCACATCGAGTAAGACCGGCACGAACATCACAGAGCGCTTTATCGAAACTACCCCCAAGGGCCGCGGCTTCAACAGTATTCTGACAGCCGCGCCTGGCGTGATCTTTGACACCCGAGCTGGTAGCGCTGGCGGCGGTATGACCGGTACCAGCGGCAACAACCCCCCAGGCGGCGTTGGCGGCTATTCCGTCAATGGAGCAAGTGGCTCGGAGAACGCTTTCATCATTGATGGCGTGGAAGTCTCAAACGTGCGTAACGCGGCGCTCGGACGTGAAAGCGCTATTCCCTTCGAATTCGTCCGCGAAGTTCAGGTCCAGAGCGGCGGCTTTGAAGCACAATACGGCGGTGCCACAGGCGGCGTCGTCAACGTAATCACCAAGAGCGGCAGCGATGAGTTTCATGGCGAGGGTGCGGTGATGTTCAGCAATTCCCTTTTGAACTCGCGTGTTCGTGGCTTCTGGCAAAGGTCCCCCACTAGCGCGACAACCGCTGAGTTTTTCCGTTCGAAGGAAGACGACTACACTGACATATATCCAGGCGGCTCCCTGAGCGGTCCGATCCTTAAGAATCGTCTCCACTTTTTCACCAGCTACTTCCCGGAATTCCACCGCACCGAACGCAGTATCAATTTCACTGCTGGGCCGCGCACCACCGTGAATAGGCTGACGCGACACTTTGGGATGGCCCGTCTTGACTGGGCGCCAACCTCGAAAATCCAAGTCAACACCTCTTACCTGTGGACGCCTATTCGCAGTAGGGGTCTCCTAACAGGCACGGATCCCAGAATCACTCCGCCGACCTCCGATCTGTCAAAGGGTGGTGGGTATACTCCGGCAACTGCTTACACCGCGTCGTTCACCTGGACTCCGACCTCGAAGGTAGTCCTCAGTGCGCGGTATGGGTATAAGTACCTCAATGACAAAGGCAACACCTATGGCTTGCCGACTAATCCGTTGATTTCTTATTCAACCTGCAGCAACGTATCAGCGACCACGTGTACCTCATATATTAAGGGGCCGTTGGGGCTGACACCGCCCGCTGCAGTCCAGCAAGCCGAGCGATACCAAAACACCATCAGTACGTTCAATACCGTTTATGACATTACGACGCGGCACAATATCTACCTCGACGGATCTTATCTCGCCGATATCGCTGGCCAGCAGCATATCCTGAAGGGCGGTTTCGCGATCAACCGGATCGAAAACAGGGTGAAGGACGACTATCCTAATGGTCTATTCATCTTCAATTGGGGTGAAGGGTTCACCCGCGGCACCCTTAGCAACGCGCGCGGTGAGTATGGCTTTTACACCTGGCGCGATGGCATCAGGCATGACTCCGGCGCTAACAGCCGCAACGAGGGCTTCTATGTTCAGGACCAGTGGAAAATACATCCCCACGTGACCCTGAATCTTGGCGTCCGATTTGAGAATGAGTTTCTGCCGCCGTTCACGCACGTAGTTGCCGGCAAGCCAGTTCCCAATCCCATCGTCTTTGGTTGGGGCGACAAAATCGCTCCGCGTCTTGGCGGTGCGTGGGACGTGAGGGGCGACGGCAAATGGAAACTCAGCGCGAGTTGGGGTGAGTTCTTCGACACAATGAAGTATGAACTTGCTCGCAGTTCATTCGGCGGTGACTACTGGCACGATCTCGTCTATAAGCTTGACAATCCAGACACCTCCCTTGTGTCAAGGGCTGCTCCCGGAGCTCTAGGCAGCCTGATTATTGACATAGACAACCGGACGATTCCAATCAACGCTCAGGGGCAGCTCGACGGTATAGACCCGGCCATCAAGCCGATGCTCTCGCGGGAGTTCACGGTCTCGTCCGAGCACCAGTTTCGCGGAAACATGTTCTTCTCAGGACGCTGGACCCGGAAGCGCCTGGTTCGGGGTATTGAGGACATCGGAGTCCTTGACGCTGCCGAGAACGAGGTTTACACGATTGGCAATATGGGATTTGGAGCAACAGATGCAACTAAGTTCACGACTCCAAACGGTGTACCATTGACGCCGAAAGGTAGGCGCGATTACGACGGTGTCGAGTTCCGTCTCGATCAGCGGTTCACTGAGGGGAGCCTGCGTAACTTTAGCTACTTCGCGTCCTATACCTGGAGCCGTTTGTATGGCAACTGGGCAGGTCTGGCAAATTCGGATGAAGCCGGTCGTTCGCAACCCAACGTGAGTCGTGCTTTCGACCTCTCGCCGGGTAACTTCGATCAGACCGGTCATAATGTGTTCGGACGACTCGCAACCGATCGTCCGCACCAAGCCAAGTTCTTCGGCAACTACTTGCTCAAGACTCGGGCAGGCTCAACAAGCTTCTCGCTGTCGGAGATTGCCTATAGCGGCACGCCGCTCAGCTCGGAGATCACGTTCATTGTACCGATCTTCTACAAGGGTCGTGGCAACCTCGGGCGGACTCCGACCTTTACTCAGACGGATGTCCTGGTCGCGCATACAATCCATTTAACCGAGCGCGTGGGATTGAAGTTTGATGCTAACATCACTAACCTCTTTAATCAGGCAGTGGTGACTAATCGCATTGTCCGCTTCAACCGGAATGGCAGCGTTAACATCACCGAGGGTTGTGTCGCAGCCACAGGCTGCGTCACGCCAAATACGTTTTACGTCACTGGGTTCGACGCTGAGTCAAAAGTCAATGGCATCAGCGGTTCGTCCCCAGCCAGGAACGTAATCTACAATCTCCCAAATGCCTATCAGGGCATTCGTGAGATTCGCTTGGGTGTGCACTTGAATTTCTAGGGTTTGCTCCAAAGGATCAACTCTAGTTGTTAAACGATTAGCGGGCTGCTCATTTACCGAATGAGCAGCCCGCTTTTTATCTGACTAGACCAAAGTCCCCCGGCGCGAGCCGCCTACAAATTCTCCCACACTCATTCGGAGTCCTGCGCTAGATAGCGTCTAGCAAAAGTCGTGGCATTTTTGTCTTCGTTACCTCTTAGGCTCGGTATACAATAGCGCTTCTCCGCAGACAACCTGGCAGTAAAACTCCCCTGGAGGTCACAATGTTTTCATTCATCCTATTGCTCAGTTTGGCTGTTCAGCCGTTCGTGGTACAAAATTTTTTCTCCGTTATTGGCACGGTCAGAGACGAAACCGGGCACCCGATATCTTCAATTCGAGTGTCCCTGGAGGACGAGAACTCGCAACCAATCCGAACTGTTTTCACTGACTCGTCAGGCCGCTTTCAATTCCCCGGGCTCCGCGCGGGAAACTATCGGTTGCGCGCCGAGACGGCAGGTCTGCCCTACGAAGAAAATTCGCAACCGGTCGAGCTACAATCATTGACTCGCAACGGCAGCCCCAGCACAACCGAGGAGCCAACCCTCTACGACATTACCCTGAAGAGGAAAAAGTCAGCAGCTGGATCGGCCCCGGGCGTAGTTTTTGCGCAAGTAATTCCGCCACCGGCCCGTGAAGAATACAACCGAGGCGCGAGCAGCATTAAGAAGGACCCGGAGGTTGGTATCCTGGCGCTTAAGAAAGCGATCGAAATATTCCCGGATTATTACGACGCCTTGGAACTCTTAGGAACTGAATATTTAGCAAAGGGTCAGTTTGACAACGCGATCCCAATCCTGCTTCGCGCGGTAGAAATAAACGATAAGGCATTCAAAAGCATGTACGGTCTAGGAGTGGCTTTCTTGAATCTCAAGCGTCTTGAGGAATCAATTAACTGGCTGCAAAAGGCAGCCGCCGGTGATCCTACAAACGCCGATGCTTTTATGAAGCTGGGGATAGCCCAAGGGAATAATGGATCTCTAAGCGAATCTGAAACGACTCTGAAGAAGGCTTATCAATTGGGACTCGCCGATGCGCATCTTTATTTAGCCGGAATTTACAACAAGCAAGAAAGATTCGGTGAAGCGTGGCGGCAACTGGAGCTTTACTTGAAAGAAGCCAAGGGTCTTAAGGACAAGACGCAGATCAGTGAGATGATCACAAAGTTGAAGGCCAAGGAAAAAGCAAAGCAATAAAACATTTCAAGTTGGAGGCTTTCCATTTCGGAAGATCCTCCATGTTCATTGCGCGCAATGGACGGCGTTCCGCGATGGTTACACAGCAATTTCAGAGCAATTATTGAAAAGCGGAAATGTGAAAATTGCACGGAGAGAGTGATGTTTGTCTTAATCCTAATCTCAAGTCTTGCTATTCAGCCCTTTACGATTCAAGGATTTTTCGCCGTTTTCGGCACTATCCGAGATGAGGAAGGGCGAGTGGTGTCCTCCGTTCGAGTTTCTCTCCTCGACGAGAACTATCAACCAAAAGGAACGGCTTTCTCAGACTCGTCCGGCCACTATCAATTCAGAAACCTCCGTGCCGGAAGCTATTACTTGCGCGTCGAACCCACGGGCTTACCCTATGAGGAATATTCAAAACAGATTGATTTGTATTCAATGACGCGCCGCTCTAGCACTTATGAAGAGCCAACGCTGGAAGACATAGTCCTCAAACCAAAAAAATCCCCAACTACGCGGAATAGTAAATCTCCAGGAGTAATTTTCGTGCAGGTGATCCCTCCGGCCGCCCGAGGGGAATATCATCGCGGGGCCAGCAGTATAAAGGATAAGAACTCGCAGTTGGGCATCGAGGCACTAAAGAAAGCGATTGAAATATTCCCTTACTATTTCGACGCGCTGGAATTATTGGGAACTCAATACGTGAAGCTGGGGCTTACCCAAGGAGGACGCTCTCGCGAACAATTCGAGAATGCGATTCCTATTCTGACCAGAGCACTTGCAATAAACAATAAGGCGGCTCTCAGTATGTACTTCTTAGGGCTTGCCTACTTGAAGCTCAATCAACTGAATGACTCGATCGCATGGCTGCAAAACGCGACGGCTCAGGATGGCAGTAATCCCCACGCTTATTTGTGGCTTGGTTTGGCCTATGGCAACTTTGGCTCTCTCGATCAGTCTGAGCTGGCTTTAAAAAAGGCGTACGAACTAGGACGTGCCAACGTCCCCGAGGCCCATCTTTACTTAGCGGGAATTTACAATAAACGAGAAAGGTATCTCGACGCCTCGCGAGAACTTGAGTTGTACTTGAAAGAGGCGAAGGGCTTGAAGGACAAGACACAGATAAAGGAAATGATTGTCAAACTAAAGGCGAAAGATAAAACAAGGCAATGAGCCTCCTGACCCGTTAACAGTAAGAAATCGCCGTCCAGGTTGGATTTTTCTGCTTCTCCTGCTAACCCTTAAGTTCCAGTAAATGACCAAGCTTCTCTTTCTTTGTCCGCAAATACTTTTCGGCCGGATCAGATGAATCCACCTGAATTGAGACTCGTTCGACTATGTTCAATCCCGCCTCTTCAAGCGCACGTAGCTTAAGTGGGTTGTTCGAGATGACCCGCACCTGACAAAGGCCTAAGTCAAAGAGGATTTCAGCACATTGCCTGTACTCACGCAGGTCCACGGCCAGGCCTAACTGCTCGTTTGCTTCAACCGTGTCAGCTCCTTTGTCCTGCAGCGCGTAAGCGCGAATCTTGTTTATGATGCCAATGCCCCGGCCTTCCTGTTGCTGGTAAACAATGGCGCCGCGTCCCTCTTGTTGAATCATCTGCATCGTTTGGTGAAGCTGCGGTCCGCAATCGCACTTCGTCGATCCGAAAACGTCACCAGTCAGGCATTGCGAATGTATGCGCACGAGTGTGGGGATGTCGCGACGCATCTCTCCTTTGAAGAGAGCTACAAACTCTTCATCGCTAACCAGCGAGCGATACCCGGCGATCTCAAACTCGCCCCATTCGGTCGGTAAGGTTGCGACGGCCACGCGTTCCACTGAAAGGTTTTCATCCGATCCTGCGCAGGCGGGAATTGGCTCTTCTATCAAACGAGTCTCCTTTAAAAAGCTCAAACACCGGATCAGAATCACGAACTCTTGCCGGTTGTGGGTTTATTTTACAGGCTAATTATAAGAGTTAGGCCATAGGTCTACAAGAGGCCCCACTCAAACGAGAATGCTGCGCCCGGGATTGCCAGCGCGGTTATGACAATAACGTTGCTACGCCTCCACTCGCGCGCTAAGATACGCCACGTGCCCGTGGTTAAGGTTCGTGAGACCTCTGAGCGGCCTGGTGGCTCCCAGAAACCAAGACCAAATGCCCAGCGAAAACATCAGCGAAGAAGAATCCGGCAAGACCAAGCCCCGTCAAGACACCCCTGAAACCAGGTCAACTCAAAAAGAGCGGCGCCCGGCGTTAGTTTCACTTCGTGGGGAATTGATGGCCGTGCCAATTCCTCTCGAGCGAGACAACGTCACAATAGGGCGCGCGCTTGAAGCTGATGTGCGCCTCAATGATTCCCGCGCATCGCGTCTACATGCCCGCATAACTACTGAAGAGAATCCAAGTACCAATGAGACTGTCTATCGCATTTCAGATCTGGGTTCCACCAACGGCACACTGGTTAATGGTGAGTTGATTAGCGAAGCGCTACTCAACGACGGCGATAAAATTGTTATAGGTGACAACCTGTTTCGCTTCGATATGCTGGATGAAATCGATCGTGAGTTTCAACATCAGATTCATCGTCTGATTGCTCATGATGAACTCACTGGATTACTCACAAGCAAATCCTTCTTCTCGGAGCTCCGTCGGGAAGCTGCACGGGCTGAAGCAGAGTCGCGGCCCTTCTGCGTACTGATGATGGACCTGGACCACTTCAAACAGGTCAACGATACCTACGGCCACCTGGTGGGCAGCAGTACACTAGAAGAAACCGGCCGCATCATTAAACAAGCCTTGAGAGCGGGCGACGTTGCCTCACGTTTTGGCGGAGAGGAGTTTGCGGCTTTTTTGCTGGATGCCAATTACGCGCAGGGTCTGATCGCCGCGGAACGCGTGCGAGTGGCCCTGGCCGAACACAAATTTGCTGCCAGTCGCATGGACTCATCCGATCCCCAGGCCACGCACCGCATCACTATTAGTATCGGGGTTGCCGCTTTCCCCGATGATGCCACCGACCCGATTCAGTTGATAGAGCTTGCCGATTCCGCTCTCTATCGCGCCAAACGAAGCGGTAGAAATCAGATTTGCGCCTACCGGCCTTCATTGGCCCTGACTGAAAGCCCGCTGCCCCCCCGTCGGACTTAGCGACTATCTTCGCAGTTTTTACCTCCCCAAACCTCTTCTTTGTGAAACAGTTGGCAGCCTGGCGCGTTTAATTTAAGGGCGTCTGCTACGCCTGCCCGTCGGTTGCGTCGATTTAATTGAGGCGTGTATGCTTCTCTTGTAAACGTTTGTCGGAAGTCTCTCCTTCTTGACCCGGGAATTTCAATGTCTACGAAGCTAAACCTTGCTAGTAAACCCTTCAGCAATCGCGTCCTGCCGTGGGCAGTGACGAGCTTGATAATCTTCCTTTCGCTTATATGCCTGGTCTTCACTTTTCGAGCCACCGGGCAAACAAACGCAAAGGCTGCTGTCGTACAAAACGACGTTAACGCCCTGGGACAACAGGAACACACTCTGCGCCAGCAAGCGGAAGCAGTCAGAAACTCCTTGAGTCCCGAGCAGCTACAATCACTGCAAGCTGCCCACATTCTCGTCGATCGTAAGCAGTTCTCATGGTCGCGACTGTTAGCAGATTTGGAGTTAGCCTTGCCGGCCAACGTGAGGGTAAAACGTATAGCCGTGCGCGGCGTAAGCACTCGAGACGGCCAGACACTCGCTGAGCTGGAACTGACGGTTGCAGCAAAAATTCCGGCGACGGTCACGGAAATGATTGCCGAAATGGATCGCGCAGGAATATTCCGGGCAGAACTCCGCTCGCAAAATTTGGAGCGCGGCCGAGGTGAAAGCGGTGCCGAGTACGAACTATTCGTTGTATACCGACCCAGAGCAGGGACTCCAACCGAAACCGCGGCACTGGCTTCGGTCGACTCGTCCTCGAATGCCTCAAAAGGGGGCAGCCAATGAGCGAACAACCCCAAACTAGTCGTACCGAGGTGGGGCGCAATCTAGTACGAACCCGACTGCAGAGTTTCAACTTTTCACGACGTTCCGGAGTTGTCGGGCCTGCTGAGCTGGTTGGGCTGGCTGGTAGTCTTGTAATTTTGACCCTTGTAATTGTGGGTTATCTTTATTTTTTGGTGCCCGCGCGGTTTCGTCTTGAAAGTCTGCAGTCAGAACGCTCGCGCTTACAAAGTCAGTTGCGAAGCTCGCAGGATGTGGTTCGACAGGGACAAACCACTGAAGCAACTGTCCAGAACATCACGCAAAGTATGGATGTTTTCGAGAACCAACAACTCCTTGGGGCTAACCGAGGGCGCATGAGCCTCTACGATTCTCTTAACGAACTAATTCGTAGGAATGGCTTGCGCAACACAGCCGGACCTAATTACACACCGCTGGAGCCCGCAGGATCAAAGAACGGCACCGCTGGCGCAATGACGGCTAACACTAAATGGCAAAGCATCTATCCGGGTATAGCGATCAGCGTGACGGTTGAAGGTCCCTATCAGAACCTTCGCCGGTTCATCCGGGACATTGAAACCAATAGACAATTCGTCATTATTAATAGCGTCGAGTTGGAGCGTTCGACCGAAAATAGCGCACCTCCAGGTGGTGGAACTTCAGGTGCTGTCACTCGCGGATCTCTGGTGAGCCTGCGATTGGAAATGGCGACTTACTTTCAGCGCGGGTCCATTGAAGGGGTTCCGCCTGAGACGGCGGGACACTAAGCAATCTTATGCAGTTGAGCGATATTCAGAATCCGAACGAACGCAAGAAACTAATCGGGGCAGCAGCTCTTGGACTGTTAGCGATCGTGTTGCTTTGGTGGACTTTTTTTGGCTTTGGCAGTTCAACTAAGGTATCTCAGCGGCCGGTCAGCCAGACAAAATCCGCTGCGGTGAGCAGTGGTAGTTCCAGTAAAGCTCCATCGCAAACAGGCGCTGACTTGAGCGGACTTCTGGATCAGTTGCGTCCCATTAGTTACGAGCATTCCCTGCCACCAGTGCCGGAAGCAAGACGTAACATATTTGTTTACTACGAGCCTCCGAAGCCGGTGGTGGCAGCTTCGGTGATTCCTACCCCAACCCCGACACCCATTCCTCCCGTGCTGCTTGCAAGCTTGTCTCCGGCAACGGTTTACGCTCGAACTGCTGACTTTACGCTGGACATTGCGGGGGACAAACTTAGTCCTCAGCTACACGTCGTGATAGACAATAATGAGCTCCCGACTCGGTACGTCGGTCCGCAGCAGATTTCAGCTACTGTGCCCGCTACGTTAATTGCTAACCCAGGTTTACGCCAGGTCATGCTGCGCTCCGTCGACGGTCAACTCTATTCGAACAGTGCGACCCTTAATGTCGCTGCGCCGCCCATACCAAACTACAATTACGTGGGCATCATCGGCACTCGACGCTACATAGATACTGCCATCCTGCAGGATAAGGGGAGCAAGGAGACGCTAAATGTACAGCGCGGCGATCTTCTCGGAGGGAGGTTTCGTGTAACTAGCATCTCGGAGAAAGAGTTGGTGCTGGTCGATACCAATTTGAAGATCAAACATGCGATTGCCTTGACGACTCAGGGCGAAAAGGGCAACCCAATGCAGCGACCTACCCCGAAAGTTGATAGTGAAGACGATGAGCCTTAGGATTGGACCATACCACAAGATATGGACTTATGCCGGTAGCAGGTTGCAAGGTCATACCCTGGCCTCGAGTCGCTCCACGCAACGTCGCGAGGACGGTTATACCCTTGTTGCTCTGCTCGCCGTGATGACCGTGCTCGCTCTGTTTGCCATGGCTGCGGCGCCCAGCATCCGCCAGCAGGCGCAACGAGAACGCGAGCTCGAAGCAATCTTTCGTGGCGAACAAGTGGCCGATGCGATTCGCCTTTACTACTCTTACCAGCAAGGCAGACTTGGTAGGGGTGACGCTGCATTGCCCACCTCAATGGATCAACTGCTCGAAGGTCTGCCACGAGGAACAAAGAAGATTCAAATACTACGAGCATCGGCAGCGCGCGATCCTCTTTCGGATTCTGCTGAATGGAGATTAGTTAGACCACGGTCTTCGGAGTTGGCCGACTTTCAGCGCTCCTTATTGCTGTTTGCAGAGAACGGCCGGCCTCCCACAAATGACCCGCAACTTAAAGCAATAGAGTCACTTATGGCTCCGCCAGTTTTGCCTTCGCTCGGAATTGCAACTACCGGCGGTAGTTCACTGGGCAGCGATAGTTCCACTGGTCCATTCATTGGTGTTACCAGTAGCAGCAAGCTGAATTCGGTAATTTATTATTACGGTATCAATCATCACGACGGATGGATCTTCACTCCGCTCTTTCGTTAGATAGAACCCAGGTCAAGTAAGTGGCTTCGTCAAGCTTGCCATCTCAACGAACGCCATGTCTCAACCTCGGTTGCGCAAATAACGATTACCTTCAAGAATCATATCTCGCAGTTTTGGTTAGACTGGTGATCACTGAATAAGAAAACTCTTCTCCAACTCGACCGTGATCGAGTGTGCAACCTCAAAATATTTCTCACTATAATCGCAATAAGTTGTTGACATCTCGACCATTTACGTTTATATAGCAAGATGTTGTGCGCCGTTTACACTAGCCCACAAGACACAAGTAGACACAGTATCTTGTGGTCATCACCGAAAACCTAAAATCTTGAAAAGAAGGAGCAACTAAGAATGGCAACTAAAAAAGGTGGAAAGAAGGCAGCGAAAAAGGGCGGCAAGAAGTCAGCAAAGAAGGGCACCAAGAAAGCAGCCAAGAAGAGATAACTCGGACCTGTACGTTTCAACAGCAACCCTCAACTGGCGCACACAAACTTCTGAGGCCAGCACGGCCTTTCAAAAGGAACGACGAGCACTTCAAGCGAACCTCGTCGTTCCTTTTGTATTTTCGGGAGTAGTCTTGTCGAAACACTCTATTCTTTGCTTGCAATGATTCGCATTGCTCTTGTCGAACCTGAGATCCCGCCCAACACGGGAAACATCGCGCGACTGTGTGCCGCGACAAAAACCCCGCTGCACATCGTCGGAGTCACTGGCTTTCGTCTGGATGACAAAGCCGTACGCCGGGCGGGTCTGGATTATTGGCCTGAAGTTAGCTTGAGCCAGCATCCCAACCTTGCGAACCTGCACGCATCCCTCCCTGAAGCTCGCTTCTTGTACCTGACAACTAAAGCCGAAAAGAGTTATGCCAGTTGGGAGTTCAGCTCGGACGATTGCCTTGTGTTCGGCCGAGAAACGCGCGGTCTGCCCAATCCGGTTATTAGCGAAAATTGGGACCGGTGCCTCAAAATCCCGATGCTTAACCCAAAGGTGCGGAGCCTTAATCTCGCCACTGCCGTCGGAATCGTCCTTTATGAAGGGTTGCGTCAGACCGGGGCCTTAGTTAACAGCCCACAATCAACTGGCGACCGCTGATTCTCCGACGAGTCTCGTTTTAGCTTCCCAGGTCGCCTTCCTAAACGCTCGCTTAGTTGGTAGTTAGTCATTGTGCAGTGTCGTCGCGGGAGTTATTCGGTTTGAAGTGTTAAGATCTGCGGTTTGGCTTCGACTAAGATTTGGGACAGATCCTATCTGTGTAGAGGAATAATGACTCAGGAAAGAAAAGACATTCGCAATATCGCAATCATTGCTCACGTTGACCACGGGAAAACCACGCTGGTGGATGCCATGTTGCGTCAATCAGGAACGTTTCGCGAGAACGAGCAGGTTCGTGACCGGGTTATGGACTCGATGGATTTGGAACGTGAGCGGGGAATTACAATCATGGCTAAGAACACATCTGTTCATTACCACGATGTGAAGATAAATATTCTCGACACGCCCGGCCACGCAGATTTCGGTGGTGAAGTTGAACGCGTATTGAAGATGGTCGACGGAGTAATGCTCCTGGTTGATGCCGCCGAAGGCTGCCTCCCTCAGACACGGTTTGTCCTGCGAAAGGCCCTTGAGGCTCGTCTGCCGGCAATCGCGGTGGTCAATAAGATTGATCGCCACGATGCGCGGCCCACGGAGGTCGTTAATGAGATTTACGAACTATTTCTTGATCTCGACGCCACTAATGAACAGATTGAATTCCCCATTCTCTATTCCGTCTCCCGCGAGGGAGTGGCCAAGCGCCAACTGACGGACGAGTCCGCAAGTCTTAAGCCGTTGTTTGATCAAATTGTGGAAACGATACCCGCACCGAAACAGATACGAAGCGATTCATTGCAGTTACTGGTAGCGAATCTGGATTACAGCGAATACGTGGGTCGTTTAGCAATTGGAAGAATCTTCTCCGGCGAAATTGCAATCGGCGATCAGGTATCGGTTGCGAAGTGGGACGGCTCCTTTCAAAAAGTGCGCGTCTCTCAACTCTATGCTTTTGAGGGCTTGAAACGAGAGCCTGTTCAGCGTGCCGGCTTTGGTGAAATTGTGGCCCTTGCAGGTATCGACAATATTGAGATAGGCGACACGATCACGTCAGTTGATAATCCCCAACCGCTCCCGGTGATTGCTGTTGATGAGCCAACTATCTCAATGATTTTTGGCGTAAACAATTCTCCCTTTGCCGGAAAGGATGGCAAGTTTGTAACCTCGCGTCAGGTAAAAGAACGTCTGGAAAAGGAGACCCTGGGCAATGTGGCGATACGGGTTGAAATTGAGCCTGAGGCGCCCGATCAGTTTAAAGTGTCCGGCCGTGGCGAATTGCAGTTGGCTATTTTGATCGAAATGATGCGCCGCGAAGGCTATGAAATGCAGGTCTCAAAACCTGAGGCTATTATGCGAGTCAGTGATGGTCGTACGTTAGAGCCGATTGAATTGGTGGTGATCGATTGTCCGGAAGAATTCATTGGGGTAGTTACTGAGGCAGTCGGACGCCGGAAGGGACAGATGACGAAAATGGTCAATCACGGGACTGGTCGGGTGCGCCTTGAGTTTGAGATACCCTCCCGTGGCCTGATTGGTTTTCGCAATGAATTCCTGACTGAGACTAAGGGCACGGGTCTCCTCAATACGATGTTTCTCCGCTGGGGTGACTGGCAGGGACCATTGCGAGGTCGCTCTACCGGGTCGCTTGTCGCTGACCGCACTGGGGAGACCACAACGTATGCGCTCTTCAATCTACAGGAGCGAGGAACCTTGTTTGCTCGTCCGGGAACAAAGGTTTATGAAGGAATGATAATCGGAGAAAATGCTCGCGCCGTAGATCTTGATGTGAATGCTATCAAGGAAAAGAAATTGACAAACATGCGCGCAGCCTCAGCCGATGACGCGATGCGGCTGGTACCACCCAAAGATCTCTCGCTGGAACAGGCGATCGAGTTTATTGCGGATGACGAACTGGTAGAAGTGACCCCTCAGAACATTCGGCTCCGTAAACGTGTGCTTCGCTCAAACGAACGGCCAAAGAAGAAAGAGGCTTGATACTCAAGTTATGAGCACAACGTTTCTTGAGGCTCTGGCTGGTACCAAACTCTACCCGCTAACCGATCGAGTCATTTCTGGACTCTCTCACGCCGAACAGATTGTTCAACTAAGCGAAGCCGGAGCGAACCTTGTTCAATTGAGGGAAAAGGTTCTTCCATCGTTGGAATTCTACAATGAGGCAGCCAGGGCTCTCAGTGTTGCGCGGGAGCGGCGAGTAAAGATTATTATTAATGACCGAGTCGACATTGCGCTGGCGCTGGGAGCTGATGGTGTTCATCTCGGTCAGCAGGATTTGCCTCCGGCAGCGGCACGCCGCGTCCTCGGCGCTGAGGCAATCATTGGAATTTCTACGCACAACCTCGAGCAGGCACTGCTTGCCGCTGACATGCCAGTCGACTACATCACTATCGGGCCAATCTTTGCCACAGCCACAAAGCAATCAATCAACCATCCGTTAGGTATTCAGGGACTCGTGCGCCTGCGCGAAGCTTCGGGAGAGCTCCCGGTCGTGGCCATTGGCGGAATTACAGCAAAAAACGGCGAAAGCGTTCTTCAGGCAGGCGCTGACGCGATTGCAATCATAAGCGACTTATGGACTTCCGCTGGACCCCTGTCGGCCAGGGTCGAAAACTTCATTCACCGGCCCTAAAGCTCACATTCACTTAGTACAACATATTTTGCTTGCGTTTGACTCGGTTATGCGCGAGAATCCCTAAGCCAAACCGGGCCGTATCTGCGCCCAGCTTCTACCCCTTCAATCAGGTTCTCGGAGTCACATCAATAATGAGCTTTTTCGACCTGCCTCCTGTTATCGAGCGAATGTTGCTCGTCTCAGACAAGATCAGTGACCTTAACTTCTCGGTCGGTCAACTTCCGCAAGTGGAAGTTAACGGAACGCTCACCCCGGTCCAGCCGCTGGGGATGCAAAAACTTACTCCTTATCAGACTGAGATTATCGCCATGTCTCTCATGCATGGGAATCCGGATGCGGCGGAACGGCTGGCGAAAACCGGTACGGCTGATCTTAGTTACTCGCTCCCTTCTCGAGCTCGATTTCGGGTCAACATCTTTCAGCAGCGCGGCGTTTACTCCATCGTGATGCGAGTTATCCCCACGGATATTCCCACACTGAAATCGCTTGGGCTTCCTCTGCAACTTGCTGAGATCGCCGACTTGAGAAACGGGTTGGTACTAGTGACCGGGCCGACTGGTTCAGGGAAGAGCTCCACCCAAGCCGCGATTATCGACATTGTTAACGAGACTAAGCATTACCACGTGGTAACCATCGAAGATCCGATCGAGTACTTACATTCCCACAAAAATTCAACCATCAATCAACGCGAAGTTGGACAGGACACCAGGGACTTTCCGTCAGCGCTGCGGGCAACCCTACGGCAAGCGCCTAAAGTAATCCTGATTGGTGAGATGCGTGACTTTGAAACCACTGAGATTGCTCTTGAAGCGGCGGAGACTGGACACCTGGTTCTTTCGACGGTGCACACAATAGACGCTTCAAAAACTATCGACCGCATAATCGGCCTTTATCCAAAAAACGAAGAAGGGGTGATACGAACACGTTTAGCCCAGACATTCCGCTACATCATTTCTCAACGACTAGTCCCGCGGGCGGATCGACGCGGCCGAATCGCGGCTGTTGAAATCCTGCGATCCAGTCCACGCACTCGTGAGTATATTGAGGCCGGCGAAAGCGATGGAAAATCTTTACTCGACGCTATGCGTGATGGAAAGCTCGATGGCATGCAAGACTTTGACACTGTCATCCAGGGACTCATCGAATCAGGAACGATTAGCATGGAGGACGGGCTCACATTCGCGACCAACCCGCATAATCTTCTGCTTACTCTAAAAGGCGTAACAGCCGCGGAAGAATTCACACACCACGAAGGTAAACTCCCTGTCCCCGGGATGACCAATGGGGGATCACTGCTCGGCATACTCGACTAAGCTTCCGATTGTAAACCCTATATTCACGAGTCCTTTGAATTTGCCATGATTATTGTTTGCCAAAAATGTTCGGTCCGCCTCCAGATTGACGAGACGAAAGTTCCATCAAGCTCCTTCACGGTTCGCTGTCCCAAATGCAACAGCATTGTGGATTCCGGTTTGCAAAGTCCGGCCACAGAATTGAGCGCGATTGCGTTGGGAGACTCACCGGCAACTGAAAACCCGCGGTTCGACCATCGCCCTAAGCCAGCCCCTCTTTTCGAACTTGATCAAAATGGGAAAGAGCCTGGTGGTGAAGTTTCACCAACAGACAGACTGGCTGAGTTACTCACCGGACTAATAGCGCAACCAACCGCCGCAGGCCGAAACTCGCAGAACGCTCGGCGCTCCTGGGATCCGCGAAAAATCCTGGTCTGCGGGCTGGAAGACAGCCGTGAGTCGATTGCCCGCGGTCTGGCAGAGAATGGTCATCAGGTTTTCGTCGCCCAGGATACAAGACAGGCTGTGGATCGCATGCGTGAAAATCAGTTAGACGTCGTGGTGCTCGATTCGAGGTTTGATCAGGTGGAACAGGGCAGCATCTTCGTTACGCGCGAAGTAAATATTCTTAGACCAGCACAACGCCGCCGCTTGTTCTTTATTATGCTGTCTCCGTCTTTGCGCACGATGGATGCTCATGCAGCTTTTCTCAACAACGTAAATGCGGTTGTCAACATAAATGACGTCGCGGAGTTGCCTGCCCTTATTGAGTACCGCCTGCGCGAATACAACGAACTGTACAAAGATTTCAACAACGTAATTGGCGTTCCGTCGTTGTAACAATACATTTTCCAAAAGCTAACTATCTTTTGCAGGGCCACGCTAAGTGGCCCTTTTTATTTTTCAACTGGCTACGTTGCAGGTTGCCTGCCTGAATGTCGTCGTGCAAGAATGCGCTGCGCAAAAACCTAACTCTCGATAACAAGGAGCGCTTCAAATGCGCGTTCAACTGCTCGCTTTTTTGCTTTTCTCGTTTTTCCTGATGGCAGCTTGCAAACCTGGCACCACTGCACCGCCTGTAAGTGCGCCGCAAGGCTCCTCAAACACCAATTCACCGCCGTCGAGTCCAGCTAACACGGCAGGTCAGCAAATCGCGGCTGCTGAGACTGCAGCCAAACCGAAGATTGATGCTTGCGCTTTGTTAACCAGTAAAGAAATAGAAGCGGTTCAGGGAGAAGCGACTAAAGAAACCAAACTGAGCGGGCAATCCACAGGTGGTTTTAGTGTCTCACAGTGCTTTTTTACACTTCCAACCTTTAATAATTCTGTCAGCCTGCTGGTTACCCAAAAAGGGGAAGGCGGTGACGCTCGAGACCCCAGGGATTTCTGGCGCGACACTTTCCATGAGACGAAGGCGAAAGAGAACGAGGAAAAAGAGAAGGAAGAATCCACTCCTCCTAAAAAGGTGCCAGGCATTGGCGATGAGGCTTTCTGGTTGGGAACCCGAGTCGGTGGCTCGCTCTACGTACTAAAGGGAAATGCGTATGTTCGAATAAGTATTGGCGGGCCAGCGGACCAAGCCATCAAAATGGCAAAATCAAAAAGCTTGGTGCAGAAAGCGCTGGCGCGTTTGTAATTTGCGCGCTTAAACGACAACCTTCGGTAACCTTTAGCAAACCTGGACTAAGTACCACCTCTGTCGTGCATTTGTCTAATTTGTTAAGCTAGGCCGCTTTTCCGCCGCTGGGGGTTTTAGAGTTCATGAGCCGAAGCAACTCAAAAAAATGAAGATGAAGGCGCCGAAAGCTGCCTCGTGACATCCATTCCGCGTTTTGCGGTAGGCATCGAAGCTGGATTGCTGACCCATCTCGCCGGGCTTTCATGGAAATCAAACTCCTACTCACGCTGGATCTTCGCGAACAGGCTGCCTTGCAAGCGGCGCTCGTTACTCACGGCGCGCCCGATGCGCTGGTCACGCTGGCCTTGACCGGTGCGTGCCGTATCTCATCCGTCGACGAGGCGCGTCAACTTCGCAAGTGGCTGGCAGAAGCCCGCACGGCTGGCGAGACAGACTTCGCTTCACTACACGTCATCGAGCGGGCATTAATTGACTTTGGCGTCTGATCCCTCACCTCAAACAGTGTGACCGCCATAGATCGTTGGGGGATGCGGCTTGTTTCCGTGTGGGGCCTAGAGGATGGCGCTGAACCAATCCGGCGTCTAAACTATAATCCGATGACTGAAATGCAATTAGGTTACGGAAGGGACTCGCTGAGTCTCGCGTTTGACGAAGGCCGATTCCTGGTTCTTGCCGGCAATTTGCACGAGGAGAAACCTTGGACCGACGTGGAGATTGGCGAAGCTCTAAGTTCGCCGATCGAATCGGCTGGTATTGAGGATCTATTCTCGGCCGGAGACTCAGTATTGGTCGTCGTGTCAGACGCCACTCGAGCCACGGCCAGCGCGCAAGTCATCAATCTTCTTGTGCGGCGGCTGATTCAGAACGGCGTGTCACCCGCGGACCTGGCAATAATCTTCGCCACCGGAATTCATCGACCTGTTACGCCTGAAGAAAAAAGCGAGCTCCTAACTCCATTCATCGTGCAGCGCGTAAAAACAATTGATCACAACGCTTCCGATCCCGCACAAATGCTTCTGTTAGGAACGACCAATGCTGGTACGCCGGTAGAGGTCAATCGTGCACTGAAAGATTATTCTCACGTTGTAATTACAGGTGCCATAGGATTTCATTACTTGGCGGGGTTTAGCGGCGGCCGCAAGTCAATCTGCCCGGGACTCGCCTCAGCAAGAACCATTGAGTCTACGCACATGCTCGCGCTGGATTTTGAAACTGGCGGACGACGCGCCGGCGTCGGCACGGGGATTTTGCAAGGCAACGCTGTTCACGAAGAATGCGAACGGGTTGCGGCCATCATCAACCCGAGCTTCGGCATCAACAGCGTGGTTGACGGGCGAGACCGGGCCGTCGGCGTTTTCGCAGGCGATTGGCGAATGGCCCATCGCATGGGTTGTCAGACATATCTCACCAGTCATTCCACAAAGATCGACACGAAACGGGAAGTTGTTATCGTCAGTTGTGGAGGTTCGCCTTACGACATTAATCTCATCCAGGCGCACAAGGCGCTCGACATTGCAGCTCACGCTTGCACAGACGGCGGCAATATTGTCCTGCTGGCAGAATGTCGTGACGGTTTGGGCCGCTCGGATTTTCTAAAATGGTTTGCTGAGCAGGATTCGCGCGCGCTCGAGCAGCGCCTGCGAGAAGGTTATGAAGTAAACGGCCAAACAGCCTGGTCGTTACTCACAAAAGCTGAGCGCTACCGCATTCACCTGATTTCGAGATTACCTGACGCAGCGGTTCGTCAGATGCGAATGAACCCCGCGCGATCGTTAACACAGGTTCTCGATGAATTACCTCGCGAGGCAAATGGCTACATCATTCCGCGGGGAGCATCAGTTTTGCCGCGACTTGACTCAAATTAGCCAATGTCCTGATAACCGCCATTGATTCTAAGCGCCTTCCCGCACTAGAATCATCCTTACATCAATTTGGTGCATCTGGACGGACCCAATAAGGAGACGATGCTTATGAGAGTTATCCTGGCATGGGCCATTGTTTTGGTAGGCGGCCTCTGCGTCGCGGCTCAAGAGCCGGTAGGTGCCGGTGAAAGGCGTGTGGCGCTAACAGAGCCGGCCGTCGCCCTCGACGGCGGTGGCGCTCCAGCCCTTGAAGCGACTTTGAAAACAACTGCTCTCAACGGCGCGCCTGATACGCCTGTCACGAATATCAGAATCGTCGTGAAAAATTCCGGCACCGTTTCCTACGCGTTCGTTTCCGGATTAGTAACTTTTTACGACGGCGCCGGCGTGCGCTGTGGCGAAGGCTTATTCAATGCTGATGCGCTTGCAGTTAATGAATCATCCGAAACTGACACGCCGGGCATTCGCATCCGGTGCTCGCCGGCGACGTGGCGAATAGTTGCCACGAATCTCCTTCCACGAGTAGCTCCGAACGTTACGGCTCCCGTTGGAGTCACATCAGGCACACCGGCAAGCAGGGCCAGTTTGAATCTGGTAATCAGCATCGACGGTGAAGAGCACCCAATTCAATTGGACAAGCCCATGGTGCTAACTTTGGGGGATGCACAACGAACAATCATGCTCCGCGAGGCACCCTAAAACGTCCACGTTTCACCCTTGACCGCCGGAATTTTGAGTTTTAGGATGGTTTCTAAAGCTCAACGGACGAAGAAAGCAGGGTAGTGTTATGGCAGAGAACAAGGAAAATAAATGCGCGCATCCGGCTTGCGATTGCCCGCCTGAAAAAGATAGTAAGTATTGTGGTGAGTACTGCGAGAATGCCGAGAAGTCTCACGTAATGGAAATAGGTTGTAATTGCCAACATCCCGGCTGCTAAGACTATTCGGTAGCGCACGACAATTCCCTCAAGAACCTCCGCTTTGATTTCATCTTAGCGACTAGCTCTCCTCGTAATTTCTAATTGTAATAATTTTGCAACTCCACTATTGCCTTGTCAGCGACAACGCCTCCTAAGATTTCCTCATCCTCACAACGGCAAACTGCAGGAGTCCCTGGGAGGGGGAATATGCCGGCATATTTGCAGTCAGCTCAGGGCAACGAGCGCTCCAAATTCCCTAACTGATTTTGATCAAAGAAACCCACACGCGCCAACCCGAAGGCGCAAAAAACAACTAAGAGGTGAAACTATGAAGAGAAGCATTTTGGCGTTAAGCCTTTCGCTTGCTTGTGCAATGGTCGCTTACGCGCAGAAGGCCGAGACGCGCGCAACCGGCCAGGGGAGTAATCAAACTTCCACGTCTGTCAGCCAAGCTGCCAGAAGCATCAATCTTGAATCAGGAACGCGTCTGTCTGGTGAGCTCCAAAACACAATCGATGTGCGCCGAGCTAAGGTTGGTGATCAGGTTGTGTTGAAAACTACCCAGGCGATCAAGTCGCAGGGTCACACGGTCGTTGGCAAAGGCGCCCAGCTTCTGGGGCACGTCACCGAGGTGTCTCAGAAGAGCAAAGGCAATGGGGAATCGCACATCGGTATTCTGTTTGACCGTCTCGAGCAAGGGTCATTGGAGCTGCCGATTACAGCCACGATAAGCTCGATTACGAGTGGCAGAGCGAGCGCTCGCTCCAGTAACGACGATTTGTTTGATGGGAGCGCAAACAGCTCTGCGCGTTCGACGAGTTCTGCTAGCTCTTCATCTGGCAGCAGCGCCGGCTTGCTGGGAGGCGCGGTCAACTCCACAACTTCAACTGTCGGTAATGTGGTTGGCAGTACTACTTCAGCGGTCGGCTCTACAGTTGATTCGACCACGAATATGGTGGGCAGCACTGCGACGGGAGTGGGGAGATCACTCGGGCGAATCCAGATCTCCGAGGCGAGTACAACTTCGGCCGAAGGCGGTTCCTTGTTGTCGCTACAGGGCGGCAATCTCCGTTTAGAGAAGGGCACAACCTTCAATCTCCTGGTAACGCAGTCAGCGAGTGCTGGAACCCAGGACCAATAACTATAGCGCGGGATGAAGAAGGCAGCGGCGACGCGAGAAATCGCGCCGCCGTTTTTCTTTGCGGCTCAAGTTCTGAACGAACGGCAGGCTCGTCTATTTGTTGCCGCGGTTACGGGCGGGGTAGAGTAGGGCTGATCATGCTTCCTACTCTTATTGAGCTTCAGCGCTTGAAACGTCTGGAGCGTACTGGCTGGACGCTTCGTGGTCTTCCCAACGGAACCGAATCTGTGGCCGCACACTCGTTCGGAGTTGGCGTAACAGCAATGCTGCTAGCGGATGAAGTGCAAGCACGAGGCCTCAGTGTGAATATGGAAGGGTGCTGCGCATGGCGCTGCTTCACGACTGGGCGGAGACGCGCGTGGGCGACATGCGCAGAACAGCCGGCAACTATTTTGGTGCTGAACCGAGAAAGGCTGCGGAAACAGCGGCCTTCGGCGACATTGTGAGCGGAGCAGGCGCGGCCGAATCGGAATACAAAAGTCTCTTTCTGGATTACGAACAACGCCATAGCCTGGAAGCCAAGTTGGTTAAAGCGGCAGACGTGCTCGATTTGTTAATTCAGGCTTACGCGCTCGAGCGGACGGGCGCAAAAGGGCTTGATGAATTTTGGGAGGTTGCTCACGACGCCGATTTCCAGCTTCCCGCAATTGCAAATGAGTTGGTAGGAGAACTGTTACAGTCAATCCTGAACTTGCGAAGTAAGCTTGAATAGCTCTGTAAAGAACCCGGGGAAGAGGATGCTAATTTTTGTATTCGGACTTACTTTGCGCAGCGTCTTGCTTGGCGCCCTGCTCTTCCTGGTAACATTCGCTGTCAGCCTCGGAATAGTCTCCATCATCCTGGTCAAAATTCCCGCCACATATTTTCATCAGGCCCATTCGCGAGAATTCTGGGTGGATCGACATCCCGCAATCCGTTTCCTTGGATTCCTGGCAAAGAATCTACTTGGGATTCTGTTGGTCGCGCTCGGGATTGTGATGTCGATTCCCGGCGTGCCGGGCCAGGGCATTCTGACAATCCTGCTGGGAATAATGCTGCTCGATTTCCCCGGTAAACGGAAACTTGAATACAAGTTGGTGAGCAGGCCAACAGTCTTCAAGGCCATTAACAAACTCCGGCACAGATTTGGCAAGCCGGAACTGGTGCTCGACTAGCTCCGCGTATTTTGTGCTTCAACAGCGATTCCGAAGACGGAAGCCACGCAGTCGTTACGATTGGGGATGAATTGCTGCGTCGCCCGTCGCCGCGAAAAGTGGTGCGTTGACAAGGAAAAACGACTTTGTTAGCTTGAGCCTTTAATTCCCATCTTTATCAGTCGTCTGAAGTGTTACCCGAGACCCTTGTTCATGCCCAACTCAACCGCCCCTCAACCCCCCTCGAGTTCAGCACCGTCATTACTTCTGATTCTGATTGCAGCCTCATTGTTTTTAAGTGGTTGTGGACTTTTTGGAACTCACAAAAAAGTTCAGGTGCCACAACTTCTGACTCCCCTAACTGACGCAGACACGGCTCGTTTAATCAGCGAAGTTAATCGGCTGGCAGCCGTGCATTCCATTCACGGAAAGGTGGATATTGAATTTGAAGACACCTCTTTTGCGGAACTTGGTCTGGCGGATAAATACCGCCTGGCTGATGGCTCGCTGACTCTTCAGCGCCCCGGCCAAATCTATTTAATTATTCAGGTTCCCTTCATTGCAAAAGACATCGCGCAGATGACCTCTAACGGTGAAACGTTTCGGGTGGCGGTGATACAAGGCGATGAAAAGTATCGTCGTTTTGTTAAGGGAACGAATAACGCTGTCTACGAAAAATTGGACGCCGACGGGAAGACACCTCAACCTGACAAGCGCAAAAAGGGCACGATGAATGTGAAGGAAACGGTCAGTGCGCTGTCCAACTTGCGCCCGCAGCACTTAACGGACGCGCTGATGATTAGTCCAATTCCGGACCCTGCCCAAAGCGGATTAAGGTATGCTCGGAGCGAGTTTTATCAAGAAGAGGCGGACAATCGCACCCGGGCCCAAACCGGCGTTCGCGTAGTCCGAGGTTATTACTTGCTGGAAGAATTCTCTCAGCCCAGTTCAGGTGAGGCGCGCCTTTTGCGCCGATTTTGGTTTGACCGGGTGAGCGGTATTCGTTTGGCGCGCATACAGTCGTTCGATGAGCGCGGACTCCTAATCACCGATGTTACCTACTGGGATGAAAAGCCGTTTGGTGAAAAGGGCCAGGTTCGCCTACCTTCGCGAATTGAAATTACACGTCCCCACGATCAATATAAGTTGCGTATAACCTACCAAGCTCCGGTCACCGTCGAGCTCGATAAGG
This sequence comes from Acidobacteriota bacterium, assembly GCA_030854715.1. Lineage (GTDB taxonomy): Bacteria > Acidobacteriota > Blastocatellia > Pyrinomonadales > Pyrinomonadaceae > PSRF01. Next base: position 78,549 of record JALYSR010000324.1, read on the forward strand.
AATATCGACCCGAGGCGTTTGTTCTTGAGAACAAATGGCAACTTCCCGAGGTGGATCTCGATGCTCGCCAACGCAACAAAGCACCTGTTAGTCCATAAAACTCCCTCGTGATAGCTATTAAAGCTCCGCCTGTATTACCATCTGACGTTATAAGTTAACTTGCTTTATTCGTGACCACCCAACTTCGGGTTGACTAACCGGATTATTCACTCTGATGAGAACGATTCTACAGGCTCAGGATCTCGTTAAGACCTATCGTGTGGGCAAGGTTGATGTCCATGCCCTGCGAGGAGTTTCGCTTGAAGTTCATGAGGGTGAGTTTGTAGCCATCATGGGACCTTCGGGTTGTGGCAAGTCGACGATGCTTCACTTGCTGGGAGGTTTGCTCACTCCCACCAGCGGCCGGATAATTCTCGACGGCGAGGATTTGACCGCAGCTTCCGATGCAAAGCGAACCGACATCCGACGTCGAAAGATTGGTTTTGTCTTTCAGCGCTTCAACCTCTTCCCCACTCTGACTGCCGAAGGAAATCTACGTCTTGCCGAACGTATTCACGGGAATGGCGGTGAAGATCCGCAGCGTCGTCGTGAAGTGCTGCGACTGCTGGGCCTCGAAGACAAATTGCACCATAAGCCCCTTGAGCTCTCAGGCGGGGAACAGCAACGCGTAGCTTTGGCGCGCGCAGTCGTAACGCGGCCCGCCATTGTGTTAGCCGACGAACCGACCGGCAACCTTGATTCTGAGAATTCGGCCCTGGTCCTGAATATGTTTCAGGAGTTGAATTACCGGTTCAATCAAACCATCATAATGATCACCCACAATCCCGAGGCCGCAGCAATGTGCCGACACATAGTACAAATGCGCGACGGTCACATTGTCGCACCTGCCACCAGCATCCAGCTCTAAGCCCCCGAGTGGTTATTTACACTGCATTTCTCGCACGCTAGAATGCCCCGGTCATGGCCCGAAATGGCGTGCAATTTGCTAAATGGGTGAGAAGCTGCGAGACAGCATGTTGAATGCACTGAAAAAACTCCTTTTCTGGAATTACGCCAGAAACACCTGGCAGTGGGACATGCTGTGCGTCGTGATTCTTATTTTCATCTTTTTGACACCAAAAGGCTGGTTTGAAAATAGCGAACGGCGCGGCCTTCCGGCGCATCAAAGACCCACTGCGTCAACCTTGCTGGTTGGCCCGGAAATCATTGAAAACGCGAAGGATAGGGGCCAGTTAGAACAACGCTTACGGGAGTTTACTGGCCGCCCTGAGGCCCGAGTGCTTCAGGTGCGCAAAGTGGTGAATACGGGCGGCAAAACCACCGGGTATGAGGTTGACATACGTTAATCTTCCCCTATAATTGCGAGGTTTTATTGTTTTATTAAGGTGTCAATAACTTGGACTGGTTTAATTTTATGAGGAGTTTTTATGAAGAGATTGGTTCCCCCGGGTATTCTTTTGGTTGTGCTGGCTAGCGCCTTTATCGTCGGTTCCCCGAAAGCAACAACTGGGCAAAGTGCGGGTTTAGTGAGTTCGGTCTTAAACCGGATGGAGCGCAACCGTCAGTCGCTTAGGTCACTGAAGGCCAGCTTAAGCATGGAAAAGTACAATGCGCAGCTGCGTGACGCGGAGCGTTACAAAGGCCTGATGATGTATATGCCGGCCAGTGGACGCGATGCTTCGGTGCGAATCGAATGGCAAAGTCCGCAGCACGAGATTCTGACTGTCTCCAATGGCAAGTACACCCTGTTTCGCCCGCGGCTGAACATGGCCTATGTCGGAAGTTCTAAATCAAACCGAAATAAGGCCGGCGGCGTTTTGGAAATGATGTACATGACGCGCGCGCAACTCGAAGCGCGTTTTGAGCCCGTCAAGGATGTTCGGGAAGAGACATTGTGGGGTGGTGTCAGCACGATTCACTTGACACTCGTGCCTAAGGGCAATTCGAGCTTCAAGTATGCCGAAATTTGGGTCGACTCGTCAGGCATGCCGGTGCAGACAAAGATCGTCGAAAAGAACGACGATGCTACAACAATGCGCTTGAGCAGCATGGAAAGAAACACGAAGATTAACGGCGACGACTTTAACATCAAGCTCGATTCGAACGTAAAAATCGTTAAGGGCTAGGAGAGGTTCGACAAATTAGGGCGGGGGCTCTGAGATCATAGATCAGAGCCCTTTTCCTTTTAGCGAGACGAAACGGCCATACCGCAGTTGCGTTTGTGCGCTCGTGTCGCCTATTCTTCGACTTCAAATCCGCGCTGACTGATGGGCAATCTTAAGAATCTCTAAAGATGCGAAAAAGTAGTTTCATTAAGCTAAAACTCCGTCACGCCAGCTTCATCAGCCGTGGCTTGCTATCCAGCCGTCATCCCGTGCTCGCCCACCTGATTCCGATGCGTCGCTGCAATCTGGCCTGCGGTTATTGCAATGAATATGACCATACGTCCTCGCCAGTTCCCTTGGAGTTAATCAAACGCCGTTTAGACAAGCTCGCCTCTCTGGGCACGTCCATCGTTACGATCTCAGGCGGCGAGCCGATGATGCACCCGCAGCTTGATGAGATCATCCATCACATCAGGCTGCGCGGGATGATTGCGGGACTCATTTCAAATGGTTACTACTTTACGCCCGAGCGCATCAAGCGTTTGAACAAGGCCGGACTCGAACATTTGCAAATCAGCATCGACAACGTGGATCCTGACGAGGTTTCGCGAAAGAGTTTGCGCGTCCTGGATAAGAAGCTACGTTACCTGTCCGAGTATGCCGACTTTCATGTAAACATCAATTCTGTGATTGGCGGCGGAATCAAGAACCCTGAAGATGCCCTTGCTGTTGCAAGGCGCGCGGTTGAGTTAAAGTTCTCTACTACTGTGGGCGTCATCCATGACCATGACGGCACCTTGAAGCCGCTGTCAGGGAAAGAGAAGGAAGTCTTCCAGCAGGTGAAGAAGTTGGGTAACAAGGACCACGCGCGGCTCAACTGGTTCCAGGACAGCATCGCGGAAGGCAAACCCTACAACTGGCGTTGCCGGGCCGGCGCCCGTTACCTCTACATTTGTGAAGAGGGTCTGGTCCATTGGTGTTCGCAGCAGCGCGGCTATCCGGGTATTCCACTCGAGGATTACACGATGGACGACTTCGACCGCGAATACAACACTGAGAAATGGTGTGCGCCCACGTGCACGTTGCAATGCGTGCACCAGGTGGGAATCCTCGACAACTGGCGCGATCCGCAACAGGCGCCGGGCGCCACTAAGCCGCAAAGCTCGCTGAACGACACAATCCAGGAAGTGCTGCGGGCCGAATAATCCTAATCGACTTTCTTCTACGCTCGGTCAGACGCGTGCGTGGATGCCACCGTGAACAGTGTCACGGAGCTTGAGAGTCCCAGACCGGAAAGTCTTCCAGCCATAATCACGATCATCTCGCCCTTATCGACTGCTCCGCTTTCAAGCAAAGTTTTCTCTCCCAGTTTGAGCATCTTTTCGGTTGTGTCCGCGTACGGCGTGATTAACGCTTCGACGCCCCAGATCAACGCCAGCTCATTTTGTACTTCCCGAGAATTTGTCAGGGCTATGATTCGCTGCTCCGGGCGAAGTGCGGAAAGGCGCCGCGCCATCAATCCTGATTCGGTCAAAACTACCGTCACCCTCGTGCCCATTTCTTCCGCAGCGAAGGCGGCAGCTTCGCAAAGAGCACGACTCACGCGGCCCGATTGCCGGCCGGCCCACTTCGCGATCTGGTCCATCGCGGGCTCTTTGCCCGATTCGGCCGATTCTATGATGCGACACATAGTTTCAACTGCAGACACTGGATAATTCCCGCTGGCCGTTTCGTTGGAAAGCATTAGCGCATCGGTCCCATCCCAAACGGCATTGGCTACGTCAGACGCTTCGGCACGAGTTGGTCGTGGATTTGTGACCATTGATTGGAGCATCTGAGTCGCCGTGATCACCATTTTTCCTGCTTGCACAGCCTTCCCGATGATGCGTTTTTGGTAGACGGGAACAAGTTCCACACTGGTTTCCACGCCCAGGTCACCGCGCGCGACCATCACCGCGTCCGCAGTGGCGATGATTTCATCCAGATGATCGATCGCTTCGGCCTTTTCGATTTTGGCAACCAGCGGTGCTCGTCCCCCTGCTTCTCTAATCAGCGTCTTGGCGCGCCAGCAGTCTTCCGCGGTCCGAACAAAAGAAAGCGCGATGTAGTCAACTTTCTGCTCTACCGCCCATTTCAGATCTGCGAGATCTTTTTCTGTCAGGGAATCAATCGGCAGGGAAACTCCAGGCAGGTTGATACCTTTGCGTTCACCGAGAACGCCGCCATTGATTACGCGGCAAATTACCTCGGTCATCGTCGTACTCTCGACCATCAAAGCGATTGCGCCATCGTCAAGCAATAGGCGCGTGCCCGGCATGACCACGCGTGGGAGGTCCGGATAGTTTGTTGCGACCCGTTTCTCGTCGCCAATAATGTCCTCGGTCGTAAGGACAAAAATGTCGCCCGCGTTTAGGGTTACCGGCTTTCCGTCTTTGAGCTGGCGCGTGCGTATTTTTGGTCCGGAGAGATCCACAAGCACCGCCAGGGACCGGCTTAACTTTTTGGCAGCAGCGCGCGCGCGTGCAATGTATTCTGCTTGCTCTTCACGCGTGCCGTGCGACATGTTGATGCGCACGCCGTTTGCGCCTGCCCTCAGCAGACTTTCAATGACTGCCTGATCGCGCGAGGCTGGGCCCAGTGTCGCCAGAATTTTTGCTTTACTCATTTCAGTTTTGATTCAGTTGTAACGCAAACTTTTAGTTTGCGCAGGTTCGTAGCCATTGACTCCCGGCGCGCAACTAACAGTTTGCGTTACTCTTAAAACAAGCCCGGAACAATCGCCGGTACACTTCGCGAGTAGTTATCAAATTCCTGCCCAAAGGCCTCTCGCAATAATTTCTCTTCGCTGCGCACTCGAATGACCGTGCCCATGACGAAGACTAAAAGCGCTGCCAGCACGGCTAGCCAATGGCTGATGGCCAAACCCGTTGCCAACAACATTCCCAACATCCCGGTATAGATCGGATGGCGTACGTAAGCATACGGCCCGCTGGTCGCGAGCTTATGACCTTCAACCAGGCGCGCAGTTAGGCTCCACTCTCTGCCCAGTGTCTTTACGGCAGACATGATTAGCATCACCGAGCCAATTGCCGTCACCACGGCCACAATGCCAGCGGCTATTTCGAAGATCTCGCTGCCGGAAACAATTGGTGTAAACGCTTCACGACGCGCACCCCAAACAATCCCGTAGGATAACCCTTGAAAGGCAACTCCGATAATCGAGCCGCGATCGCGTTTTTGATCCGGGGGCACGTCGGGCTTCTTGCGAAAGATAAAGATCCCACCAAATGCAAACCAACATATCATTACAGTCGTAAAAACCAGAGTTGGTAGCAATTCAAAGGTGTTTCTCATAGTCAACTCCCAACAGGATGTTGCTTTTCCAGTTTTCTCCTGCGACTCCCCATGATTGAACCGTTCACGCTCAACGTCACTCCAGTTAACATGTAAGCCACCCCCGAAAGACCTGCATATCTGGCGCCGCCAACCAGCACAATGCACATCGACAGCAAAGCGACGCCACAATTAAGCGCGCATTCCTGGATGCTGTTGCGTGTATCAAACACTTCCAACTCATTGAGCTCAAGCGCGGTGCGCTTGCGGTAAGCGTGCCAGTAAAGTAAAACGAAAACCAAAAACACCGCCAGATAGCCGAGTCCAAAAATCAACATCAACTTCGCCATCTGATCGCCCTCGATCATAGCCTCCACATTTCCATTTGGAAGTCTTACCTCACCGTGGCCACCCGTAAACCGATCAACCAGATTCGTGAAAAGAAACTTTAGTGGGTAGACATAAAACAGGACCACGAATAGCAGTGTTGCATTGAGCACGACAGTTGTAGTGTCCTGAAGACCATAACGCCGGAAGAATTTGTATTGGGTGAACCAGACAGTAAAGAGCAGAACAAAACAGATCGCAAAAGCGCCGAAGCCGTGGATAGTCTCAGCTAATTCATTGAAAGTCTTCGGCACTTCGAGCGAAACGACCAGCAACGTAATCGCAAATGCGAAGACGGCATCGCTCAAGCCTTCAATGCGCGAAATCTCGTGGCTGCGCCAGCGAAATTTTCCGTGTCCGATGTCCTTTTCGACTAACTTTTCTCTGATCATTGTCACTCCTGCCAGCAAAACCCATCTTGACTTGATTTGATTTTCTCTGTGTCCTCCGCGTTCCCAGTTGCATACAAGAGTCCGGACAAAACACTACTTCGGTTCGCCGCTCGCCGTTTACTGTTTGCTGTTTACTGTTTGCTGTTTGCCCACCAGCTCACCAATGATTTTCTCCAACTCGGTTCCCGTGGCTTCGTCGTAACCAATGAATCTTTTCACCAATTGGCCGTTTCGCCCAAATACAAATGTCTGCGGAATAGTAGGATTATCTGAAAGAAATAGATCCGTCAAAGCTTTGTCTGGAAAACCAAGCGGATACTGGATGCCGAGTTCCCTGGCGAAGGCAGGCACTTTGATTCGATCATCCGCACCGCCAACATTCAGTCCTATTACCTGCACGCCTTTCGGGCCGTAGCGCTGCTCAAGCGCATTCAATCGCGGTATGCTTTGGCGGCAAGGCAGGCACCAGGTCGCATAAAAATCCAGCACCAACAGTTTGCCTTGATAGTCAGCGAGTCTTGCACGCCGGCCGTCATTCGCAACCCATCCCATTTCAGAGTCCGCTTTCAAAGGCGGCATAGGATAGGTGGTGTTGGGCTGTGCGGAGAGCACTGGTGTCGCAGTGGTGTCGTCCGATTTTTTAGTCGAACACGCGCCGATAGTGATTGCAAGCATCACGACTGCAGGCCACAGTAGCCCGTTCGAGCCGCTGGACTTTGAAGAGCCGCGATGCGCTAAAATGTTCAAGTTCAGGTATTCTACACGCACGCAGACCCGCCCCGTATAGCCTCCATGCATAGTCAGACTGTTCAGCTGAAAGACTCATTCACTACAGAACCGAGCGCGGTAGCGCCGGATGCTAAACTCAACTGCGATGATATCCGTCCGTGGATATTAGAGTTCACTGAAAGCCATGCGCGACGATCTGCTTCGGATAAAAGGGTGATTCTAGCATCTGGCGCAACCGCACTTCGGTTCTGTAAATGACCCGGCTAACTCAAAACTTACCACTAACAACCTGTGGTCACTTCTTTACGATTCACGATTTAGGATTTACGATTCCCAAATGAACTTCCCCCAAACCGAACGCACTACGCTTAAACGTCTTCCCAAACGCGGAGTCTACGACCGCGAACCCGTCTACAAAATTCTTGACGAAGGTTTTATCTGTAACGTCAGCTTCACGGTTGACGGCCGGCCCGTGGTGATACCGACCGGCTACGCGCGTGTCGCTGACCAGCTTTTCATTCACGGGTCGCAGGTAAGCCGGATGCTACGCACGCTGAGCGCGGGCATCGACGTCTGTATAGCGGTAACCCTGGTTGATGGCCTGGTGCTGGCGCGGTCGGCTTTTCATCACTCAATTAACTATCGTTCGGTTGTAATCTTTGGCCGCGCCACCATGGTTGAGGAGCGCGAAGCCAAACTCGCCGCGTTGCTGGCGTTTTCTGAGCACGTAATTCAGGGGAGATGGGACGACGTGCGCGAACCAACTGACCAGGAGTTGAAAGCCACGGCTGTATTGTCCTTGCCGCTTGAGGAGGTTTCAGCCAAAGTGCGCACGGGCCCACCCATCGACGATGAGGCAGACTATGACCTCAATGTTTGGGCCGGGGTGATTCCTCTGAAACTGGTTGCCGGTCCGCCGGAGTCAGATCCGCGGTTGCCATCTGAAGTTGAGTTGCCGCCTTACGCGCGCAACTACGCCAGACCACGAGAATAAAGCCCTAACCGCCACCGGGGTATAAAATGCAACCAATGAAGCAGCCTCGATTCTCCGCTGTCGCCATTGCAGCAATTGCGTGTGCAAGTTTGCTCAAACATCTCTGGCTTCGATGAGGAGCGGCATGGCGCCGGGGCAGTGTCTGAGGTAACTAAATCTTGGGCTGGCAGGCCGGCTACCTGGCACTCAAAAGGAATCCATTTCTCGTCTGATGGGTTCTTCAACCTTCCCGTTTGTCAAAGGCGAGCCTCTCGCTAATTTTCCTCGCTGGGAACTGTCATTCGAACACCCTCCATACCTCCGCCGCAGATTTTTTTGTAGCCGCAAATTGCAGCAACAATGCAGTTAAAGCCTGGTTAAAAAATTCAAGAATCCCTCAAGTATTTCTCAACCCACCAGCAATAGCCTATAGCTGTGAATCCAGCCTCCGCTTCCTTTGATTTGGCATCGCCGAACCGGCGCGGCTTTGCCATGATCGATTCGCCGTATTGGGAGTAAACATCATGAGATTCAATAAGCAAAGTAAATCCGCATTCAGTCATACGTCTCGCAAGAGGGCGCGCGGGAAGCAAGCAAAAAGACAAAGAAAGCTCCAGACCGGTGCTGGATTATGCGCGTTTTCGGCTCCTGCCTGGATCGATGTTGTTCTGGTATTGATCTTCACGTTCTCCATGGTTTTCATGCCATCGCCAACTTCGCTGGCGGCAACTCCTGCAGCAGGAACTATTGGCCCGTCAGGTCCGACGAACACCTGGATCGGCCCACCGACTGGCGGTGCGTCCGCTAACGAATCTACTTGCGTGGATGGTGTCAATTGCGACGTCTACACACTGAATGTAACTGGCACAACTGCTGATTGGGCCACTAAGTTGATCTTTGTCAAGATCGCCTGGACTGTTCCCGCCAACGATCACGACCTTTACATCCACTACGACGCCAACAACAACGGCGTGCTCGATAGTACTGATCCCGTGGTGGCCTCGGGAGCAAACGGCGGCGCGCCGCAAACAGAAGAGAGCGCAACCGTTGATCCGAATTCCACCGGCACTGGCCGATACTTCGTCCATGTTGTTCTTTTCTCGGTGGCGCCTGGAGACCCTTACAACGGCACTGCCACGGTGCAAAATAAGCCGACCGGAGGCAACGCCAACTACCTCAAAGGCGGCATATCGTTCAGCTCCAATGTCACAGTGAAGGCTCCTTCGGCGGCACGCGACGGCGAACCGAGCAGCCGCACAGACAATAAGGGCAACCATTACGTGATCGGGATTCGCGGGGTGCCCGCAGGCGTTGACCTTTGGTACTTCGACTTGCAGCCTGGCAGCTCCTCGTATGACCCGTTAATGCGTCATCCCGTTTATCGCGGACAGCCGGACTCATTCACGGAAGCTGATGCCACATCCGTCGGTGCTGACGGCGGCGGCGACGTTGACATGGCTGTCGGTTTTCCTGATCCCGCGACGCTGGTGACCAACACTCCGCCGACCCTCGCGGCTTCGAGTCTGGTGGCAGCAAACATCTCGACGCAACGCTCAACGGACAAGGGCATCACCTTCCAGAACAACCCACTGGGCAACGCCACGGGCGGCGCGCCGGGAGACGACCGTCAGTGGCAGGAATTTTACGGCAAAGACAGCGTGTATCTGCTCTACCGAACACTCGCTCCGGCCGTGACGATGATTCAACGTTCAAACGACGGTGGTTTCTCCTACGGCCCCGCTAAGACGGCAGGTGCGATTGGTCAGGTTGGCTCGATTGACGTGCATCAAGCCAGCGGCACTGTGTACATCAGCGGCAGCAGCGGGAAGGTTTGCGTTGGCACGCCGTTGCTGGCCGGGGCCGAGCCGCTCACATACA
>JALYSR010000330.1 GCA_030854715.1 Acidobacteriota bacterium
ACTCTTCGCCGCACTAGAGTTTCTTCATCGGCGTCTTCGTTTTGTAGGGCGCCGGAAGATCCCGTCGGTACCACAACCTGGTGACTCGCAGACGTGTAAACTGCCGGGGGCTCGATTCCTGTGGCCAGCGTAAAGTCTTCGACCAATTCCCCCACCGTCTTGTAACGATCTTCCGGCCGCTTTTCCAGCGCACCCGCAACTACTCGCCCGATTGCAGGCGAAAGGTCGCTCCTTTCGGCTAAAACGGACGGTGCGGGATGCTGCAAGTGTTTGAGCATTATTGCCGTTGGAGAATCGCCGGTAAAAGGCACATGTCCCACCAGCATTTCATAAAGGATCACGCCCAGAGAATAGATATCGGAACGCGCATCGATGTCGGGTGCCTGGGAACACTGTTCCGGCGACATGTACTGCGGCGTACCGATAACAAGATCGGGAGCGGTTAGACCGGGATCATACTCGCCATCGCGTTCCTTGATTTTCGCGATACCAAAATCGAGGACCTTTGCATAGTCAGTGCCGGAGCTGCTAAGCAACATGATGTTGTCGCTCTTCAGATCGCGGTGCACCACGCCTTCCGCGTGCGCAGCATCAAGCGCGCCACCAACCTGCCGTATGATTTCAACTACTCGAGGCAAAGCCATCGGGCCACCCTCGCGAATAATCTCCTTGAGGGTCTGCCCGCTTAGATATTCCATCACCAGAAACACTATTCCGTCTTCGGATTCACCGAAGTCGGTAACACTCAATGCATGTGGATGGGATATTCTGGAGGCCGCGCGTGCTTCCCTGGAAAAACGCGCCACAATTTTTTCGTCAGCGGCAAGCGAAGGGCGCAGCACTTTGACGGCTACCGTCTTGTCCATCAACACATGAGTGCCGCGGTAGACCGTGCCCATGCCGCCCTCACTCAGGCGTTCGTCGATCCGATATTTTCCCGCGAGAGTTTTACCAAGTAAGGAGTCAGTCGTTTTTTCGAGGGCCACCCCATCGGAAGGACACAGTGTAGTTGTATCCGGATATTCTGTTCCGCATTTCGGACAAGCTTTCATCGACTGCTAAAGCCCTCGCTAACTTATGTAGGACAGGCATTTCTGCCTGTAACGCGTACGCCGCAAGCGGACAGACAAGAATGTCTCTCCTACTTTATTCGTTAGAAACTTTCTTTGGGAGAATATCGAAAGCGTATCACAGACGTTTAGTTGGCGGCAAAGATGCGGTATCGACGAGGTGTCAGCTCGCGCGCGACAATAACTGGTTTGACTTGCAAGGAGCTGAAAGAAAGATGCGAGCGCGGCCGCAAAGCCACGCTCGCATCAACTGCTGCTAATTTAGAAAGAGCTGTGATTCGTTATACCTTTGCGAAGACTACGAGCAGCGCAAATAGAACCAGCGACTCGATCAGAGCCAGACCCAGAATCATCATCGTCTGAATTTTAGCTGCTGCACCAGGATTGCGCGCCGCGCCTTCGCAGGCTGCCGCGCCAATTCGCGATTGACCAAGCGCTCCGCCAACCACTGCGATAGCGAAGCCCACACCTGCGGCAATCGCTTTTAGACCAACGCCATTATCTCCTGCGTGGGTGTCAGGCGTCTGTGCGAAGACTGTCATGGCGCTCATTAGCACGCCTACAACAACCATAAAAAGCATATTGAGTTTTCTCATTCGGTTTCTCCTGCTGAGGCCTTGACCTCAGAAATGGCTGCTACATCCGCAACCCTGAAACAACAAACCGGCTATTATTATTTCGCCTGCATCCGGTATCCACCGCCCCTCTTACAACGGCGCTCCTGCGAGACAGACACTCAGTTTACGCGAATAAAAGGTTATTAGTTACCAGTCGTCGTTCAGCTTTTGGAGTGATGCATCCTTGTTTCGAATTGCGTGCCCACGTGTGCAAGCGCGTTTGCCTGCATCGCTCGACGCGCGCGTTTTTAGTAATCAGGAAGTAGCCAGCGCCGCATGTTCCGGCGCATGGTCTTCAGCGTGAGATTCATCGTGCTCGCCATGCTCTTCATGAGCTTCGTGCGACACTTCGCTCAGATAGAGCTGCGAAAGAAGCACAAACACGAATGTCTGAATGAACGCCACAAACACTCCCAGCGGCATCAGCAGCACCGGGATCAACCAGTAAGTAACCGGCGGGAAAAGACCCGCAATACTTGATGAGACCTGTTCGTCGGCAAACATGTTGCCGAACAGACGTATTCCCAGCGAGAACGGTCTAATGAAGTTACTGATTAGCTCAATGGGAAAAATGAGCGGCGCGATCCACCAGATTGGTCCAGCCAGATGTTTGAGATGACCCACCAGACCGTTTTCTTTTATGCCGACGTAGTTGTAGTAGAGAAACGAAGACAGCCCCAACGCAAAGGTCACGCTGACAGCGGCTGTGGGAGACATGAAGAGCGGAAACAGTCCCATCAGATTCGAAACCAGGATCAGCACCGCAAAAGTCATGACTACCGGAAAATATTTCAATCCCTGAGGACCAATAATGTCTTCCAGCATGCCCCGAACGGCGAGCACGCCAAGCTCGAGAGTTTGTTGACCGTAACCAGGCTTTTCTTCAGAAAGCTGACCTTTGAGAATCCAGACGATCACCACACTCAGGATGCACGCGATCACAAACATTACCGTATACCAGGGGATCGCGTTCTCAGGAGTGTAAAAACCAAAAACAGCTTCCGGCGTGGTGCCAAATTTGGCGAAGAATTTCGTCCAGAACGGATACGTATAATTCATCTCAAACTTGTACGCCCACTCACCGAAGTAGTGGTTAACTAACTGGACGATGATGGGCGTGTGGTGAGCCGATTTCTCGGCATGTTCCGCGCCCTTCTCTGCCGTTTCCTGCAACCAGAACATCAACTAATTTCCTCTCGGTGAATAAAGGCGAGATAGAACTCGCGGAAAGCTTCCGCAAACAAAGCAACCACGAAGCTGCATAAGCCGGCAAATGTAGCGGCAAGTGAAACTACATTAAATTTGTACGCGATGAAGACGACAATAGCGATGACGAAGTATCTGAGAATGTACTGCGCCAGCTTGAGCTTCGGTTTCGTTCCATGAACGACCACACTGAAGGCCGCGGCGCTGGAACTGCGAAGCCAGTGATGATTGAGCAATGAAAGAAGTCCGCCAACCAACAACCCCGTGGTTATCCGCCATTGGGCAAAAAGAAAACTTGCAAGCACAGCAAAGACAACCGCTAGGATCATCGTCCGGAAAACACGCGCTTCGACTCCGCCATTTCGGGCTTCCGAAAAGCCCGGGCCGGATTCCGGAGACAAGGTTCCACTTGCATTGTTCGAAATTTCCTTCATTAGCAAAGCTGAGGATTTTACACAGGAAATCGCCCAATTGTCGAGGTAGTCGGTGTGGCCTAAAGTTTTGAGGTAAGTCGAATGAATTGATAGAAGCCTGCTACAGCGCCAAGCACGATTCCAATAACCAACAGCCAGGGCTTCGTTCCCAGCCAACGATCCAGTAACCAGCCGGCGCCGCAAAAAGAAATAACAGAGGAAAAGAGCACTAGCCCGGCCCCGTAAGCGATGCCGCTTTTGCGATTGGCGTCTTCGTTATCCGGAGTTGGCATCTATGACTGCCAATTCTCACGCCTGAGAAAGTTTTTAGGAACTTCATACAACATCGCGCGGCGCGAATGACGCATTGAGTCGTGTATGAAGCAGACATGAGTGCACCAACATGCTTTGCCGCCATCAATCGCATGCAATTCAACCGAGCGCCCATGCGCAGCCCAAAGCGCTCCAAAGTCAAAATCGTAATCAGCGAGGGCGGCAAACTTTTCGCGGAGCTCGCAAGCCCGCACGTCGCCGTTGTAGTCGATGACAGCGGTTGTCTCGCCGGCTGAACATGGAAATGGCCAGGCAGTGGACTGCCCGAAGTTCGCGTGTTGCGTGCGGTAGTGAGTGGTAATCGCACCCACATAGGCCACGTTCTTGACGAAGCGCTGGCTCGCGTCGTCTGCCGCAAACATCCGATCGCCGTAACGCTTCGTCAGTTTCGAAATGTATTCGTACATCTCGGGCAGCACCTCGCCGGGCACCTGTTTGATGTCATCGCCCGCCAGCGTTTCGCCACGAACGATGTTGAAATACTGGCCGTCGAGCTGGAAGTTTTTCCACATAAACTCACCCAGCTTCTTGATCTCAGTGTAGTTGTCGGCACAGACGACGGTATTCACGTTAAGGCGGAATCGGTCTCCGAACTTCTGCTTGAGCGGATAGAGCGACTCTATGCACTCGAGCGCTTTCTCCCAATTCCCCGGTACTCCCCTGATTTGATCGTGGGTCTTGCCATAGCCGTCGAGGGCGATGTTGAGATAGAGATCGAGTTTGGAGTGGCTGACTAGTGCCTTGTCAACGATCTCATAAACGCGTGATTTGATGAGAGCATTTGTAGGGATGATGACGCGATTGACACCGTTGTTTTTGACAAACGTTTCGATGATTTCCGAAACGTCGCGGCGCAGCGTCGGCTCGCCGCCAGACAACCAGAGGTCGGTGATGGCAGGCATCGTGCTCGAAACCTTTTCGATCTGCTCAAACGTCAGGTCGCCGGGTTGATTCAACTCTTCATGATAGAAACAAGTCTTGCAGAAAGCGTTGCAACGCGAGGTCACAAAGAGAATCACCGTGCCCAGACGCTTTTCGCGGTTAGTGGAACGCAGGAGTTGAACTAGTTGTGTGGCTCTGTTTGGCATTGCTCAGTTTTTGGAGTGGTGACCTGTCACCGCTTTGGCCTTAGGCGGCTTGAGGCGGAATAGTTTCGTGGTTCAGCGATCCGTGGCCGCGACAAGTCGCGACCCACCAAAGCGCTGCCTGGTCAGCGCACTCCAAAGTCCTACTCGCGCGCGATGATGACAGCTTCGGTAGCTGATTTCAATTCGTAGGTTATAGATCGCCAGCTAATGCGACGCGAGAAGGCGGCGGCAGTTGCATTGAACAGGTAAAGAGCCGAAGAGATTGGCCATAACAGCAGATGCGCCGGCAGGCTTTTCGCCAGTTCCTTTTTGTAGCCGGCGAGCGGAATCATCACAGCTTTCAAACGAATGTAGGCCTTCGCGGCCCCCGACGCATAGATGAAAAGAAGCAAGGCTAACGCTAGCGAGTAAGGCAGGCCCAGAATTGCGCGAGCTGCCACCAGGAAGAGTCCGCCAAAGAACACTGCGCAAAACAAAAGGCTCCCGATCAAGAGCGGCTTCCACAAATGCGGCGCGTAAACACGAGTTATTTTTAGTTGCCGATTTGTAAACTCAATCAGCTCGCTTACCGTGCAGTCACCGAAGGAACCAACGAGACAAGCCGGGACGAAGTGGATGGGCAGCTTCGCTTCCTGAAGCACTCGGGTCATGGTGAAGTCGTCGGAGACTGTACGGCGCCAGCCTTCTCTGATCTGCAATGTGTCGAAGGTCGTTCTGCGAATTGCAGTTGATCCACCCCAACAGAAGTTCTTGTCGTCGCGGTCGCCCAATGCTGAAGCAATTGACGCATTCCAAACAGAGCGCAGTTGCGAAGCGAGGCCCCCCTTGTTTGCGATGAACCAGCGGTATCCCGTGGCCGCTCCAGTTCCTTTGTCAGCCAACGGCGCCACCAGCGAACTGAGCCAGTTGGGATGCGTTCGAGCATCAGAATCGACAAAAACAAGAACCTCGCTTCGCGGATCAGTTTCCAAAACAGCAGCGCGCAGGTTGTGCACTTTCTGCCCGCTATCAATTGCACTCCCGGAGATGACGATGCGGCTGGAGACGCGACCCCTGGGAGCTTCAGCACTGATAAGTTTCTGGATCACGCCGAGCGCTCGATCATCTGCGCTGTCTGTTACAAAGATGATTTCATAGGCTGGAAAGTTTTGTGCGAAGAGCGCGGCGAGATTCTCTCGTAGTCCGTTCTCAAGGCCACGACAAGGTGCGATTACAGAAACAAACGGCGTGAACTCAGGGAGTGGTCGCGCAGCCTCGCGCTTCACATAGGAGGCGAAGCTAAGACCGCTGCGAAGCGAAAGAATGCCAAGCCAAATGACAATCGCGGCAAAAAAATAGAATAGGAGCATCAAGCTCTATGCGGAGGGACACTTCAATCAATCATGAATTCTACTTAATGGCTGCGGATCCCAGGGCAGCAAGCGGAGCGACCAGCCTTTGCACGACGTCAATCAGCGGCTGGGGATAGACACCGATGAAGATAATTCCGACTAACGATGCGGCGAGGGCCACCTGCAAGGCAGGCGATAGCGACAGGGGCTTGTCGTCTGCAACCCGGTCGCCGAGATACATAACCTTGATGAAGCGCACGTAGTAGTAAAAGGAAACTACGGTGTTGATGATCGCCCAGCCAGCCAGCCAGTAGTACCACGTCTTGCCATCGGCCTTACCACGCTGGAGTAAACCACCAAAAAGGAAATACTTTCCAATGAACCCGCCCGTCATCGGCAACCCGCCGAGCGACAACATAAAGACCGCCATCATCGCCGCCATGATCGGCGCTTTCTGGGCGAGGCCGGTCATGTCGTCAACGTTGTCGCCAATGATTCCGCGCCGGCGCAGGCTAATCACAATTCCAAAAGCGCCCATGTTCATGAGCGTATAGACCAATAGGTAAATTGTTAGCCCGATGTAGCCGTAACTGTTTCCAGCCACCAATCCCAGCAGCAAATAACCTGCATTTGAGATCGAGGAATAAGCCAATAGTCGTTTCGAGTTGTCCTGGGTGACGGCCGCCCAATTCCCCACCATGATTGTGAGGGCTGCGACCAAGCCCAGCAATGGTGCCCAGTCCGCCCTGATCGAGCCAAACGCCTCAATGAAAATCCGGGCATACAGAGCGAAGCTGGCAGCCTTCGAGCCAGTGGAAAGAAAGGCGGTGACTGAAGTGGGCGCGCCTTCGTAGGCATCGGGCGCCCACATGTGAAACGGCACGGCGGCGATTTTGAAAAATAAGCCGGCGGCGAGAGCGATCATTCCCAGCAGCAACATCGGTCGAAGCGTGGCAGTTGCAGGATCTCCCGCTTGGCCCATCGAACCTGCTATGGCAGCAACGCTGCGCCCGATTTCGCCCAGGTTCGTGGAGCCGGCAATGCCAAAAAGCAGCGACATGCCATAGAGCAGGACACCGGATGAGAACGCCCCCAATAGGAAATATTTCATCGCGGCTTCGTTCGAGCGTTTTTCGCGTTTGGTGAAAGCCACCAGCACATAGAACGTCAGCGCCATTAACTCGAGACTGATGTAAAGAGTGATTAAGTCGTAGCCGCAACCCAAAAACATCATGCCGACGGTAGCAAAGAGGACCAGCGCGTAGTATTCGCCGTGCTGTTCACCTTCGATGTCGAGATAGCGAGTGGAAATGGCGATGGCCAGGGCAGCTGCAACCAGGAAAATCGCCTGAAAGACCAGGGCAAAGCCGTCCACCCGCACCATGCCATAGAATCCATCCAACGGCAGAACGTCTCGGTTGGTCCACCACTGCGCACCGAGGGAGACGCCGGCGAGTGCGATACCCACGAGTGAAAAGTAGGCGATGAGTTTGCTCTTGCGATAAGGCAGGACCACTTCCATCACCAACGCGACGCAAGCCCAGATCGTCAGAATCAGCTCCGGCACGATCAGGCGCAAGTCGCCAAGCGTGTAAAGCGCTGTGCTGTTGGCTTGAAGTAGTAGCATTGCTTCGAAAGGATGAAGGATGACGGATGAAGCATGAAAAAGGAGGAACATCGATCCAAGTGTAGTCATGTGCTTAATAGCGACGCCGAACATCGATCATTGTGTCCGTTTAAGCCCTCATCCTTCATCCTTATTATTTTGCTGCGCGTTGCTGAGTCCCGGCTGCGGGCGGCATTCCTGGAATTGGATAAGTCGGGCGCACCTGTCGCACGACTGCGTTCACCGGACGCTCGATATAGTTCAGAAACGGCTTGGGATAGATTCCGATCCAAAGAGATAGAATAACCAGCGGCGTCATATAAGCCCATTCGCGGCCGCTCAGGTCAGTTAGTTTTTCATTCTTCGGATTATCGATAGTGCCGAAGAACATTCGCTGGTACAGCCAGAGCATGTAACCGGCATTCAAAATAATTCCCAGGGCGCCCCAGGCGGCCCACATTGGATTCGCTTCAAATGCGCCTCGCAGCGAGAGAAATTCCGAGATGAAAACGCACAGCAGCGGTAATCCAATCGCCGTCATCACCATCGCCAGAAATATGGCCGCGTATCCGGGCATCACATGCGACAGCCCGCCAAATTCCGCCACGCTACGCGTGTGCCTCCGCTCATAAATGATTCCCACCAAGAGGAAGAGTGCGGCGGAATAGATTCCGTGGTTGATCATGTGAAGCACGGCGCCGTTGAGTCCGTTGGGATTCAGCGCAAACAACCCAAGCATCACAATGCCCATTGACGACACGGATGAATACGCAACCAGCTTCTTAACGTCGCCGTCTTTCTTGACTACGAAATACATCGCGGCCAGCGCGCCATAGATGATCCCCACAATGGCCAGGAAGACCATCACACTGCGCACGCCAAAAGATCCGAAATACGATTCATCAGCGGACGCAGCGGGAAACATCGGAATATTGAAACGATAAAAACCGTAGGTCCCCAACTTCAGCAGGATGCCGGCGAGGATGACTGAACCGGCCGTGGGCGCTTCGACGTGCGCATCGGGAAGCCACGTGTGGAAGGGAAACATTGGCACCTTGATCGCGAAGCCGAGGGCGAATGCAAAGAACAGCAAGACCTGCATCACGCCCATCGGCATCACCGAGCCGAGGGCCTGCATGTAAAGAATGTTGAAAGTGCCCGTGCCGTTCTGCGCCGCTGCCTGAATAGTGCCGGACACCATTGCGGCCGCTTCCTTGTTTCCCGCAAGCAAGTCAATCGTTCCCTGCGTGATCTGACTGGTGAGTGAGGTGTCCTGGGTTAGAAAATAGATTTTCAAAACGCCCAGCAGCATTATGACTGAGCCGACGAGGGTATAGAGGAAGAATTTGATGGCGGCGTACAATCGATTTTCGCCGCCCCAGATGCCAATCAGGAAGTACATCGGCACGAGTGAAACTTCGAAGAAAAGATAAAAGAGGAAGAGATCCATCGACGTAAACACACCGACAACTGCAGTCTGTAGCAGGAGCAACAGAGCGTAATATTCTTTCTCGCGCTTCTCGATGTATTTCCACGAAGACAACGCAGCGATGACGCCCAGCAGCGTCGTCAGCACAATCAAAAGCACCGCCACGCCGTCCGCGCCCATTTGGTAGCGCGCACCTATCACGGGAATCCACTGGTGGTCTTCGAGAAACTGCATGCCGCCAAGCGCCCGGTCATACTTCAGCAAAGCCAATGAGGCGACAAAGGCGACGCCAAACCAGGCGGTGGCGAATTTCTTGATGAGACTTGCCTGCTCCTTTTTGAAGAGGGCGAGAATGACAATGGCCCCAAGTGTCGGCAGCCACGTTACGATTGAAAGAATCGGCAAACTTTTCATAAGTTTATGGTCCGTTGTCAGTGGTCCGTTATCAGTTGATATGCAACGCCAAGCCGCTCAGCCGCCACGGACTACAGACAACTGACTACTGACCAGTCTTCAAAACCCGATAGCGAATATTGCTTTGAATGCTCTCGCGATGTCAGCGCCGAAAAACATCGCCACCGCCGCTACCAGTCCCAATACCATCACGAGCGCATAGTTTTGTGCGAAGCCGGTTTGCGCGGCGCGAAAGAGCGGCGACATGAGGCGAATAACAAAAGCGGCAATCGCGTTTACCAGTCCATCGACAAGATACTGATCAGTTGCCCCGGTTAGACGGCTCGAAAGTTTGGTCAACCAGGCTGAGCCATTTACTCCGCCATCTATCACCTTGGAATCAAACGCGAAGACAGCGCGCGCGGCGTCCATTGTTCGCCGGGTGACGGCCCAGCCAAAGAATTCATCGACCCAATACTTGTTATAGCTGGCTTCATAAAGCGGGCGCAGGCGCTTGGCCCATATATCCGGCAGCCGCGGGTTCTTCACGTAAAAGAGCACGCCTAGTCCAATGCCGAATGCGGCAACAACGAGCGAGATGATGATGAACACCCACTCGGTCATCGTTTCGCTGTGAATCTTCGCCTCGACGAAATGCGCAACGTTAAATCCTTCTTCATTGCCGTAAGGTGGCGGAGGAGCTTCAGCGTGCAGTTCTTCAGTGGTAAGCACGCTGGCCACGGCACGTCGCTCCACAACTTCCAGAGGCCTGCCATCACTATCAACTGCCTCATGAGTGCCAAATAGGCGCGTTGAGGGATTCCAGATGATCGGATCGAGGAAGTTGACGATATTCATTCGGCCGCCAATATGTTTTCCACCGGTGAAAGCCGTGCCGATGCCGACAAGACCGCCAACGGTTGCCAGCACCGCCAGCACAGCCAGCGGCACCCACATCGATGCCGGCGATTCGTGCGGAGTATTGGCATGATGTATGGGAGTATCGTGATCGTAGTCGTGTACTTCGTGTTCGGGCGTATGATCGTGATGCGAATCCAGAAATCTTTCTTTGCCCCAGAAAGTCATGGCGACGAGGCGCGTCATGTAAAAGGCGGTGCAGGTAGCTGCTATTACGCCGACAACCCAAACCAGCCATCCGACTGGAATATATCGGGTGGAAGCTGCCTTCCACAGAATTTCATCCTTGGACCAGAACCCGCTAAACGGAATGATGCCGCAGATCGCGAGCCAGCCGGCCAGGAAAGTCATGTACGTGTAAGGCATGTACTTCCGGAGACCGCCCATACGCCGCATGTCCTGCTCGTGATGCATTCCATGGATGACGCTGCCCGCGCCAAGGAACATCAGGGCTTTGAAAAACGCATGCGTCATGACGTGAAATATTCCGATGGCAAACGCGCCTACGCCGCAGGCCATAAACATAAAGCCAAGCTGCGAAACGGTCGAATACGCCAGAACTTTCTTGATGTCGTTTTGCGTGATACCGATTGTCGCTGCGAATAAGGCAGTCGCCGCGCCGACTAAAGCCACAATCATCATCATCGTTTGCGAGTGTTGGAAAATGACGTTGGTGCGCGTCACCATGTAAAGACCGGCGGTGACCATCGTCGCGGCGTGAATCAGTGCCGAGACCGGAGTTGGACCAGCCATCGCATCGGGTAACCAAACGTGCAATGGAAGCTGCGCAGACTTGCCGCAGGCGCCGATGAACAGTCCGAAGGCAATCCACGAAAGCAGACCCCAGTGACCGAGCGACTCGAGAGGAAAACTCGCAGCCTGCCCGAATACGTCCGTGTATTGCGCGGTGCCAAACGTGGCGATGACGCCGAAAATGGCGAGTGCAAACCCGAAGTCGCCAATGCGATTGGTAATGAAAGCCTTGCGCGAAGCATTAGCAGCTTCCTGACGATCGAAGTAGTAACCAATCAGCAGGTAGGAACACAGCCCCACGCCCTCCCAACCTACAAACATCATCAGGAAGTTTGAGCCCATCACCAGCACGAGCATCGAAAACATGAACAAGCCCATGTAGGCGAAGAACCTATAAAAACCCGGGTCGCCATGCATGTATCCGGTGGCAAAAACGAAGATGCACAGGCCCACGCCGGTGACAATCAGCATGAAGATCGATGAGAGCGCGTCGAGCTGGTAACTCCATTCAACATTAAGAGCGGGTGCGGTTTGTGATACTCCGCCGCCCTCAAGAGCCGGGACTTTTTCTTCAGAGTGAAGATCTCCGCGTTTCTTCGCTTCCTCGAGTTTGATGTTTGATCGCTCCTGCGAACCTTGCGTGAGCCTTACCGCACCGCCCGGGATCCAAGTGAAACTAAACGCGCCATCCTGGCTCGTTACATAAGCCTGAGGCCACATTGCATTATTACTGAACGCGTAGGAATAAACCGCGGCGAGCGTGATGAGAAAAGCAAACGCAATCGAACCGACAGCAATACCGCCGATTAGTTTTTCGGAAAAGCGAAACTTCCGTCCCAGCAGCCCATTGATGGCCGCACCGGCGAGAGGCAAAAGTGGAACTAACCAAATGTATCTATGCATACGCGCTGACAGGTGACAGGTGAGAGGTGACAGATGATAGGTGGCGACCAGTTTTACTTATCACCTGTCACTC
This sequence comes from Acidobacteriota bacterium, assembly GCA_030854715.1. Lineage (GTDB taxonomy): Bacteria > Acidobacteriota > Blastocatellia > Pyrinomonadales > Pyrinomonadaceae > PSRF01. The sequence goes on from JALYSR010000330.1 coordinate 12,134, forward strand.
GTCACTTGTTACCACTTCAAGATATCAATCTCGTCCACCCAGATCGTTTCTTTATTTCGATAAAGCGCAATCACGATTCCTAATCCAATTGCTGCTTCAGCAGCGGCAACCACAATGACGAACACGGCAAAAATCTGTCCGGCAACCGCATTTACGTTCCCGGTATCCTGCAAGTAGCGCGACATGGCGATGAAGTTAAGATTCGCCGCGTTGAGAATTAACTCGATCGACATGAAGATGACGATAATGTTGCGGCGGGTCAGCACACCGGCAACGCCGATGATAAATAGCAACGCACCGATAATGAGAAACTTGGATAGGTCGGGATGCTGCGCTTTTTCCCAGGCTGTACCCAGGCGTCCGGTCGTCGCTTCCTGGAGCAACAGTCCTAGCGAGGCGGGAAATATTTTGAACAACAGAATATACATTTTCAGGTTATCTCGGGATGGACTTCCGCCAACTCGGGATCATATGCGGTCTCTTTCTGCAAGACGTCCGGAGCAACATCATCTACCGCGGCTTCCTGTTTGAGCGTGCGCGCCAACATAACCGAACCAATGATTGCCACGAGCAGGAGCACGCTGGCTATTTCGAAAGGCAGCGAGGCGTAACGATAGAGACTGCCGCCGACCCGTTCAGTTTCCCTGGTTATTCTGGACGCTCCAGTTGCAGAAGTAGCCATGTCCTGCTCTCTACTCTGCCGTTGTTCGTTGGCTGTTTGAATTTGGGCTTCATCTCGTTTCTGAAGACCCTCGTATCCCATATTGATTGCGTAGATAAGCCCGGCGACCAATAGCGCACAGAAGATAATGCTGGTCGTAACCTGGCGCGGCCGGTTAAAAATCTCTTCACTTCCGCGCTCTTCCGAACCCACGTTGACCAGCATGATCACGAAAAGAAACAGAACCATCACGCCGCCGACGTAGACAAGGATCTGTACCCCGGCGATGAACTCAGCGCGAAGCAGAATGAAAAGCGCAGCGACCGAGACCAGGGAAGAAATCAGGAAGAGTGCACTGTGAATGGTGTTGCGAGCCATCACAGTCAGAAGACCTGCGAAGATGGCTGCGATAGAGAAAACCCAGAAGAAGACCGCTTCCCAACCTGTTAATATCATTGCCGATTGCCAATTGCCGATTGCCGATTTGAAATTGCTTTCGACTCCCCTCGTTTGCCTATCGACTTACTTTGTCTAAGTGCCGTTGATGCAGAAATGCGAGACTTCGCCATAATCTTAGTCAGTTCCCCGGCTTCGGTGAGCAATGGCTGAACAACTTGCTGCTTCAGTAGTCCGCCCTCTATGATCAATTCCAGCCAAAAAGCGCTTTCGTCTGCCTCTTCTTCTACCGTACCAATCTTGGCAATGAATTCTGCCTTCGACCGCCCCCGGCATGATGCTCGGTAGTTAGCAGCGACCGCAGTTCCGGCTCGCACTAGTTGGCTGGCAATCGCGCGGCCTTGAACTGTATTCGGCAAGGCTGCAACCAGTTTAAGGATTCTCAGCGCAAATTGTTTCGTGCGCTTCTTCAGTTCATCAGGCGTCATAGTTGTCACGGGGAGTGACAACTAAGCGGTAGAAGCATCCCCTAAAATTGGCAATTGCCAATTGGCAATCGGCAATTCACTTACCGTGTGTACTTCACTGTCTCGCGCCCCTGCTCGAGCATTTCGCGGTTCCACACGAAGCCGGCGCGTGAGTAGGTGGCCAACTCAAAATCCTGAGTCAGTTCCAAACACGATGTCGGACACGCTTCCTGGCACAGCGCGCAAAACATGCACCGCGAGGTGTCGAAAATAAACTCGTCGAGCACCTTTTTCTTCCGGGGCTTGCCGGCGACTATGATCTCGACGTCCATCGCCAGCACGTCGATACAGTCTTCCGGGCAAGCTATAGCGCACAGATTGCAGGCGATGCAGAGCGTGTCGTGCGTTTCCGGATCCATATTCAGCCGCGGCGCGCCATGGAATCGTGGCGCGACATCGGGACGAACCTTCGGATATTGCTCGGTGTAAATGCCTTTGCCCGCCACCGAATCCTTATCAGTGATAGCGCCAATGTTGTACTTGAGCGTTAGTTGCAGACCCTTCAGCAGATCTACCAGGAAAAAGCGCTGGAGTTTTTCGATGAACTTTGGTTTTGGAACTTTAACTAATGGCATCTCAATATTTCCGATTGTCGATTTCCGATTGCCGATTTACCCACGGCCATTCCTGGTTTCGAGACTCAGAACCCGGAGTCAAAGCTCTAATCGGCATTCGGCAATTGCCAATTGGCAATGACCTATCATTCTGCCGGAGCAACAGCCGGAACAGCGGGTTTCCCTTGCGGCAGATTTACCAGCCGAATATTTCTCCGTTGGCTCTTCAAATTGAAATCGCGCGAGCGCCAGTTGATTCTCGCTGAGAGCAGACCGGCGATACCCAACCCCGCGAGTCCCATCACTATCATCACGGCTTTGCCGGTTGCTGTTAGATCAAGTCCGTTGGAAAGTTTTTCAATCGTCCTGATGCCATGCCAACCGTCGAGTGCCTGGACCGCAAAGATCGCGAGTGCGGAAGTGGCAATGTTAATCAGTGCCGATGGAATCAACCACTTCCAACCGATGTCCATCAATTGATCGTAACGGAAGCGCGGCAGCGTCCAGCGCAGCCAGAAATACACATAAAGAATAATTGCTACCTTGGTAATAAAGACCAGAAGGCTGACTATAACATAGAGGTTGTGATAACCCTTCGCCTCAGTTAGCCGGAAAACGAAGGGAAAATACCAACCGCCGAGATACACGGTGGCGGCCATCGCGGAGACAACGACCATCGCACCATATTCGGCCATGAAGAACAGCGACCAGCGAAATCCGGAATACTCGGTGTGAAACCCGGCTACCAATTCTGATTCTGCTTCAGGCAAATCAAACGGGGCTCGATTGTTTTCGGCGATGCCGCTAACCAGAAAAATCAGAAACCCGAGCGGCTGGTACGCGAGATACCAGATGCTGTCCGCCTGCTGTGCCCCAACAATGCCGGAAAGAGAAAGCGTGCGGGCAAACATAAGCGCGCCAATTAACGACAACCCCATCGCAACTTCGTAAGAGATCATCTGCGCGCTGGAACGCAGCGCTCCGAGCAACGAATACTTGGAGTTTGACGACCAGCCGGCGAGAATCAAGGCCAGCACGCCAACGCTCGAAACGGCGAGGACAAACAAGAGCCCAATATTTATGTCGGTAATCACGGCCCAATCCGGGCCAAAGGGAATCACTGAGAAGACAATAAAAGCGGCAGCGATAGCGATGTAAGGCGCGAAGAAAAAGATCCAGCGATCAGCCTTCTCGGGAATGAAATCTTCTTTGGTGAGCAACTTAATGCCATCGGCGATAGGCTGTAACAATCCCCACGGGCCGACCCGCATCGGCCCAAGTCGAGCCTGCATAAACGCGGAGATCTTGCGCTCCAGATAAGTTGCGAAAGCAACCCACCCTGCGATTAGTGTGACCACCAGACCAATCTGGATGAAGGGCCAGACGACGTGGTTAATCGTCTCAGGGCTGAAAAACTTCAGCAGCAGTTGGTCAATGAAATTGATTGGAGCTAAGAGAAGCATAGTTAACGATCGATCTCACCAAGAACGATATCCAGTGTGCCGATGATTGCAACTACGTCGGCGACCAAATGTCCCAGGCAAAGTTTCTTCAACGCCTGCAGGTTAATCAACGACGGCGGTCGCACACGCACGCGCCAGGGCTGCGCGGTCCCATCTGAAACCAGGTAGCAGCCAATTTCACCCTTTGGCCCTTCGATCGAGTGGTAGTAATCGCCGACCGGCGGCTTAACTATCTTCGGCAACTTCGCATTTACTGGACCGTCAGGCAACTTATCCAGCGCCTGATCAATGATCCGTCGTGACTGTCTCATTTCCTCGAGCCGCACCAGGTAACGATCGTAAGTATCACCGTTTTCTCCCAACGGAATATCAAAATCCATGTCAGCATAGGCGGCGTAAGGTCTCGCTTTGCGAATGTCCCAGGCCACGCCCGAACCCCGCAATGCCGGACCTGACAAACCAATCGCCACGGCGTCTTCTCCAGTGATGACGCCGATGCCCACGGTACGACTTAACCAGATGCGATTTTCCGACAGCACTGTTTCGTATTCATCGAGGCGCTTTGGAAAATTGCTTATGAAGCGACGCACGTCCGGCTCGAAGTCATCGTAGGCATCGTTGGGCATACCGCCGACGCGCCAGGCATGACACGTTAGGCGCGCGCCAAACTGTCGTTCGAAAATTTTCAGAATCTCTTCGCGTTCACGGAGCGCCCAGAGCAGAACTGTTACCGCGCCAATATCGAGCGCGTGTGTAGCCAGCCAGAGCAAGTGAGACGCGATGCGGTTCAGTTCCGTCAGAATAGTCCGCAGATAGTGAGCGCGCGGCGGCACCACCAAACCCATCATCTGCTCGACCGTTTCAACCCACACCAGGCCGTTAGAAACTGCGGCAATGTAATCAAGACGATCCCAGTAGGGGGCGATCATTGTGTACATGCGATTCTCGGCAATCTTCTCCATGCCACGATGTAAGTAGCCGATATCGCAATCGAGGTCGATGACGGTTTCGCCGTCGAGCTTCAGGATCACCCGCAACACGCCGTGAGTCGACGGGTGCTGCGGCCCCATGTTGAGAACCATCTCGGGGCTGTCGAGCAGCGTCTCTCTAGTTGTAGCGATTTCTACCTGATGCATGTCAGTGTTCAGTGTTCAGTCGTCAGTCGTCAGTCGTCAGTAGGTGAAGTCATCTGCAACAGACTACGGGCAACGGACTACTGACTATACTCTAAGCCGCTGCGGGTGCTGGTTCAGCAGGAACATAACAACCAGTTATGCTCCACGGCTCTATAATCAAACCTATTTCCGTTGCTTCCCCGCGGGAGCGAATGTGTGCGAGCTTCGTTACGATCGCCTGGGCGGCGCTGGCTTTGTTCCAAACATTCCGGGGCGCCATAGTCTCCGTCAGGATAAAGCCAGCGACCTTCGCCGCTTCCGGCGTGTCGAAAACTTTCGCTTCATACTGGGCAGCGATCTCTTTTGGCGTCATAGCACTTCGGAAACCGTGGGCCGGGAATCGGGAACCGAAAATTGTCCTGAAGTGCTATGTCTGGCCCTTACTGTTTCCGGTTCACTGTTCACGGTTCTCGGTTCACGGTTTCACTTGTCTTTAGGCATCACTTCTTTACCGCTCTGTAAGATTTCCCGCATCATGCGCTCCTGCGGTACGGAAAGTATTTCCAGTCCGTAGGCGCGTCGTTGCTCCAGCTGTTCGCGTTGCACCTCAGTCATCTCCGGCAGATGTCTTTGGGTCCATGCGTTCTCGATAAACTCGAGCGGGTAATCTTTCCTGAGCGGATGCCCCTCCCAATCAGGGGGCAATAATATTCGTCGCAGGTCGGGATGGTTTTTAAACTTCACCCCAAAGAGATCGAATACCTCGCGCTCCATCCAATTCGCTGAGGGCCAAACGCTGGTCACGCTATCAATGCCCGCGGCTTCAGTTATTCCTGCCTTCAAACGCACGCGTTCGTTCCCGGAAATCGAATAGAGATTGTAGACAACCTCCAGCGGCGCCTCTTGCCGCATGGGAAAATGAACGCAAGTCAGATCTGAAAGGTAGTTGAAAGGTGTTTCAGAATCGCGTTTCAGGAAATCGCAAACTTCAACGATGCGAGCAGATTCGATGCGAATCGAAACCTGTCCGATAAACTCCATGGCTTCAACCACTGCGCCATTGAATTTGGCCTTGAGTTTCTGTACCAGCCTGTTGCCGGAAGCGTCGGTAGGCTTTGGGCCTTCTTCCTTCTTCTTTACCGGAGGTTTGGGAGCGCCTGGCGCTGCAGCGGAGGGCGGCCCAGCGGCGATGGGCTGGCCAACAGCCTTCTCGCCCAGAGATTCTTTGACGGCCGCTACGCGTGACTTAGCCTGCTCGACCATAGCGGCTTTTTCCGCGTCTGCACCGGCAAGCTCGCCTGCGTCAGGAATGGATGTGGCCGGAGGCGTGCCTACCGAATCGGCAGGTGTGACAACCCCAGGGGGCTGCTGTTTTAGTTCGTCCGGCTTGTCGTTGTCGTCTGCCATCGAATTGATTTGTCCACAAATATAACCGGACTGACCTTGCGATCTATCTCACGAATGATCGCGCAGTAGTTTCTGCACAGTTTTAAATGCTTACAAAAAGTCGGCAGACTTGGATTTAAACATGGCCCTATTTCGCTGTCAATAATCTTATTTCGGCCTAATCCTTGTAGCGCCGACGCAAGACATCGTCGCAGTCGCTCCCCACGCACCGGCGCTAATGGCCGTGACTGTGAAGTTCTGAATATGAGTTCCATCGGTCTGAACATCCGCGGGGTGAATAGTGAAGTGTTGATTATCGCCGCCGCTGATGCTGACCACACCCGGGGTATCGTTCACTAAATCCAGCGAAACGTCCTGCTGAATTCCTTGAACCTGCGCAACTACTTGAAGTGATGTCTGCTGACCTCTCAGCAGATTGGTATTCGGAGACGTGAGATTCACACCGAGATTTTGAAATGGCCCACTGACTTCTTTACCTTGTTCGGTGTACTTGATCTGCGTTGCACCCGGAGTCTGGCTCGTGTTCTGCATTACTCTTATGCGCGGTGATTCGGCTAGCGGTTGAAGTTGTGTCCCACCTATCGAGCAGGAATCGGTCGGAGCTATGATTCCATCGCAGTGATCTTTAACTACAACGTTTCTTCCAATCTGTCCGCACGTGGGAAGTTGTGGTTGCTGCGGAGTGGGTGGCGCGTTCTGCGCAATTGGCGCGGTCGCGCTGCAAACCTGCTTGCCATTTACCATCACGGCGAGGAAAGGTTCCTCCGGATTAGCGTTAGCTGGAATGGTTCGAGTGAACATCTTCTCGGTTGCCGGCATGGACTGCCCGGCGATCTGTAATACGATTTTCTTGAGTTCAGACTGGTTTCGCGCGCGCTGCTTTTCGTCCTTACCAGCAACTTCCGTTACCACGGTCCCAGTTATCGTATCGCCGGCGCTTATATCATCCGGTAAGTTAAAGCTAATCTTGCTGCCGCTCGGAAGTGTAAACGTTTCGGTATTCAAACCGGGCGAAATTTTGGACTCAAATTTGTACTCGAGACCGATATTAAACTTCCATTTTGGCTTATAGGGCGGAAGATCAATAGGCTTCTTAGGCTTCTCCGCCGGAATAGTGGTCGAACTTTTCACGCCACCAGTGGCGGGATCGATGATGATGATCGTCTTATTACC
>JALYSR010000340.1 GCA_030854715.1 Acidobacteriota bacterium
CGTATGGACCGCGATAAACTACTGGCAGAACTCCGCCAAAATTGTCGTGCACCGGCGGACTGGCAGTGGTCCACTCCAGCGTGGTTGCCTCCCAGGGATTCGCGCCGACCTTCTTACCTTTGAAAATGCTCCAAATCAGATTGAAATAAAACAAAATCTGCGTGACCGCCGTGACGAGGGCCGCGATGGAGACAAAGACGACCAGAGGATGCAGCGACGCGAGAAATGTATACTCAGTGAATTGCGCATAGCGACGCGGCATTCCAACCATTCCCATGGTGTGCATCGGAACGAAAATGCAGTAGACGCCGACGAAGGTTATCCAGAAGTGAATCTTGCCGAGCGTTTCATTCATGATGCGGCCAAACATTTTCGGGAACCAGAAGTAAGTCGCGGCGAACATACCGAAGTTCGAAGCGACACCCATGACCAGGTGGTAGTGGGCCGGCACAAAGTAGGTATCGTGCATCGGCAGATCCAGGGAGGTCTGGCCCAGGACGAGACCTGTAATTCCGCCTGCGACAAACAACGACACGAAGCCGATTGCAAATAGCATCGGCGTGGTGAAGCGGATTTTTGCGCCCCACAACGTTCCCAACCAATTAAAGGTTTTGACGGCCGACGGCACGCCAATGGAGAGCGTCAAAATCGAGAAAGTCATCGCCGAGTAGGGGCTCATGCCGCTGATAAACATGTGGTGGCCCCAAACGAAGAAGCCCAACAATCCGATCGCAAAGATCGCAAACACCATGGCGCGATAACCAAAGATCGGTTTCCGCGCGAAGGTTGAAAGGATATGGGAAGTCGCACCCATGCCGGGCAGAATGGCGATGTAAACTTCGGGATGGCCGAAAAACCAGAATAGGTGTTGCCACAAGATCGGTGAGCCGCCAGTGTGCACGGGAAAATTTGGATTGGTGCCGGAAAGTATTCCGCTAACGTAGAGCCCACCCGGAATGAAGAAGCTTGTTCCCGCCAAACGATCGAGCAAGAGCAGGATGCCGCCGCCCAGCAGAACTGGAAACGAAAGCAGCGCAAGTACAGCGGTCGTAAACCAGGCCCAACATGTCAAAGGCATGCGCATGAGGGTCATTCCCCTGGTGCGCATATTGAGCAGCGTGGTGATGAAGTTAAGCGCGCCGAGTAATGAACCGATGCAGAAAATCGCAATGCTGATGATCCATAAGTTCATGCCCATACCCTGCCCAGGGCCTGCGATTTGTCCCAGAGCACTCAGGGGCGCATAGCCTGTCCAGCCGCCAATCGGGCCGACAGTTGAAGGCGCTCCGGAAAAGAAAATGGCCGCGAGTATGACTATGAACCCGACGAAGGTCACCCAAAACGACATCATATTGAGGAACGGGAAGGCCATGTCCTCCGCGCCGATTTGGATAGGCAGGAAGTAGTTGCCGAAGCCACCCTGCGGCGCTGTGGTCAACACAAAAAAGACCATGATCGTTCCGTGCATGGTCACGAGTGACAAGTAAAACTCCGGATTCATTATGCCGCCGGGCGCGCCGCCGGGAAACAGGGTTCCCAGTATCGGCCAATGGGTTCCCGGCCACGATAGATTCAAACGCATCAAGACCGACATCGTCATGCCCACCAGCACTGCGGCCAGGGCCAGAATGATGTACTGGATGCCGATGACTTTGTGATCCAGGCTGAAGATGTACTTACGAATGAAGCTGGTTGGCGGCTCGTGCCGGTGCACTACTTCGTGCGGTTCACCTGACATCTTTAATCTCCTAGTGGTTAAGCCGTGATTAACAACTTAAAGATCTTTCACTGCTCATAAGTTGGTAAAGGATACTTTGCCAACAACTCCGTGATGCGCGTCTGAAACTGATCCTGTGGCAAAGCCATTAGCGCCTTATGCTCATCAGCCGGCAAGACCAGCATGTAGCTTTTCATTTTGAAATGAAGCTGGCCGCAAAGTTCCGCGCAGGCCAGTTCATATTTGCCGGGACGGTTCGCGGTGAAGTGGACCCGAATCGCCATGCCGGGAACCAGGTCCTGCTTAAACCTCAACTGCGGGACCCAGAAGTTGTGAATAACATCCTTGGACCGCAGGATCAACTCGACCGGCTGGCCCTCGGGAATCGCGATCACGCTATGTGTCTCGTCGTCTTTGGCGTTGGGATCAGTTTCGTCGAGGCCAATGAAGTTCAACGCCGAGTCGTCGATGAGGCTGGGATCGGTGCGGCCAAACACTCCGTCTTTCCCCGCGTAATGGAAGTTCCACTGAAACTGCTGGGCGACAACCTCAACCTGGAAGGACCCCGGAGGGGCGCTATTAAAGTGGAGCGAGGCCCAAACGCTCTGGCCCATGAGCGCTAACGATATAAAGATCACGGCAGTTACGATTGTCCAGACAACTTCCAGACGATTGCTGCCGTGGGAGTAGATTGCGCGCTCTTTCTGGCCACGGTCGCGGTATTTCCAAACCACATATCCCAGGCCAACCTGGGCGGCAGTAAAGGCCACGCCGACCACAATGATCGTCAGCAGAAATTGCTGATCGAGTGCAGCCGCGTGAGAAGAGATGGCCTTTGGAAACCACCACTTCTTAACAAAAAAGAGACTTACTGAACCCAGAGTCAGGATCCAGATAATAACCGCAAGAGCTCGTCCCATCGGTTACCTCTCGTTAGGAGTAAATGGAAAATAGTAAATGGTAAATAGTGAGAGCATTGGCCGGAACGGGGTGCTGCAAACAGAACCCTCGTTTTTCCATTCACTATTAACCATTCACCATTTACCTGTCCAGAACCATCAGAACAAACAACAGTGGCAGATAGATTACGGAGGCCAGCAACAATCGCCGCGCCTCTTGTTTCGATTTTGATATGGCAGCGCGCAGGCTGCTGTAAAGGAACAGCAAACCTAAAACAATGGCGCCGTAGAGATAAACCTTCCCCGATATACCCAGCGCGACGGGGAGCAAGCTGATGGGCAAAAGCATAACCGTGTAGACGACGATCTGTTGCGCGGTGACGCGGCCGTCAGGTTCAACAACCGGCAGCATCAGAATTCCCGCGCGGCTGTAGTCTTCGCGATATATCCAGGCGATAGCCAGAAAGTGTGGAAACTGCCAGAGGAACAGAATCGCAAATAACACCCACGCTTCGATTCCGATCTCTCCTCGAGCCGCCGCCCAGCCGATCAGCGGTGGAACCGCCCCCGGAAAAGCTCCGACCATGGTCGAGAGTGTGGTCTTTGTTTTCAGCGGGGTATAGGCAAACAAATAGCCGGAGATAACGGTCAGGCCCAGTAAAGCCGATAGAGGATTAACCATGACTGCCAGGTAAATTTCAGCCAGCACGGTCAGCCCTGCGCCAAAAGCCAACGCTTCCCAGGGTAAAAGTCTTCCGGATGGTAAAGGCCGATTAGCCGTGCGTCGCATCAGACCGTCGAGGTCCCGCTCCATGTATTGATTGAGCGTTGCGATTCCTGACGACAAGAGCGCTATACCAAACATCGCATTAGCGAGGGCGGCGTAATTAACACTTCCGCGCGAGCCGAGAACAAAGCCGGCGGCAGACGTAAGCACGATGAGGAAAGTGATACGCGGTTTCGTTAGCTCCGCAAAGGCAGCCAGCCGCTCGCGCGCATTCAATCGTTCATCCTGGACAACCGCGGAGGTATTAAGGTCTATTGCGAATTCTTCCATATAAAACTTTTTATCAGCACTCGAACTTCAGAGCTCACTCCAGCAGTTATTAGTTCAATATTTAGATTGTCTTTGGCTAATCAGCAAGCTAAGCTTGGGACTCTGAACTGCTGTCGCAACACCCAACTGCTTTCACGACCTCTGCGGTGAAGCAGATAAACTAAACGCCGGCTCCCGTGAGCGCAACACCTTAAATGCCCTGAGTGTCAAAACTATTGTGCTCGCAAACACCAACGCTCCACACGCCACATGCGCCACCGTGATTCCCACCATCGGATTCAACGGCTGGGGATCATTTGGCGAAGCTACCCGAGTAATGTAGGCCGCGACTCCCAGGAACAACTGCACCACGAGTAACGAAATGGCAACCTTGGCCGGCCGAGTCAGAAATGCGTCATCGCGATGCCGCCGTAGGACCATGAACGCCGCACTGCTCAATAGCAGGGTTACCGCTATGGCCCCCGCGATGTGGGTCAACAGCAAATCTGTTGGCAGCGGTTTGTCCCAGGTAGCTGAATGTCTGAGCGTCGCTCCGATTATCAATTGCAAAAAGATCGTGGCCGCGGCCGCGGTGCACACATAGCGAACCGGCAAGGTTCCCTGCTCTTCCAAGGTGGGCCGTTCTTTTGTCCAGCTTGACGAAGTAAAGACCGCCAGGCTCACCGTCGTACAGAAGAAAAGTTGGGCCAACGTCGCATGTGCAGCCGAAACAACCAGCGGCAACATCAGCTTTACTGTCAAACCACCCAACAGCCCCTGGGCGATTACTCCAGCCAGAGCGACTAACCCAAGCCGCCGCACCCAACCTCGTTTTTCTTTGGCAAAAAGAAAAATCACCAGCCCGATTGTCAGCAAACCCACGGACGTTGCTACCAGCCGGTGCCCGTGTTCCCAAAAGAGATTGCCAACCATCTTCGGGAAAACCTGTCCATTCGACAGCGGCCAGTCAGGCGTTGCCAGACCCGCATCGTGGCTTGTCACCAGCGCCCCGGCAATGATCAGAAAAAAAGTGGCGCCGGCAACAAGCAAGGCAAATCGATGCACACCCTTGTTCATATCTTCGATTTCCGATTGCCGATTGAAGATCAACCCAAGCTCGATGCTCGGTCAGTTCATTAATCGGCAATCGGCATTCGGTTATTGGTAATGCTTCTCAGTGTCTGCCCAACATTGGGAACTCGATCGCCGGCATCATTTGAAGACCAGGTTGGCCGGCCGCGGTTGCTGCTTCGCCGAAAGCGAAGTCCGCCTTGGCAGCGGAGTTCGCGGCTACGGTCACCTTCATAGTCTTCTCAGTGCCCGTGGCTCCGCCTTCATGCCAGGCCGCCACTGTATAAGTTCCCGGGGGCACGCCCTTGATGGTGAAGCTGCCATCTTCTCCGCTGACAGCAAAAAACGGATGCTTCGAGACGCCGATGTAGGCCTTCATCCATGGATGCTGGTTACATTTGACCGGCACCAGAATCTCAGCGCGAGCAAAGCTTTTCTCGATAGGAGGCGCGCCATTTGGCTGCGTCTGGTTCCATTCGGGATTGTTCTTCGGAGTCGGATGGATGTTGTGCTGAGTCGGGTCGCTATTGGTAATGCTTATTTTTTGGTTTGTCATCACGCCTAGGACGTGTGGTCGATAATGGCAACCATTCTGATCGAGGACCGCTGCGGTAGACGGCGGAGTCCAGGTGTAATCGCCAATCTTCGTGCCGTCGGTGGCTGCGCCATCCTTGATATAGACGTAGGCGTTGGCGAGTTTGCCGTTGTTGACGACCGTGTCTTCGGTCGAAAGGTTCGGGTTCTTTTGCCCGCAAACGGGATCGGCAGACGTGTCGATCTTCTTGGGCGCCGGTGGCGTACCGTTGTAAGCAATGCTTCCGGCGATCGAGCCGACATCACCACTGTAAGTCTTGCCGGCCGTGGTCGTGCCCGCATCATTCGTCCCACTCTCCGGCGCTTTGCTACATGCTGACGCGAGCGCCAGGAGCGACAGAGCAATCGTTAGACAGAGCCAGACCTTAGTCTGCTTCATAAACATAATCAGTTCCTCCAAATTAAGATTCTTTCCGATGAACTTTACCACGAGGGCCGCAAGAAGTAGACCCGCACAGGCCCAATAGCGCTACATTCCCGGCGGTGCAGTGCCGCGCCCCGTTACACCTCGAGCCACTACCGTCCCCCGCTTTTTATTACGAACTCGTCTCACCGCCGTCTCCCGCGCCTTACTTCGCCCGGGCCGCCGCAGAGCGCCTGTAGTTTGCGTGCTGCTTGCGTTTGCCGCAGGCTTCACCGGCGCAGTCGCCAGCAATCGTCTTTGCTCGTCCGGAGTCAACTGAAGCATGTAACGAACCAGCAACTGCGCGTGATCGCGCGGATAATGTTTTGCACTATCGGGTGGATTCGGCAGATTGATTACCCAGCGCTCACCCTCTTTACGGAACAGTCCGGTGGGCATGGCTGTGCCCGGGCTAATCTGCGCCGGATCCAACAGCCAGCGGAAGGTCCAATCAGGTTTCAAACGCTCACCCGAAAGCAGGAAGTTTGGCGCGATGGCCTTAGCATCGTGCGTCGGATCACCGGTGATGTGACACTTCAAACACGGCGTGCCTGAAGTGAACATCTGACGAGCGACAAGTTTTTCTTCTTCGCTCAAGGGCTCGAGCGGCTCCTTGATGTAAGGCTCTTGCTGACCGGAAAGCGCCATAAAGAATCTGACAAGAGTTTGCAGCTCATTGGGCGAGAAATTAAACGTGGGCATGCGCGCCTTCAAATATAGACGCACGCCGTTGCGATCCAAACCTGGCTGCGGCATTAACTTGCCCGTGCCCGCGTTTGAACTCCCATTGGTCTTTGGCGGACCATTCACGACAGTTCCGCCGGCGGAGCTTGGCGAGGGGCTGGCTGCTGCGGCCGCGGCTGGGGTTTGTTGTTCACTTGCCGCCGGACCTTTTTGGTCACTCAACGACGGGTCATGCAGGAAGCGCAGCAACCAGTTTGGCTCCACACGTGCCCCTTCGCTCGTCAGTCTGGGCGGTAGCAGGTCCTTGCCTTCCGGTGTCTCGTAGAAAGGAACATCCATTAAAACTGAACGCTGGCCCACCTGAAT
>JALYSR010000011.1 GCA_030854715.1 Acidobacteriota bacterium
AAAATAGTAATGGGACGTAACATCGCTGACGAGCGAGAAATCTTCGGGACCCCAGAAGCGTTCTTGAAACAGAACCTGGTTCTTGATGATCCGCGCATACTGAAGCTTATCGGCGGCCTCGCTCTGCGCCCGCGGCAACGGCGGATCAAAAGTAATCTTATTGACAACACGCGTGGGTGCTGTACAGATGCAGGCATCAGCGCTGAAGTCTCTGCCGCCCGCAGTGACGGTTACCTTTCCGCTCCGCTGAACAACCCTCTCCACCGCCCTGCCCATATGTATTGAGGCATTTCCAATCTGCGAAGCGAGGGCGTTTACCAGACGAGAGTTGCCGCCTTCCATCTTGTAGTCCATTTCATTTGCCGGGCTCGATTCGAAGTACTCCGCCGCGGCTGCATAGGCGGAAACCATGCGGATCGTCTCGCCAAAGTCTGTACTGTCCTGTAACTCACGCAGCAACAAGTCGTCTTCCGTGAAGCCTATATCTTTGAGCCAGGTCCACCAGTCATACTGGTCCAGCCGCACGCGATCGTTTTGAGTGTAGTGTTCATAAGCCTTCTTAAACTTTGCAAAAACGGCTTTCGCCTGTGGTGAAAAGTCCCACTGGCCCGGTCGTTTCACCACGCCGTCCTGCATAAGCCACGCCTCGAAGCGGTGGTCTTTCAAGAGTATTTTGAAATCATGACAGAGCGCCTGCATGCGCTCATGACTCTCGCCTACCCATTCGCCACCGAGCTCGCAAACCAATTCGGGATTCTCTTTGAAGCTGAATGAAAGGACGCGCCCTCCAAGACGTTCTCGAGCTTCAAGCACCGTCACGTTCCACTTAGCTTGCTTGAGTGCGTACGCCGCCGCCAGGCCTGAGAGGCCGGCGCCAATAACGATGCATGAATATGCGTGTCTTTGAACATAAGGACTGGCCAACATCTCAAGTGGGCTGCACGCACTAGCACTGCGCAATATCAGCGGCGCGCCGGCGGCTGCCAGCCCCGCGGTTTTCAAAAACTCGCGGCGAGCGGTCGGGTGAGTTTTCCTTCGCCCTGTGTTTACCATACGTCGTTGGTCAACAGGTCTTCGTAAGTGTCGCGTCGCCGAATTAGCTGCACATCACCATTCTGGCGAACCATCACCGCCGCGGGCAGCGGCCGCCCGTTGTAATGAAACATCTGGGCCAGCGAGTAAGCGCCGCTGTTGAGTAGTGCCAGAACTTCACCCGGCTGAACATCCGCGGGAAGCTTTCGATAGTCGGGCAAACGGCCACCGCGTTCGATGTCAAAATAGACATCACCAGAGTCACAGAGCGGTCCGGCAACTTTGTAGCTGGTCTCATTCGGTTCGCCGGCCCGCGTGGCCGAAACAATGTGGTAGTACCACTTGTAATTATTCATCGAGAGCATGATGTTGTAGCCGGCATCTGTCAGTAGCCACACGTCTCCGGTTTCGGGTCGCCGCTTTATATTGAGCACCGTCGTAAGCACCAGGCCCGCGTCGGCGATAATGCTGCGCCCGGGCTCAAGCAAAATCGTCGTTTGATCGAGAAGATGTTCTGCATTAGCGGCGCGCGCAGATTCACGCGCCACGCGCAAAGCTTCCGCGAGAACTACAGCCGGCTCAAGATCAGCTCCCAGCATGTCGCGTTCATGCTCCGGCAGTTGATCGGCTTGCGAGCGATCGCGCAGGTAATTGACCGGGATGCCGCCGCCCAGGTTTATGTGCTCGAGCGTGTGGCCCGTCTCTCGATGAATCGCGACGAGATGTTCCCACATGCTGCGGAAAGCTTCCGCGAAAGGTTCGACGTCGGGCGTTTGCGAACCAACATGAATATGAATGCCGCAGACGTGAATCAGATCTGGATTTTGTAAGCCCCTGCGGAAAGCTTCCAGCACCTCAGACGACGAGATGCCAAACTTCGAAGTCAGCAAAGCGGTTTGCAAGCCGAGATGCGAGCGAGTGCCGATTTCCGGAACGAGCCGCAAGGTGATGCGTGCCGGTTTCTGTGGCCCACCACTGGCCGCCACTCGCTTAACGGCTTCCTCAACGAGCCCAATTTCATAAATCGAATCGACGTTGATCGCGAAGATGCCAGCCTTTACAGCGTCGTCGAGCTCACCCGCACTCTTGCTGGTCCCGTTGAAAATGATCTGGTCCGGCCGGAAACCTACGCGCAACGCCTTGAAGAGTTCGCCGCCGCTGTTAACTTCCAGATCGATTCCCGAATCGAGCACTGTCTTGAGCACGGCCATATTCGAGTTCGCCTTTGAGGCGTAGAAGAACCGGATGGGGTGGCCGACTGACTCGGCAGCTCTTTTTAGCCGGTCGATGTTAGATTTTATGCGTGGTTCTGAAAAAACAAAGAGTGGCGAATCGTATTTAGTGATCAGCTCCAGCGCATCAGCACCATTGATCGTGAGGTGGCCATTGCGTACCTCGAGGTAGTCGGGGATGGTCCAGGCCGGCGTCGCGGAAGTTACAGTTGTTGACATCGCTTAAACTTTCTCGGCAAAACAGACTGTCAGTTTAGATTCGAGCGAAGATAGACTGGGGATGCTGAAGCGTCAAGTTTTTACAGAAAATTCAGCCGCGGATTTGCGCGGACAAACGCGGATCAGGACAAAGTAATTTGAAGGCGGAGTTTCGCACCGTTAGCACTATGATTCACGCTCTCCTCTTCGTCTTATCCTGAGCTGTGTTTATCCGCCTGCATCCGCGGCTAATACCCGTTCCCCAACTTCTTCAGCACCTCGCGAATCTGTTTGTAATGACGCTGTTCGTGATAACCGGCAAACGAGATAGTTGCCACGCCGTCGATATCGCCCAGGAATAGATGCTTGAAAACCAGCCGCCTTAAGCGATCTTCACCATGAGTGGCGCACATCTCTTTTAGCGCATTTCGCGCACGGTTCAAGTTTTCGATCGCTACATCTTTCTCAGGTGCCGAAAGCGGGCTGGCCGCCTTTGGAGCTTTCACGCGCACAAGTCGCAGGGACACAATGGAAGTGGGTATGAGCCTGCGAAAGAAACCAACTCGATGGGGTGGCAGGGCGATGGCACGTTCGAGCTGTTTAATCACGAGCTGCTCGACCAGACAAAGGTGGTGAACTATCTCCGCGACACTCCATTGGCCGGCCGCCGGCGGCTGGGAAAAGAGTTTCGGCTCAAGCGGAGCAACCGTGTCAATGAGTTTTTGATGGACGGAATCGAGCCGTTTGAGAGATCTCTTCATGATGATGTGGCATAAGCTGCAGTGTCTGCTACCACTACGGTCGCGCGAAATTATAGACGATGACTCCGGTTACTTTCACCGGCTCGCCCATTAGCGACGTAGGCGTAAAGCGGGCCTGGAGTGCCGCGTTGACGGCTGACTGTTGCAGTGTTGGATGTCCCGAGACCGCCTGCGCAGAAACGACTGTTCCTTGTTCATCGATTGTCACCTGGACGGCCACTGAGCCGGCTGCACCGGCGGCCTTCGCCTCGGCGGGGTATTCCGGCTGAGGAAGACTGATAGCTTTGCCATTGAGGACGCCGCCGGAAATGGCACGCCGTTTTGTCGGACGGGGCGCGGCCGGATCCTGACCGCTCAGTTTCGCGTCCGGGGGTTGGTTGGCAGCTGCTTCTGAATTCTGAGCTTCAACCGCAGCCGGTTGATTCTGTCGGTTGGGGGGTGTGGCCGGCGGGTTCTGAACTGCCACCACTGGCGGCGGTGCCACCCATTCAGGCAGCACAAACGAACTTACAAACTGATCCTCGATAGCCTTATCCTTTTTCGAATTCAAGTAAACCAGCGCGTAGAATCGCTTCCTGGTAGCAAACGCCTGCACTGTGCCAGACAGTTCGCCAATTGTCAGGGCATATTCCCGTCCGGCGTTCCCCTGCAAATTTTTCGCGCCGACCAGCGTGAGCTTGACGGGTACAGGCTTGGTACGAAGCTTTGGTGGAAAAAAATTCTTGAAAGCGTCAACGTAAGAATTAACCCGCTCCATTTCGGTGTACATCGCCGGGTTTGATTTGATGCCGCTCAATGAAACCACAGCGAACACCGGTCCACCCTGTGTATTCGAAATGTAGAAGCGAGTATTCAACTCCATCTTATGATAAGGCTCTTTGCTCGATTCAAACTTCGAGCCCTTGGGTATGAGCACGGAAAACTCTTCGCCTTCAGGCCGGAGCGTTTCCCAGTCCGAGGTGCTGACGGGTGATTGCGCCGACGCCAGAGTTAAAAGTCCCAGAATGAGCGGGACGGCAAGGGCGAAAACTTTGCAGCTAAACGATTGCATGGCCGCATACTCCTTTAAAGCTTAACAATCCGCAGATTACACAGATTACACAGATTTCAAAAAGTAACTGACCGAGAAGAATAGTCTTTACTGTTTATTCGTTCCTGAAATCGGCGTAATCTGCGGATAACTCAGTAAATGCCTTACTATACCGCAGTTAATTTCGCGGCTAAAGTTGCGCCACCATCTCAGCTGGGTTCCAGTAGGCGTGAACAGTCTGGATCTTTCCGTCCTCATTCACTTCGATTACGTCGATGCCTTCGAACTTCACTTTGCGGCCCTGCTTGCTGATCCCGGCGCCTGTCCATTTCACGGCGGCTTCGTTTCCCGCGACGAATACCTGATCCTCGGTCAAGCCTACCTCCTTGAACGCGGCCGTGATCGTCTGGAAAAACTCACCGAGTTTATGATGACCTTCGATTGGCGGAACGCCAACCGGATCGTGGCTGATCGCGTCAACTGCAAAAGTGTTGACCCAGGCCTGCTGGTCCATGGCTCGTAGGGCTGCGAAGTATTTTTTTACCGCATTCGAAACAACCTCGGGCGACATTTATTATTTTTTCCTTTCTCGTTCTTTTTGCACCAAGAGACGCCGCAAAATCTTCCCTGCGGGCGACTTGGGAATCTTGTCGATGAACTCGACGCTGCGTATTTTCTTGTGGGGCGCCACGCGCGTGGCCACGAAATCCATAATGTCCTTTGCGCTGGCCTCTCCTTTTAATACCACAAAAGCTTTGGGCACTTCTCCCGCATCATCGTCCGGGCAGGGAATCACGGCTGCGTCGGCGATATCCGAATGCGTCAACAGGAGCGCCTCCAATTCAGCCGGCGCCACCTGAAAACCTTTGTACTTGATGAGTTCCTTGGCGCGGTCCACGATATAGAAGTGGCCGTCTTCGTCGGCGTAGCCGATATCCCCGGTGTGTAGCCACTTCTCGGCATCGATCGTGGCCGCCGTCGCTTCCGGACGATTTAAG
Organism: Acidobacteriota bacterium; assembly: GCA_030854715.1. Taxonomy (GTDB): domain Bacteria; phylum Acidobacteriota; class Blastocatellia; order Pyrinomonadales; family Pyrinomonadaceae; genus PSRF01. The sequence goes on from JALYSR010000011.1 coordinate 5,252, forward strand.
TATCCCTTCATTATTTGCGGACCGCGCACGCAAATCTCACCTTCCTTGTTTGGACCAAGCGACTCACGAGTCTGTAAATCGATGATCTTGCACTCGGTGTTGGGTGCGGGAACTCCTACCGAACCAAACTTCACCCTGGCAGGATCAGCAGGTGATGAATGGGTTACTGGGCTGGTTTCCGTCATGCCGTATCCCTGGCGAATATCGCATTTTAGCCTTTGCATGCAGGCGCGGGTAAGGTCTTCGCCGAGCGGAGCCGCGCCGCAGAAAATAGTCCTCAGTTTCGGAAGTTTGTAGTCGTCTACAATCGGATGTTTGCTGAGTGCGAGAACGATTGGGGGGACCAGGTGGGCCAGTGTGACTTCATTGTCCTGAAGCGTTTGCAAAAAAGGTTCGAGCTCAAAACGCGGGACCATCACTATCGTGGCGCCCTGACGCAGACCGAGGTTCAGCACGACAACCAGGCCATAGATGTGAAACAGCGGCAACACACCGATCAACGTATCGTTGTCGGTAAAATAATCAAGGCCCTCCATCTGGCACATATTGGCGACCAGATTGTGGTGAGTCAGCATGACCCCCTTGGGTAAACCAGTGGTGCCGCTTGAATACGGAAGCGCCGCCAGATCCTCGCGAGCGTTTATCTCCACCTTGGGAACGATTCCATTGCTTTTGAACAATGACGAGAAAGGAGTGGCGCAGTTAATTTCCGTAGCCTCTTCACCGGGCCTGTCAAAGACAAACAGCTCCTCGATGTTTGCCTTGCGTGCGGCGGCGGCGGCTTTCTCGAGACACTGTGGAACAGTGACCAGAAAACGCGCGCTGCAGTCCTTTAGTTGATGTGTGATTTCTTCTTCCGTGTATAGCGGGTTGACCGTGGTACTGATTCCGCCGAGAGTTGCCACGGCGTGAAAGGCGATAGCATATTCGGGCACATTCGGGCTCAGTATTCCGAACACCTCGCCTTTCCTTAATCCACGCGTGTGCAGGCTGGCAGCAACGCGCGAGATTGATTCGACGAGTTCTGAATACGTAACAGCGCGACCGCTTGGTCCATCGATCAGCGCAGCTTTGTTGCCATGCTCCAGGGCGTTTTGCAATACAAACTGCGTTACCGGAACTTCGGGGATGGCGACGTCGGGAAAGGGTCCGCGAAAGATCATGATTGGTTGAGTCGTTTACAGACCTTGGTTGGGAGACTCGCTCGACATTAAGACATTCATTTGCGCGGCTACATTATCAGGTGACCCTGCTTCCGCAAAAGGGTTATATTGCACCACGCTCGGCACGTCGTTCGTGGCGACCAAAAGCCCCATGCCCGAATCAGAAGCACGTCCACTCAATGTGATTTGCCTCGCGACCTACTTTAAAGGCGTTGACTTTATTCGTGAGTGTAAACGCCTCGGATGCCACGTCGTCCTGGTAACCAAGGAAAAAATGTTGAAGGAAGACTGGCCCCACGACAGTCTTGACGATCTCATCGCGGTACCCAACGACGCCGGTCCACCGTTGTTCATCGATCTGGTTGCCTTCCTTGCAAAGAAGGCGAAACCGGATCGAGTGGTGGCTCTGGAAGAATTCGACGTGATGACCGCGGCCCTGATTCGCGAACACTTCTGTCTGCCCGGGATGAACAGCTCGACCGCAAAAACCTTTCGCGACAAATACAGGATGGCGGAAGCTGCCAGGCTGGCCGGAGCTACCGTTCCTGAGTTTGTGCCATTGATTAATCCGGACGACATTCGTGAGTTTATGGAACGCGTGGCGCCGCCATGGATAATCAAGCCGCGCTCGGATGTTTCCGCGATTGGAATGCGCCGGGTGGAACAGGATGAAGAAGTTTGGCGCGCAGTCGATGGGCTCAACGGACGCGATAACCTGCGCGAAAGAGCCTCTTACTATTTGCTGGCGCAGTTCATTGCCGGCGAGGTCTTTCACGTTGATTCCTTAGTTAACGACGGGCGCGTTTTGTTTGCCGGAGCGAATAGGTATGGACGCCCGCCGTTGGAAGTCGCGCATCACGGTGGAACCTACATCTCGCGGACCGTGGCACATCGTTCAGAGGATGAGAAGACGTTGTTGGCGGTTAATCGCAAACTGGTTAAGTCTCTGAATCTGAATCGAGGCACGGCGCACGCTGAGTTTATTAAGAGCGACGCGGATGGGCGCTTTTATTTTCTGGAAATCGCCGCGCGCGTTGGCGGCGCCTTCATTGCCGATGTTTTGGAAGCGGCCTCCGGCCTCAACTTGTGGCGCGAGTGGGCCAGGATTGAAGTTGCCAGAGGGCAGGTGCAGTCGACAGGAGCTGGTGAGAAGCCAGACGGTGAGGGCGGGCGCGGTAATAATAAGCTCAAGCCGCCGCGAAACGAGTACGCCGGAATCGTTTTGTCTCTTTCAAAGCAGGAGTATCCCGACACCTCTGCTTATGACGCTCCCGAAATTGTTTACCGGGTAGAGAAACGTCATCATGCCGGCCTGATTGTTCGCTCTCCTAAATTGGATCGAGTTGAGGAGTTAATCAGTGAGTACGCCGAGCGCTTCGCCGAAGATTTTGTAGCCATTGAGCCGCCGCTTGAGAAAGCCGAGTGATGGGCGCTTTTCTTTTTCCGGCGCGGCCATCTAAAGTACCTCTTCTTTAACCTTCAAAAGAACAATGAACATAAACCAACGCAGAACACCGGCGCGCCTGCTGACTTGCGCCTTCCTGCTGCTAGCAGCGGCTTCTTCTGTCCTCTCTCAAGTAAAACCGATTACAGATCTGCGTCCGACAGTGATTCTGGTTTCGCTTGATGGCTTTCGTTACGACTACCTGAAAAAATACAAACCCACCAATTTGAATCAACTGGCGCGTGCAGGCGTGCGGGCGAAATGGATGGTGCCATCGTTTCCGAGTAAGACTTTTCCTAACCATTACACCATCGCAACCGGCCTTTATCCACAAAATCATGGGATCGTTGAGAACAATATCTACGACAATAGATTCGATAAGATCTTCACGCTGAGCGATCGCGAGGAGATCCAAAAAGGTCGTTGGTGGCTGGGTGAGCCGATCTGGGTGACGGCACGGAAGCAGGGTCAAAAAACTGGGTCGATATTCTATCCCGGCACTGAAGCCGAGATTGGGGGTATCCGCCCGGACTATTGGCAACCCTATGATAAGAAGGTCCCAAACAATGAACGCGTCGATACGATTTTGAAGTGGCTCGATCTGCCGGCCGCCGAGCGGCCTACTTTTCTCGCGCTTTACTTCAGTGACGTTGACGACGCGGGCCACGCGCATGGCCCGAGTTCGCTTGAAACTAAATCTGCCGTTCTCGCTGTGGACAGTGGCGTAGCCAGACTCGTCGTGGGATTGAATGAGCGAAAGATTTTCAATAGGGTCAGCTTGATCATCGTTTCTGATCACGGCATGACTACCGTTAATTTCAACAACGCAATCATCCTTGACGAATTGTTTGACACAAAATTGGCGGAACGAATCTTTTGGACACCTGAGATCATCAGCATCTTTCCCAAAGCGGGCAGGGAAGATGAGATATACCGTACACTGAAATCCCGGTTGCCGCCGCAAGCGCGCGTTTATCGCAAGGCAGAGCTTCCAGGGCGGCTTCATTACTCCAACAGCCCACGCATTGCACCGCTACTTGTGCTTCCCGACGAAGGTTGGATTTTGACTAACCGCAAAAGCTTCGAAGAGATGAAGTCAAAGGGTCGAATGAACCAACTTGGGGGAGGGCACGGCTACGACAACAGGCTGGCTTCGATGCGAGCGATCTTCATAGCGCACGGCGACCGGTTCAAGAAGGGAAGAGTTGTCGCGCCCTTCGAAAACGTTCAGGTCTACAACATCATGACCAAACTTCTCGGCTTGAAGCAAGCACCAAACGATGGCGACGATCGAGCAGCTAGAGCGGTTTTGACTGAACG
>JALYSR010000301.1 GCA_030854715.1 Acidobacteriota bacterium
TAATGAGAACGCTCCGCGTCGACCCGAGATCGGACTTTTTGAGCAAACCTACTCAGCACCACACAATTATCGCACCACCCGCATTTGAGTCCTGGTGCGGTTTGAGCTGCTTTATCCACTTTCGTTCATTCTCATTAACACCGCGGCTTCAGCCCGGTGGAAAGGCTTCTCACAAATTGGGAACCGTTTCAACGGTTTTCCCAATCGCCTTAGTAGAACGCAACGGAAGAGGAGAAACCGTTGAAACGGTTCATAGGTTATAAGGGACCGCCGTGGTCACCGGGCTAAAGCCACGGTGCTAATGAGAGGACGACACGAACTTGTGCCTGATGCCCGCTAGGGATAGGCCGTTGCGGAGAAGGCTTTACTAATCCTGCGCTAGCTTGTTAATCTACGTCCGTTTAAGACCTAGCTTTTCGACTAAACCGCCAGGACTCAGCCCATCCCAGACCTGCAAGCTGAGTCTGGCCTCAACAAAGATCGGAGCTGGCAATAGGTCAAAGCCCTCACCGGGCCCACCCTTTCTAAATCCGATTCTCCATTTGTCCATTTGAACTATGGGAGGTGTAGTCCACTTGAACGACTCATCAGCCTCTGCTGTCTCTCGGTCGAATCAGCCTCTTCCTGAGCTGATTCAATCTGCTTGCGTCAACGTGAGTTTTGCATTGAGCGGCAAACAACTTCCCGCCGACCACGGTTACTTGCTCTACTCCGCGATCGCGCGAGCCACTGGCAGCGCGGGCGTCTTAACTGGGGGCGCGGACGTCCCTGCTGGGAGCGCGGAAGTCCCTGCTGGGAGCGCAGGCATCCTGCCTGTTCGTTCGCGGCTACACAAAACCGACTGGCTAGCCATCGAGTTGATCAGCGGCTTCCCTTCCGGCCGCGGCCTAATCACTCTTCCCGAACGCGGCGCAACTCTGCGCCTGCGGATTCCAGCGGACCATTACCGCGACGTGTTGCCATTGGCCGGAAAGCGTTTGGACATCGGCGGCCACCAGATCCGTCTCGGCCTTCCCGCCGCGCGTCCGCTCGAGCCCGCATCCTCGCTCTATGCGCGCGTCGTGACGATCAAAAAGTTCACCGAACCCGAACCGTTTCTCGAAGCAGTAAAACGCAAACTGGATCAGTTCGGGATCAGCGGCCGCGTCGAATTACCGTTTGACGGACCGCAAGCCGACAACGACGTAGCGCAAACTGTCAGTTTGCGACCCGACGGTGACTCGAAACTCAAAACTAAAAACTCGAAACTGAATTTTCGCTACCGTCGTCGCATAGTTACCATCCACGGTAAATCCGTCGTCGGCTTCTCCGTCGCGGCGCGACTGGTTATGAGTTCGGTTCAACGCCTATCGGCAATCATTGAGTTTCGAATTTCATACCTTCCAAAGCAACATTCCCATTGCTCAACGCCTTACACGGCTCAGTCAAAATATCGCTAGCGGCGGGGTCGCGTCAAGTAGAAAACTACCGAATGTGGGAAGGTTGCTTGGACAGAGAGCGCAAAATAGTCCTTGACCTCCCACGTAGAACGGGTGTAGCGTTCGCTTCCGGCAACATAGATGACGAGCGTGCGCGCAGCTTCCAAGGGGTCCAAACCCAAGGCTATGTTGCCACACTTCTCCTTCTAGTGAGGTGCTCAGATGAATCCCATGATTGACCTGTCCTTTCGAATCTCAGGAGAGAGCGTGCCGCTCGATCACGGCTATCTCTTGTACAGTAGCCTTTCCAAGATGAATGCCGAGCTACATCAGGCTGACTGGCTGGGCATACATCCGATCAACGGTATTCCGACAGCCCCAGGCAGACTTGGCCTAACACAGTGGTCACGACTGCGGTTTCGCATCCCTGCCGACAATATTGCTAGGCTCATCAGATTAGCCGGGAAACGTCTTGCGCTGAGCTACGGCGGAGGAAGAAGCAGTCTTACCATCGGCGTACCAGAGGTATATCTACTGAAGCCAGCTGCGGATCTTTTTTCTCGTTACGTCACGATCAAGTTAAGTGAAACCGAGAAGACCGATCAATCACCAAATCGCGAGATGTTTTCGGCCGCCATTAGGACGCAGTTAGACGGAATGAACGTTCGGGGCGATGTTTGGATTGATGATGCTCGCGATTCTCATAACAGGGAATACAGCCGCCGTGTGATTCACATCAAGCAAAAGGCGATTGTCTGCTACTCGGTTTACGTTCGTAACCTCAGCGAAGAAGACTCGTTGCGACTCCAAGAAACAGGTGTCGGCGGCAGAAGGCGCATGGGTTGTGGGCTATTTCTTCCCGCGAAGCAAACAATGGAACGTTGAAGATCAAACCCTATGGTCTCGTTATTGGCTAAGTCGTATAACCGAGAGCGCTATCCTGGCGCGCCGCCCGACTACGCGCTACTCACCCAACACAGCCGCGACGTTGCAGCAGCATGCGATGCTTTGGGTCAGCAGGTCGGTAAGCTAGCTTTGCGAAATGCCGATTTGAGCGAAGACACCTTCGATAGTTTCCAATTGCAATTGCGAGCGAACGGCTGGATTCAAGACCTGGGGAAAGTAAGCAGTCATTTCCAGGAGATGGTCAGCGGATCCCCACAGATCAAGCAATTACTTCGTCACGAGGCAATCTCGGGCCTGTTGATGTTATCTGACCGCCTGCCCTTTCGAGACTGGTTGGGTGAAAAGTTTTCCGACAACGTTATCCTTACCTTTCTCTGGTCGGCAATCGGCCATCACCGCAAGTTCGATGGACAGACCAAGCCCGAGCCTACGTTACCGCTGACGGCAAATGTTTCTCATTCGGATTTCCAGACAATCCTCAGAGAGATGAGCGAAGACTTGGGACTTTCTTCACCTCCGGTTCTTGAGCGTGATCTAATCATCGCTCAAACGCGACGTGACAAATGTGATATTGGCGCGCGGGAATCACTTCGCGATCTTCAAGACGAATTCCAAGATGATGAAGAACTCTTCGTTGCGGACTCAGCAAGGCGCACACTGGCGCTCGTTAAGGGCCTCGGGATCGGAGCGGATGTTGCAGCGAGTGCGATTGCTTTTCGCGGTCAATCAGCAAGCAAGTATTCCGTGCGTGACTTCGTTTCAGAGAGCCTGAGCGTTGGACTCACTTCTCAGAATCTGCAACAGATCATCACGCAATGGGCGTGGAACCGATCCGCAATCGAACGTCCCAAGAATAGCGAAAATGAAATGCCGGCGGATGTTCGAGCGCGCCCCTTCCAAGTCTTAGTTGCAAATGCGAAAAGCCGCCTAACATTCGCTCAGGCAGGTTGCGGCTCGGGGAAGAGCCTGGCCGCATATATGTGGGCACAGGAGTGGTGCCGACGGATAGGTAGGGACGGAAGAAACAACATTCGCTTGTTCTTCTGCCTGCCTACGACTGGAACGACCACTGAACATTTTAAAGACTACGCGCTTGAATCAGGTATTGATCCACAGTTAATGAGCCTCACGCACTCGCGTGCCAGCATTGACTTGCGAGCCATCGCCGAAACCGCACCCCAGGAGGAATCCACCGATCTAGAGGATGGGCCCGCTTCCGCGGCGCAGGGTGCCCTCAATGCCGAAAAAGACAAAATCCAATCGCTAGCGCTCTGGAGTACACCGCTTGTTGTTACAACGACAGACACAGTACTCGGTTTGATGGTTAACGCTCGCCGTTCAATCTACAGCTTGCCGGCGCTAATGTGCGGGGCGTTTGTCTTCGACGAAATTCACGCCTTCGATGACCAATTGTTCGGCCACTTACTGGTCTTTCTCAAAAACTTTCCGAACCTTCCCGTGTTGCTGATGACAGCTTCTTTGCCAAAGCAAAGATTGGATGCGTTGAAGCGCGTTCGCCCTGATGTTGAATGCGTTCCCGGCCCACCCGAATTTGAGGAATTGAAGCGATATGTCATGCGCGAAGTGTCAGACCTCGCGGAGGTTCATGAAGAAATCGAACGATGTCTAGCTGAAGGCGGAAAAGTCCTATGGGTCCGCAATCGAGTCGAATGGGCTAACCAGACTTACAGAAACTGCCGAGGGCAGTTTGATAAGGTTGCAGTTAACGTCTACCACTCGAGACTTCGGTATAAGGATCGATCAATCCGTCACCGGCGGGTCATTGATGCATTCAAACGGAAAAACGGCGGAGCGATTCTCGTAGCCACGCAAGTCGCCGAGATGTCCTTGGACCTGTCGGCCGATTTGCTTGTCACGGACCTGGCTCCCATTCCATCACTTATTCAAAGAATGGGTCGTCTGAATCGGCGGTTGACGCCGGACACTCCAGAGAAAGAACGAAGCGCTAAGCCGGCCTTGATTTGTCCTCTTCCTCCGGGTGCGCCAAAGGTCGAGTTGCCTTATGACACTTTACAACTGGAGACAGCTACGAAATGGATCGCGAGTTTGCTCGAACGTAATGAGCCATTGAACCAGCGCGAATTGTCGGAGACCTTTGCTCAGTTCAGTGAAGAAATGGAATTCGATCTCAAGAAGGCAGAACAACTGGCCTGTTTCTTTTCGGGTCTGTGGCAAACGCGCCCCGGCAACACGCGTGGCGAAGGCCACACAATCAGCGTGATTCTTGAAGCAGACAAAGAAGCGTGGGAGCGCAAGCACCCAAACGCGCCACCTACGAGCGACTGGTTGCGCGAGCACGAAGTATCCATCCCGATCCGCGACGAAGCTCTGAGGTGGGAACGAATCTCCGGCTTGCGAGTCGCGCCACATGATGCAGTCGCTTACGAGTACGACGAATCCACCCATGAAGGAACTGGAGCTCGATGGCAAAGAAAGTAAAATCGACGTTTGAATTCAAGCTGCCGAATCCACTTGAATATCGACTGAGCAATCCCAATTACACGATCTATCACCGCGCCGCACTCGGTGGACTCGCGGCTACTATTCGCGCGTGGGGCAATGACCCGCCTAATGGAGTCAGCGGCAAGGTGGAACGCGACCGAGTTCTATTGGAGTGGATCAGCGACGTGTCCGATCAGGAATTCCTCCAGCGTCTTATCGATGCCTCTTTCAAACTAAATGACGCCAAGATGATCGACCTTCCAGGTCAGCGCATTGGTTCGGACCGCGAGGATTTACAGTTAGCCATTCACAATGGAATTGCATCCACCTTCCTTCAGCACCCGAAGATGCGCCCAGGCGAGAAGGAGCCGCGTCGTTTTGAGTTAAGAACCGCAGACCAAGAGTTAGGTAGCTTCTTTACCTACAAAGGGATCGATCGCTATGCACACCAACGAGCACAGAAGACAGGATTATTTGAGGAAAAGCTGAATGGAACGTTGCCCTCAGTTGCCGCAATCCAGCAGTGGACCGTTCCGGGAGCAACGGGCGGAGCGTCAGATTTAGAAGCTCCTACTGATGAAGTCATCTTGCTGATGTTTCTAATGGTCGGTTCAGCAATCTTCTTATTGAGACCACGCACTTTTCAGGAAAAGGCCCAGTCGTGCGTAATAGTTCCAGATGTAATCGACCTGCTCGCATTTGCTAGAGCCATCGAGCGCATTGCGAGCAGCGGACAAGACCTGAAGCGCCTTAGCAATACCTATCTCAATCGTGTGGTCGGCGGTGCAGAGGAGGCAGCGCTGCGCTTTCTAATTGACCTGCAAGCGGAAGATGTTTCAAGCGAGAAGAGTGTCTTAGGGTGCATTGTAATAGCAATGGGCAAAGTCGCATGGGACGCTAACCAGATCAATCGCAGCATGATAGCGAAAGTGAAAGGCGATTACCCTGAAATCGATGTCTTTAGGGCTGCCTATCAACACCTGAGCAATACGAAAGTCATAAAGGGAAAAAAGGGCGATGACTATGCTGTTCCGTCAAGCCCAGTTCCGGAACTAGTCGCAGCCAACCTCGCGGCGGATAGGCATTGGTGTGCGAACTTCCGATCGCTCGTGAGCGACAAGAAGGATTTCGAGTGGATGCTTTTTTCAAGAGGAGGATTAAACGCTATGAAGGAATCGGTCAAGGATGCGGACGACCAGGCTGTCATCCGTGCCTTTCAGGAAGCATGGAAATTCAAAATGGGCGCGCTTGGGGAGCGTGCCCGAAACGAGGGATTGAACTTTAGCCGGCTGGTGGAGGTCGAACGAGAAAGAACCCGCAACGACATCCTTCGAACCAAGACGTCAGAAATGCTTGCGAGTTGGTTCATGCGTTTTTGCGCTGATGCGACGCGCGGGAGTTCGCTTGCGACTTTGCGCGAGAAGGGCGAGTCAATACGCAAGTTCATCTTTAACTCGCGCAACTTTGAACGTTTCCAAAATCTGTGTCTCTTCGCGCTTGTGAGCTACGCGAGCGACGAAGCCAAATCTGCAATGGGAGGAGCAAACTAATCATGGCAACAAACTATCTTTACGGCACCGTGCTCACAGCGGAAGCTGTGGCGGCAAACAACCGTGGCGACAACATCGGCAATACGACAACGCTTCAGAAGGTTTTCCATCAGGATGATCTACACACGAGTGTTTCCGCTGAATCAATTCGTTTCGCCCTGCGTTATCGGTTCCAACTTGAGAACTTGAAAGTCAACAGGTCCTACGACCCCGAAGCCGGCAAACTCAATTTTGAAGATGAAAAACGCACAACATGGAATCCTGGTGGCGATGTTTTCGTCGATGACGATCTGATGGGATTCATGGATGCGGCGGCCGCGCAAGCGGAAAAGGAAACGGAGGAAGTGGAAGCAGGCGGCGAAGGAGAAACCAAGGCCAAAGCGCCAAAGAAGAGGGCCAAAGGCAAAACCACCAAACGACCAAGCCCACTAGCAATAGGTCGCGCAGTTAGCCTGCGTCCTTATCGCGGCGAACTTTCCTTCAATGCTGTAAGCGGCGAAAAGGTGAAAGGCAAACTTTCTCTGTATAACGCGGAGATGCACACCACCGAATACCAATATTCTTTTGGCTTGAACCTTGACGACGTAATCAAGAAGGAGAATATTGGTCATGTTGTCGAAGCCATCATTGACCCACCCCAGGTCGCCGGCAATCATGCCCGTTTCGCTTATGACTTCTCGCCAGCGTCAATAGTCTTGAGGGTGACGAACGCTCATTCCTCAAAGATTCAAAACTGTTTCGAACACGATGAAGAATCGCGGGGCTACACGGTTAAGAAACTCATTGAACGCGTTGAGAGCAAAGACATCCCGGCGGGTGAATTGTTCATCGGCGGTGAACTCACGAACACACCAGAGGGTGCTCGTCTGAAGGAACTCGGAGCGCAAGTGTTTGCCGGGATTCGCGCTGCGGCCGACGCAGCTCGTGCACGCGTGGCTGGTTTGCATGATGAGTTCAAAGCTGTCGCGCCTGGAAGCGAAACGGGCAACGGAGGATGAAACAATGATGGCGCTCCACCTTGAGGTTCCTTACGGCAGCTTTCGCAAATCCTTTGCGCGTTCGTTTGCGGAAACGTATCCGTTGCCGCCACCGGCCACCGTTTACGGCATGTTGCTTTCGCTAGTTGGCGAATACTTTCGGAAGCGGCATGAAGGCGTTCGCCTTGCTTTCGCATACAAGAAGCTGCCCCAAATTGCGACTACGCTTCGGAAACTAAGTCGCTATAAGTATGGAGTACCCAGCAAACAATCGAGTCTTGGTAATGCTCCCGATTTTGTCGAGACTCTCTGCGACATAGAGTTTTTGTGTTGGATCGACTCGTCACAAGAAAGGACGGCGATCGAAGACACCAACCAGTCCAACACATTAGAACAACGGCTACAAACCGTATTGACTAAGCCAGAAGATGTAAATCGACGGGGCGTCTTGTTTCTTGGTTTGAGTGATGACGCGGTGAACTCAGTAAGCTTATGCGATCGATTTGACGGCGATTGGCATAGATTACTTCCCAGCGGCAGCGGATCGATGGAGCTCCCCGTCTGGGTCGATCATGTTGGAGCGGCTCACACGCGCTGGCGACGTTTTGAATTTGAAGAAACCGCTTCTCCTATTGTCGAACCGCCTGGCACCTCGGAATGGGCTTGGACCGAGATTAACGATCCGAGGCCGAGTTGATTAGCACATTGCTCGTATAACCGAGCGGCTGGGAGTGGTGGCTCGTAACAAATTGGAGCCAGGGCCAAAGTCACAAAAGCAATAACAGACGCGATTGACTACGGCAGAAGTTCGAAACTGATGCAATGCTTTGGACGGATCAATTGAAAGTCTCTGCGATCGAGCGTGAGCAAGCGCAAGACCAGAGGTCGGAGATCAGAGATCAGAGGTCAGAAATCAGAGGACAGGTATTCTGCGTTTCGCGAATAACGAACGGCGATTCGCCGGCTTGAAGTGGCAATTTGCGATATCAAGTTCCTAGGCTTCCAGTAAATGGAGGCCACAAATTGTGACCTCAAACAAGGCTGGCGCTCAAGGAGATCACAAATTGTGATCTCAAAGAGTTTTGCGCATGACCAAATCACTGGCAACAGTTGCCGCCGAGCGCGTTGAGCAAGCGATCTTTTTGATTCGCGGTGAGAGAGTGATGCTGGATTTTGATCTGGCCGCACTCTATCAGGTAACGACTAAGGCGCTGAACCAGGCTGTGCGGCGCAATCGAGAACGATTTCCGGAGGACTTTATGTTTCAGCTAAGGCTAAAGGAGTCAGCGGAGTTGGACTGGTCACAAATTGTGACCGGTTCGCAGTAGCATCGGGACCCGAGATTTCGACCCTACGCGTTTACTGAGCAAGGGGTCGCTATGTTGTCCAGCGTACTCCGAAGCAAACGAGCGGCGCTGGTAAACGTCGCTATCATGCGAGCCTTCGTTAAGCTGCGTCAACTCCTGGCTTCGCATGCTGATCTCGCTCGGAAGCTTGAAGATCTTGAGCGGAAATATGATGCGCAGTTCAAAGTTGTGTTCGATGCGATTCGACAACTGATGACACTGCCTGAGCCTAAGCGAAAGCAAATCGGCTTTCACGCGAAATCATTAAAGCGATGTCAATCGACTGTAAGCGGAAGGCCGGGAGCTATTGGCAGTGAAGAGCAGAATATCAGAGCAGCGCGATAACCTCTTCTACGGCACGGGCTCGCCGCGCTCGCGTAGCACTTCTTCATGCAATGAGATTGCTTCGCGCACATTGGCGAGGGCTTCGTCGCGAGTCTTTCCCTGGCTGACGCAACCAGGAAGGCTCGGCACTTCGGCGACAACAAAACCGTCCTCGCCCGGATACAACAGAACTCGTCGTGTCATAGGTAGGATTGTAACCGAAGTTGAGGAAGCGGGAACAGCCAAAGTGGAAAGCCGCGGTTTGACACCGCTTTTGCCTTGGGCGAATCGCTAATACGACGAACAAACCGACGACGAGTCGCCGCACTCCAAAATACTTAGGAGCCTCAATCATGCCTCAACCACTTCGCATCATGTCGCTGCACGCGCTCTCGTATTGCGAGCGGCTGTTCTATCTCGAAGAGGTCGAGAACCTTCGCGTTGCCGATGAGCGTGTTTATTCCGGCCGGCGCCTTCATGTGGAACTCGAGCGGCTCGAAGATGAAGACGAATGGCTCAGGCTCAATTTGGAAAGCGAGCGCTGGGGACTGATGGGAAAGGTTGATTGCGTGCGGCGGCGCGACGGCATGCTTATCCCGTATGAGCACAAGCGAGGCCGGTCGGCCGTCTCCGCCACGGGCTTGCCCGAAGCGTGGGCCAGCGATCGTTTGCAAGTGATTGCTTACGCAGCGCTGGTCGAGGAACACTCAGGCCGCAAGGTTACCGAAGGACGCGTTCGTTATCACGCAAGTAACGTGATGGTGCGCGTTCCGATTGATGACGAGGCGCTGGAGGAGCTGACGAAAGCGATTGGGCGCGCCAGAGAGTTGCAAGATACAGTCGAGCGTCCGCCGGTAACTGAGAACGAGCGGCTTTGCGTCAAGTGTTCGCTGGCGCCCGTCTGCCTGCCGGAGGAAGCGCGTTTGGCTTCGCTGCTTTCCAATCCCCCGCGAGTTGAATTGGAGCGTCCACAGCTCAAACTCTTTCCCGCGGATGACGATCGCCGCACCCTGCATGTGATCACGCAGGGCGCCCGCGTGGGCCGTCGCGGAGACCGTTTGGAGATCTCGGCCAAGGACGAGCCGTCGCAGCTTCATCCGGTGCATGAGATTGGCCAGGTCGTGCTGCATGGATATGCGCAGATCAGCACGCAGGCGCTGCGGTTTTGCGGGCAGCAGGAGATCGGCGTTCATTGGGTTACAACCGGCGGCCAGTATGTGGGGGCCTGGTCGTCGGGTACTGGGTCGGTGCAAAGACGGATTCGGCAGTACAAGGCTTTGACTGATCCGGCTCTTTGTTTGCGCCTGGCCGCGAAACTGGCGGAAGCACGAGCGCGCGGGCAGTTGAGCTTTCTCTTGCGCGCCAGCCGTGAAGCGGGACGGAACAGCGCGGAAGTGCGCGAGGCAATTAGCTCGATGCGAAAGCTTCTGTCGCCACTGTCCCGCGCGGCCTCGATTGGATCGTTGCGTGGATACGAAGGCAGCATCGGCGCTCACTACTTCCGTGCGCTGCCGCAGTTGATTGTCGCGGAAGCAGACGAAGAGATGAAACCGGACGGGCGCAATCGCCGGCCGCCGAAAGACCGCTGCAATGCCCTGCTCTCTTTTGGCTACGCGCTGGCTTTGAAGGATGTCACGAATGCGATCCTGGTCGTTGGCCTCGATCCGGCTTTGGGCTTCTATCATCAGCCGCGTTCGCAAGCGCCGCCGCTGGCGCTCGATCTGCTCGAGTTATTCCGCGTGCCGCTGGTCGATCTGCCAGTCATCGCTTCGATCAATCGTCGGCAGTGGGACGCAGAAGAAGATTTTGCGATCGCAGGCGAGCAAGTGTGGTTGTCGGATGAAGGCCGACGGAAGTTCATACGCATCTATGAACGGCGCAAGGCGGATCACTGGCGCCATCCGGTCATTCGCCGGTCGCTGTCTTACTCGCGTTTGATTGAGTTGGAAGTAAGGTTACTGGAGAAAGAATGGATGGGCGAGGGCGGGTTGTTTGCGCGCATGCGCCTGCGATAAGGCTGCACCGGTTGGGCATAATTGGTCCACTCTTGCAGTCGATACCTTAAGTTCGGAGAACCGATGAAGAAACTTTCGGGAAGCCGCAAATCGGAACTGGATCGCCGGGTTGAGGAACTGAAAAAGAAGAGTTCACCGGCTGACCGCTCCGACAAATTCGTGTGGCGCAATGGCGACATTATCATTGTGCGCCCTGGTGTGACCGCCAAAAATAAGAAGGCTAAACAATGGAAGCAAAGCAATGGTATGTGATTTGTTATGACATCACCGAACCGAAGGTTTGGCGAAAGGTCTATAAGAAGCTCAACGGCTATGGCCGAAGATTGCAGTATTCCATCTTTCGCTGTCGGCTTACACGCAGGCAAATCGAGAAACTGCGTTGGGAGCTTGAAGGTCTAATGGAAGCCAGTGACAAGTTATTGATTCTGACGCTTTGCGAAGCTTGCGAGAGGCATGTGTCACTACACAATCGACCGGAGTCGTGGTTTGACGATGGCAGGCCATTTGATTTTGCTTAGGCCGGACCGAGGCGCAAGTATCAGCTATGGTTGAGACACTTGAGGAACGACTTTCGCGCGAACGTGCGATGGAAAAGGGATTTACAGCTAGATCCATGACAATCTCCTGCTTGCTGAATCCAGAAGCACTAGCCTCCGAGGACTTTATGAGTAAAAGTCTTCCTGGAAAGACGATGGTTCTTGGTCGCGAAACGTATGAACGCGGTGGTCCCCGCAAAGCTGCCTCTAAGCTCAAGAGAAGAGCGTGGTTAGAACGAGCGCAGTGAGAATTCCAATGATGCCGAAAGGCGTTGAGCACCTTAGATACTCGCCATCCTGTGCTACAGTAAAAAGTGAGAATTCCAATGATGCCGAAAGGCGTTGAGCACCGGGAAAACTTGCCTACGGCTGGGCTGTGTTTCAAGGTGAGAATTCCAATGATGCCGAAAGGCGTTGAGCACGTCCAGATCGGCGGGCGCTCCACCGGTCCCAGGTTAAGTGAGAATTCCAATGATGCCGAAAGGCGTTGAGCACTATTGCTCGTAACAGCGCAGGGTCTTGCGGGTGCGCAGTGAGAATTCCAATGATGCCGAAAGGCGTTGAGCACAACTGGACGAGCACAAGCTGGCAGCCGCGCGGGCGTTGTGTGAGAATTCCAATGATGCCGAAAGG
>JALYSR010000012.1 GCA_030854715.1 Acidobacteriota bacterium
TGGCCCAGCCCCAGCTGGTTTGTCGTTTCGGTAAACAGCCCGTCTCCGTCATTATGAAAGAGGGCGTTGGTCTGCCCGGAAAAGTTCGCAACGAAAATCTCTAAATAACCGTCCCCGTCGATGTCCTCTGCGTCGACGCCCATACCGCCGCGGGGATAACCGTCCGGATCAAAAGCCACTCCAGCTTCCAGCGCAACTTCCGAGAATGTTCCGTCACCGTTGTTACGAAATAGAAAGTTAGGAGCGGCATCATTGGCCTGAAAGATGTCTATTCGTCCGTCGTTATTATAATCAACCGCAATCACGCCCAATCCTTTGCCATTGGAATTAGCGATCTTTGCCTGTTCGCTGACGTTGGTAAATGTGCCGTCTCGATTGTTATGAAAGAGTACGCCTGACGAGCCTTTGAATCGTACGATATTGCAATAGGGCTTGCCCTCGAAAAAGGAGCAGGGAACGCTACCCTGCGGGTCAAACTTGAGGTAGTTGCAAATGTAAAGGTCGAGATAGCCATCATTGTCGTAGTCGAAGAAAGCCGCGCTCGTGCCCCATTCCTTGTTGTCGACCCTGGCCGGTGTCGTCACGTCGGTGAATTTTCCAATGTGGTCGTTCCGGTACAGCTTGCTCCCGCCATAACCTGTAATGTACATGTCCGGCCAGCCATCGTTATTATAGTCCCCCACAGTCAACCCCATGCCGAGCATGCTGTTGGAGATGCCGGCGCTCTCAGTCACGTTCGTAAAAGTTCCATCGCCGTTGTTGCGATAGAGAACGTCCCGGAGTTTGCTGGCGCCATCCGGCTGCGGCGTCTGCGAGTAGCATACGAGATAAATGTCCAGTAGACCGTCGCCATTGTAGTCGATAAAGCCACCGCCGCCTCCCATGGTTACGATAAGGTATTTTGTGCCCGGCGCAAGCGTCCTGAGGTTCCACTTGATACCGGCTGAGGCCGTAACATCGACGAATTGGATCGGCGTGGAGGGTTTCTGAATCAATACTGCAGCGCGAGCTGAGGTGCAGGCCGGGACAAGGCACGATGGCAGTATGAGAAAAAAAAGGAGAGCGGGCTTCATAGCTAGAACACGAAACACGTTGGCGTCAGTCTTAATGTGAAGCCCATGTTTCATCCCCTTCCCAAGCTTCCATTCTTGAGTTAGCTACAACCCTCGCGGACGTGTACGAAGCCGAAGGGTAGTTGTGCTCCCGGCACAATGTTGCCGCCATTCTCCGTGCCGACGAAAGGATCGGCGTCAGCAATCAGAGGCCGAGAGCGGTTCGTCGTTTGATTAAATGCGGGCACAGGCTAACCGAGCATGAGCGAGATGGCGAGTAACGCTTGCGCTATCATTTCTAAACTTGACGAGTGATGATTCTTCAAAATAGTTGCAGTTCAGTCGAGTTGTTGGGCGGCGCGTATGATGGAACGCGCCGCCCGACCAGATCCTCAGGTTAATCTCGAGACTATGGCTTGATGCTGACCATAACTACACCGTGGCTTGGAACCGAGGCCGTATAACCGCCAGTTCGCTTACCTAAATCCTTCTTGGCCCAAAGGTCGCGGACTGTCGCCGAAAGGTGATCGGGGTAGCCGAGATTGCTCCACGAAACGGAGATCTGGCTGGCCACACCACTGCGGTTGAACAGCACGACTGCGCGGCTGCCGTCGGCGAGTTGCTTCGCCCAGACATCGAAATCTCCTTCACGTTTCACCCTGCGCCCTTGCATCCCCAGCGGGTCCTGGTCTACTGCGATCACCTCTTTGTTCATTAGAATCTCGGCGATTTCAGGAGACATATTGCGTATGTCGTTGCCTGCCATCAGCGGCGCGGCGAGGATGCACCAGAGGCTGAAATGCGCGCGGTATTCAGTCACGCTCATACCACCATTGCCGACCTCCAACAGATCAGGGTCGTTCCAATGGCCCGGCCCCGCATGAGATTCCAGACCGTCTTGAAGATCAAGGACATGAATCAAGCCCATGCCGCCCCAGTCTCTCTTGCAATCCCAACAGTCCTGAATGTCGCTGGCGGTGCGCCAGAGGTTGCCCACGTCGCGAGCCCAGAGCCAGGGCTTGGACGCGCCCCACTCACAGATGCTGAAAACGATAGGTCGGCCTGTTTTCAAAAGCGCGTCACGCATGATGGAGTAAGAAGCCTGTGCGTTCTGCGTGCCGCTAGCACACCAATCGACCTTCAGATAATCCACGCCCCAGGCGGCATACTGTCTGGCATCTTGAAACTCGTACCCCCTACTCCCAGGGCGCTTCTCACACGTTAGAGTGCCGGCATCAGAGTAGAGGCCGAACTTGAGACCCTTTGCGTGGACATAGTCGGCGAGCGCTTTCATGCCGGATGGGAACCGTTTGGGATCAGGAATAATGTTTCCCTGGCTATCCCTCTCAATCTGCCAGCAGTCGTCAATCACGAGATACTGATAACCGGCATCCTTCATACCGGAACCGACCATTGCATCCGCAATCTCTTTAATCAACTTCTCGCTGATATCACAGCGGAATGTATTCCAACCATTCCAACCCATCGGCGGAGTTTTAGCTAACCCATTATCGAGCGCGCACACCTCAACGTTTAGCAGCCATCCGATCACTACGAAGCAGAGGAAAGTGTGCAAAACACGCGAAGCTTTGATTTTATTCATCAGACGACTCTCCACATGGCGTTGTTTACTTCTTCTGACCAGCAAATGACGCGTTCTGAAATTTAAGTCTATTCTTCATCATTTACGAGCGACGGTCAGACCCGGCCAGTCGTCGGTCCTGAAAGGTGAGGCAGGCAGGTTCGCTCTATTGTATAAGTTCGTCGCAGGGTTATCGGCCCATGCATAGCGTACCGCCACGGGCTTCGGTATGTTCTGACTCGACACAACAATCGTCTGGCCATCGATACGTGCGTCGGCCCAGAAGAATTTGCGATCAGCGCCCGCAATCGCAAAGCCCCTGGGTGCTCCCCCATCTGCCGTCTTCAATCCGCCGCTATGCTTAAAACGAATGCGCACCTTATCGCCTTCAATCGAAAAAGACTGGAAAAGCGGCCCTGATGATTCAACCTTCTGATGATAAGTAGCGGCGAGCGCCCACACCGCCAGCCTGTTGCCCACCTCCAATTTGTTCCGCGGATGAAGGTCGTTCGCGTCGCCTATGTCGATGATCACCGCCATGCCCGTGTGCGGCTCACGCAGCGTCATCGCTTGCGCCTCGCGCAGCTCGGCCCACTCGCTTTCACCGGGCTCGGCCTTCCTTGGCTGCCAATTCGGGAGCTGCACGAAATAGAAAGGAAAGACGCCTTCGCCCCACGCCTTGCGCCAATCGCGAATCATCAATGGAAAGAGCGTCCTATATTGATGGGCGCGGCGCGTATTGCTCTCGCCCTGATACCAGATCGCGCCTCGGATCGCATAAGGAGTGAGCGGCGCAATCATTGCGTTGTAAAGCACGCTCGGATTGTTCGGATTATTGGGGCCGGGCTCTTCGGGCCGCGATCCCCAATCCGGCTGTTTTGGCTCGAGAGTCAGTTCGACTTTGTAATCCCAAGCGCCATCAAGCTTGATAGCTTCGGCTTCCTTTGCGCCTGAAGGCGCCAGCGACATCCGGCCGGCGCTGCCGAAGCCACCTCCACCGACGGCATCAAAAACGCGCACGGCAATAACGTTTCTGCCCGCATGGACGAGAGAACCGGGAATAGTGTAGCGCCGCGGCGCCACATGACTGTTCGCTGTCTCCTTGCCAATTCCACCTACCTTGGCGCCGTTGAAGTAAGTAGTGTCGTAATCATCAATCGTGGAAAGGTTCAGAACAAGATCTTTCCCGGACCAGCTCTCGGGTAATTCAAACTCTTTGCGAAACCAAACAGCGCCATCGATATCCAGTCCCGCAACTTCCCAGTACTGTGGCAGATTCATCTTCTTCCAGTCCGCTGTATTGAATGCTGCATCTGCATAGCCGAGAGCCTCGCCTTTGTTGCCCGGATCAGCAGGAATATTTTTCTCCTCCCATTGGGCCAAAGCGCGCTCGAAATCTATCCGTCGCTGAGGAAGCGATTTCAGAGTCTCCTGATATCTATCGACCATCGTCTTTAGTTCAGGAGCGGCGATGAGTGCCTCCTGGCTCGTCCACGTTTCAGCCGGTGTGCCGCCCCAGGACGAGTGAATCAGACCGATTGGAATTCTTAGATGCTGATACAGTTCACGCCCAAAGAAATAGCCGACTGCGGAGAATTGAGCGACCTGTTCCGGTGTCGTTAGCACCCAGTGGCCGGTCACATCGTCAAGTGGCGACGGCGCTTTGCTGTGTTCGACGGTGAACAAATGAATTTCAGGATAGTTCGCCTGTGCGACTTCGTCGGCGCCGCCTTTTGCATTCACCAGCGGCCATTCCATATTCGACTGGCCTGAGCAAATCCAAACCTCGCCGACAAGCACGTTCTTAAGAGTGATAGTGTTCGTGGCTTTGATGGTCAGCATGAATGGGCCGCCGGCTTTGAATGGGCCAATAAAGGTTTGCCAGTGTCCTTGATGATCCGCTGTCGTCTGAGCTGTCTTTGAGTTGAAACTTACAGCGACCCGCTCGCCAGGATTAGCCGTTCCCCAAAGGCGAACCCTCATACCCTGTTGCAAGACCATGTTGTCGCCGATAATCGAAGGGACACGCACCTCGGCGTAGATGTTGTTCGACGACACCGCTAAAAGGACGAACACGAATGCGCCGAAAAGAAATCTGGCGGTACGTTCTTGTTTAAGAGCCATAAGGTTTCAGATCCTCAGTGCGACGTAAACTTTTGACTTAACTGAACAACACCTTCACCCTCTTTCACCTTGATGTAAGTATTGATCGGCAGATTCGAGAGCTTATCAACCTTGCCGCCAGGCCAGCGGATCTCAACGCTATCAATTTTCGCTGTGCCTCCTATACCAAGAATCTCGCGTGGATCATGCGAGGCCAGATAACTTCCACCATTGGTTTTCAAACGAGTTCGCTTCAACCCAGATGCCTGCCACGTAATCACAGCGCCGACAGCGGCAGGGTTGCTCTTGGTGGCGATCAGTTGCAGGCCGAGCCAGTTGTTTCGGTTAGCGCCTTCATTGCGCAGGAGCAGCGGCGGTCCGCCGTTATTTGAGATGAGCACGTCCAGGTCGCCGTCATTATCATAGTCGCCGACCGCCAGCCCGCGCGCTGGGTAGTCTTTGCCAAAAACTGGTCCCGATTGCGCGCTCACGTTCTTGAAAGCGCGCCCTAGGTTCTGGAACATCAGCAGCGGCTCCTTGTACTTCACGCCTGCCGTCAGCACTTCGACCATATCGTCCGGATGGCCATTAGCGAGAAAGAGGTCCGGGTCACCATCATCGTCATAGTCAAAGAATTTCAATCCCCAACCGCTCAAGAGGCGCGTCGCCTGGGCGATCTCGCCTGGCTCATCAACGAAGCTCAAATCTTTCTGGTTGCGATAGAGACTGAACAGCTCTCGGTCAATGTTGGCGACAAACAGGTCTTGCCATCCATCGCCGTCACAGTCAGCGGCATCAACGCCCATTCCTGAACGCGGGACCCCGGCTTCACTATAGGCCACACCGGCGGCTAGCCCGGTCTCTTCAAACTTTCCACCGCCCTTGTTGATGAAGAGGAAATTGGGAAACGTATCGTTGGCGACAAACAAATCCATCAATCCATCGTTGTTGACATCCGTGGCGACCGCGCCGAACGATTTGCCGGGGGAGTTGGCAATTCCTGATTCTCTGCTGACGTCCGTGAACCTGCCATCTCCGTTGTTATGGAACAGGTGGCTCGGCTGCGGCTGGAACGCGCGCGGAATGCAGTAGTATTTGCGGTTCAAACGATTGTCGCCACAACTGGTTGACTTGTTGTAAATAACAAAGCTGGAGACAAACAGATCCAGCTTGCCGTCATTGTCGTAATCAAACCACACCGCGCATGTAGACCAGCCTGGCGCCGCAACGCCGGCCTTGTCCGTAACATCTGTAAATGTACTGTTGCCATTGTTGTGGTAAAGAATGTTGCGACCATAGCTCGTAACATAAAGATCAACCCAGCCATCGCCGTCATAGTCGGCGGCAGCCACGCCCATCCCGAACGTGCCGCCAGCCACTCCCGCCTTATCGGTCACATCGGTGAATGTTCCGTCGTGGTTGTTATGATAGAGCGCGTTCTTGAGGGGAGTGGTGGGGGTGTAGAAATCTGAACGCCCGCTGTTAACCAGGTAGATGTCCATCCATCCGTCGTTGTCGTAATCGAAGAAAGCGCAACCTGCGCCGACCGTTTCCGGCAGATACCGTTCCGGCGATCGAGCGTTATTGTGTATCCAGGAGATGCCGCTCTCCTGCTGCGACACCTCCGCGAAGGTAACAACAGAACTACTCTGGGCCAGTGTTTGCAGAGCCATAAAACTCAGCAGCAGGCTTGGCAAGACAACTAGATTGAAAACTGAAAAAAAACTCTTCACCCAACTGACCCTCTTCGGTGGAAGATGCCTCTATTCATTCCTACTTCAAGCTTCGCAAGCTTCAAGTTATTTCCGATAGTGGCCTAATGTAGCTTACCGGCTATTGGCTTCGCATCTCGGGGCAGTAGCCCAACTGTTAAGGAGGGCT
>JALYSR010000032.1 GCA_030854715.1 Acidobacteriota bacterium
TGATCGCCACGGCAGCTTCAGCGACGGCCCGAGGATCGGGCGGCCACTTACGCTCCACTAAGGGAAAACTGATGTTCTTCAAACTTGAATACGAAGTTCGCGCCGCCGAAACGTCTTTCGGAATATCGATTACGATCGGCCCGGGCCGTCCCGTTCGCGCCAGGTGAAAAGCTTCGTGGACTACTGGCGCCAGATCCCGGACATCGCGCACGAGGTAATTGTGCTTAACGCATGAACGCGTGATGCCAACCGTATCAACTTCCTGAAAAGCATCAGTGCCGATGAGCGGCGTCGGTACCTGGCCGGTGATAACCACTATCGGCGTCGAATCCATGTAGGCATTCGCGATGCCGGTCATCGCGTTGGTTGCCCCCGGCCCCGAGGTAACGAGTGCCACCCCGACGCGGCCTGATGCGCGCGCATAACCCTCGGCCATGTGCACGGCGCCTTGTTCGTGGCGCACGAGGTAATGCGTAACGCGATCGCGGGCGCGCCACAGCTCGTCGTAGATGTGCAGTACCGCGCCACCGGGATAACCGAATATCGAATCCACCCCCTCATGCAGGAGCGCTTCGATCAGAATTTCGGCCCCGCGCGGTTCGGGTATCGCATCTATCGCATGGTCCGGCGGGAGTTGGCTTCCGGGTATTAGGATTTGTGGCTGTGCGCTCATGTGGTTCCTTTGAAATCTCAAATTTCAGATTTCAGATTTCAGTGAAGTCTCAGATTCTGAAATGCGTTGTCGCTACGGCAGCGTTGTTACTCCCATTAGGTATTTATCGACGCCTTTCGCGGCCCGTCGTCCATCTGCAATCGCCCAAACAACCAGCGACTGGCCGCGCGCCATGTCACCGGCCGAGAAGACTCCAGGCACGCTCGTCATCTTCTCTTCGTTAATCCAGACATTGCCGCGTTCATCAATCACTACGCCCAGCTGAGACAGCAGCCCTTCGGTCTCTGGTCCCAGGAAACCCATGGCCAGCAGGACCATTTGCGCCGGCCACTCCCTTTCCGTGCCGGGAATCTCACGCGGCACAGAACCTCCGCTGTTGTTGCTGGTCCACTCAATCTGTACCGTCTGCGCCGCCCGCAGCTTTCCGGTCTCATCCCCAATAAAGTGTTTGCTCATGACGCAGTAGGTACGTGGGTCCTGCCCGAAGACTGCTGCAATCTCTTCCTGACCGTAGTCGAGTCGATAAACCCTGGGCCATTGTGGCCACGGGTTGTCAGGAGCGCGCGCGTCAGGCGGTTTCGACAAAATTTCAAACTGCACCAGGCTCTTACAACCGTGTCTCAAGGCAGTACCCACGCAGTCTGTGCCGGTGTCACCTCCGCCAATGACAATCACGTCTTTGTCTTTTGCCGAGAGATAGCGTCCATCTTCGTGGTTGCTGTCCAGCAGACTCTTCGTGTTGCCATGGAGAAACTCCATTGCGAAATGAATTCCCCCCAAGTCCCGGCCCTCGATGGTCAAATTGCGTGGGCGTGTCGCGCCACCACAGAGCACGACCGCGTCAAACTCCTGCATTAGTCTGTCGGCAGAATAGTCGTGACCGACATCTGTTCCCGTGACGAACTGAACGCCCTCGGCAGACATCAGATCGGTGCGCCGCTCAACCACGGTCTTTTCCAACTTCATGTTGGGAATGCCGTACATCAACAGTCCGCCAACCCGATCGGCTCTCTCGAAGACGGTCACCCAATGACCCGCGCGATTAAGTTGCGCGGCGCAAGCGAGGCCGGCTGGACCAGAGCCGATCACTGCGATCTCTTTGCCGGTACGCACGGACGGAATTTCGGGAACAACCCAGCCCGCCTCAAAACCTTTGTCAATAATCGCTTGCTCGATCGTCTTGATCGTGACCGGGTTATCGCTGATACCGAGCACGCACGAACCTTCGCATGGCGCGGGACAAACGCGACCCGTAAACTCCGGAAAGTTGTTGGTGTGATGAAGGCGACTCAATGCTTCGCGCCAATGGCCGCGGTAGACGAGATCGTTCCACTCAGGAATCAGATTGTTTATGGGACAACCGGAAGCCGCCCCGCCGATCATTCGGCCGGTATGGCAAAACGGCACGCCACAATCCATGCAACGAGCGCCTTGTTCCTGTAGCGCCTCCTCAGGAGAGTGCAAATGAAACTCCTGCCAGTCGGAAATGCGCTCCGTTGGTGGCCGGACGACGGGAAGCGTCCTTGTGTATTCCATGAATCCTGTAGGTTTGCCCATACGAAATAAGTACTGAGTGCTGAGTACTGAGTACTGAGTTCTGAGTGCTAGTAGATGAGTTCGAACGACTCAGCACTCAGCACTCAGAACTCGGCACTCAGCACTTGTTTTTCATTGCCCTGCTGCCCGCGCGAGCGCACGCGAATTCAACTCAAACGCGGCCATCTCCGCTCGTTCGTGTGTCATGCCGCTTTCCCTCATTTGCTTCTGTGACTCAAGCACGCGCATGTAGTCGTGCGGAATGACGCGCACAAACTTCGGTAGCCACTCGTCCCATGAAAGCAGCACCTCAGTGGCGCGGCTGCTGCCTGTGTATTCGGCGTGACGGAAGATCATGTTCTTGATTGATTCCATCTCTTCCGCATCTTTCACGCCCGTGAGTTGGACCATCGCCTTGTTACAGCGCTGCGAAAAATCGCCTTTTTCATCGAGCACATAGGCGATACCGCCGGACATCCCAGCGGCGAAGTTGCGGCCGGTTTGGCCCAGCACTACTACGCGACCACCGGTCATGTACTCGCATCCGTGATCGCCCAGGGCTTCGACCACGGCATTGACTCCGCTGTTGCGCACACAAAACCTCTCACCCGCGATACCAGCGATATAAGCTTCACCGCTGGTCGCGCCGTAGAACGCCACGTTGCCGATGATCACGTTTTCTTGTGGGTTGAAGGTGGCTTCTCGTGGTGGATAGACGATGATCTTCCCGCCCGACAATCCCTTGCCGACGTAATCGTTTCCATCGCCTTCGAGTGTGAGCGTCACTCCACGTGGAACAAACGCCCCGAAACTCTGCCCGGCGGAGCCAGTGAACGAAAGTTGGATAGTGTCAGCGGGCAGCCCTTCGGGACCGTAGCGGCGCGTCACTGAACTACCAAGCATCGTACCGACAGCGCGATTGACGTTACGGATTGGAAGGGTCGCAGAAACTGGGATGCGGTCTTCAAGTGCGGGCTTGCAAAGTTCCAGCAGGGTGGTGCTGTCGAGTGACTTTTCCAGTCCATGCTCCTGCGGGATCTGGCAATAACGGCCCACTGTCTCCGGCACATTCGGCTGATAGAGAATGTTTGAGAAGTCGAGGCCGCGCGTTTTCCATTGCTCAATGGCCGTCCGCATCTCGATGCATTCCGTCCGACCAATCATTTCATTGATGGTGCGGTAGCCCAGTTGGGCCATCAATTCGCGCACCTCTTCAGCGATGAAGTGCATGAAGTTAACGACGTGCGCAGGATCGCCGCTGAATTTCGCGCGCAGTTTTGGATCCTGCGTCGCAACTCCCACGGGACAGGTGTTCAAGTGGCAGACGCGCATCATGATGCAACCCAGGCCCACGAGTGGCGCGGTTGCAAAACCAAACTCTTCCGCTCCCAGCAACGCAGCCACAACTACGTCGCGGCCGGTTTTGAGTTGGCCATCTGTCTCAATTGCGATGCGGCTGCGCAGGTTGTTGAGCAACAGGGTCTGGTGAGTTTCAGCGAGACCGAGTTCCCAGGGCACGCCCGCGTGCTTGATGCTGGAAAGCGGCGAGGCGCCGGTGCCACCGTCGTAACCGCTAATCAGAACAACATCGGCGTGTGCTTTCGCGACGCCGGCGGCTACGGTGCCAACTCCGACTTCGGCAACAAGCTTAACGCTAATGCGTGCGGTGTGATTGGCACTCTTGAGGTCGTAGATCAACTCGGCCAGGTCTTCAATGGAATAGATGTCGTGATGCGGCGGTGGTGAGATGAGACCGACGCCGGGCGTCGAATGTCTCACCCTGGCAATCTCCGGATAGACCTTGTGACCCGGAAGCTGTCCACCTTCGCCGGGCTTCGCGCCCTGCGCTATCTTGATCTGCAACTCTTCGGCATTGACCAGGTAGTTGCTGGTTACGCCAAAACGTCCAGAAGCGACTTGCTTAATAGCGCTGTTTCGCGAGTCTCCATTGTCGTCTGCGAAGTAGCGAGCAGGGTCCTCGCCGCCTTCGCCCGTGTTGCTCTTGCCGCCGATGCGGTTCATGGCAACGGCCAGGGCCTCGTGAGCTTCTTTGCTGATCGAACCATAAGACATCGCGCCCGTCTTGAAGCGCTTGACGATATCCGCTACGGGCTCTACCTCTTCGATTGCGATCTGAGCACGCGCCGGCTTGAACTCCATCAATCCACGCAACGTGCACAGCCGGCTCGATTGGTTGTTCACCAACTCGCTGTATTCTTTGAACGCCTTGTAGCTGTTCGTGCGGCAGGCGTACTGAAGTTTGTGAATAGTTTCCGGGCTGAAGAGGTGAAGCTCACCTTCCCTTCTCCACTGGTATTCTCCGCCCTCGCCGAGCGTTTGATCATGCGATTGCCGGTCGGGAAAACCCTGCTTGTGTCGCAGCTTCACTTCCTCCGCGATCACATCGAGGCCAATCCCGCCGATGCGGGAAGGAGTCCAGGTGAAGTAGCGATCGACGAAATCTTCATTAAGCCCGACGGCCTCGAAAATTTGAGCGCCGCAGTAGCTCTGTATCGTCGAGATCCCCATCTTTGAGATGACCTTGACGACGCCTTTGTTAATCGCCTTGATGTAGTTCGAAATCGCTTTGGCCGGATCGATACCGGTCAACAACCCACGAGCAATCATGTCTCGCAAAGTCTCGAAGGCCAGATATGGATTGATTGCCGCAGCACCGTAGCCGAGCAGCAAAGCAAAATGATGAACCTCGCGAGGCTCACCGCTTTCGATTACAAAACCGACCTGGGTACGTGTGCCCTGCCGAATCAGGTGGTGGTGAACGCCGGCGACTGCGAGCAAGGCCGGAATCGGTGCCAGCTTACTTGTCGCGCCGCGATCGGAAAGAATGATGATGCCGAGGCCACTTGCAATGGCCGCGCTCGACAACCGGCAGAGTTCATCAAGCGCGCTTTCCAAACCACGACCACCGGCACTCACTTCAAAGAGCATCGGCAGAGTTATGGATTTGAACCGCGAATCCCCCACGCGATTGTCCGGGTCGGCCAGGTGCCTCAGTTTCTCCAACTCTTCGTTAGTGAGAATTGGGGACGGAAGCTTGATTTGCCGCGCGCACTCCGGTGTCGGCTCTAACATATTCGCTTCGGGGCCGATGCTCGTGTCGGTTGACATGATTAGATCTTCCCGGATTGCATCGACCGGCGGATTAGTTATCTGCGCGAATAGCTGCTTGAAATAGTTGTAGAGCAGCTGCGGCCGCTCGGATAGCACGGCGATCGGAGTATCAGAACCCATTGAGCCGATTGCTTCATTGCCATCGGTGGCCATCGGCGCGATGAGAAGTTTCAGTTCTTCATTTGTATAACCGAAAGCTTGCTGGCGTTGCAGCACGGTCAAATGATCCGGTTCAGGCGGGAGCGGCGGACTCGGCAGTTCGTCCAATCTAACGACGTTGTCCCTGACCCATTGACTGTAAGGATGCTCCGTCGCTATCTGCTGCTTCAGCTCATCGTCGTCTACGATCCGGCCTGCTTCAGTATCAACCAGAAACATGCGCCCGGGTTGAAGACGGCCCTTCGATAGAACGTTGTGAGGAGGAATATCCAACACTCCCACTTCGGAGGCCATCACTACCAGACCGTCTTTCGTCACGTAATAGCGCGAGGGCCGTAACCCATTACGATCCAGCACCGCCCCGATGTTGATTCCGTCTGTGAATGCGATTGACGCCGGTCCGTCCCACGGCTCCATCAAAAAGGAATGATACTCGTAGAAAGCTCGCTTCTCTTCGCTCATCGATCCGCGCAGCGACTCGTGATCTCCCCAGGGTTCAGGGATCATCATCATCATCGCGTGTGGCAGAGAGCGGCCTGTAAGCGTCAACATCTCCAGCGCGTTATCAAACATGGCTGAGTCGCTGCCGTCGGTGCCGATGACCGGAAGAATCTTCTGGATCTCAGGCCCGAAAAACCTCGATTCAAATTTGCTTTCACGAGCGCGCATCCAGTTGATGTTGCCGCGCAAGGTGTTTATTTCGCCGTTGTGAGCGATATAGCGATAGGGGTGGGCACGGGCCCAACTGGGAAACGTATTGGTGCTGAAACGCGAGTGGACCAGGGCCAGGGCTGACTCGACTAAAGGCTGGCGCAAGTCAGGGAAAAAAAGCGCGAGCTGATTGGCAGTCAACATTCCTTTGTAGACAATCGTTCGGCAGGACAGACTGGGGATGTAGAACATGCCGCGCTCGTGGATGCCGCGCTTGGCTGCCTTGCTGATTCGCTTGCGAATCACGCAGAGTTTTCGCTCGAAGCTGAGGTCGTCAGAAATCGCTTCCCCTCGCGCAATAAAGATCTGCCGAATGACCGGCTCAGAGGCCTTCGCAGTGGAACCAACGGAGGAGTTGTCTGTCGGCACGGTGCGCCAACCCAACACCGATTGCCCTTCTTCTTCAGCAATCTCCTCAAACAACTTTTCGCATTCCGCGCGGCTTTCATCTTCTGTTGGCAGAAACACCGTCCCGACAGCGTATTGACCGGGCCGAGGCAATTCGATTTTTAGCTCTGCGCATTCGACCGCGAGAAATGAGTGCGGTATCTGCAAGAGGATGCCGGCTCCATCTCCTGTATTCTTCTCGCTACCAGAGGCGCCGCGATGTTCCAGGTTGAGGAGTACCTGGATGGCTTTTTGAACAATGTCGTGTGACTTGCGCCCCTTGATATCGACGACAAAGCCCGTACCACAAGCATCGTGCTCGTGGCGCGGATCATATAGCCCCTGCTTCTTTGGTAAGCCGAACTGGGTCATCTCAAGTTTCTGAGTCCTGTTCTGAGTTCTGCGTTCTGAGCACTGGACTCTCATCCCAACTCGGTACTCAGTACTCAGAACTTTTTTATCCAGAATGCAAGAAAGCCATCAACCTATTCGTTGATGGCCTGTGCAAGAGTTCCAAGTGTCAGCAACAGGCCACTACGTGCTGTCCTTTGTTACGACTAGTGAACTGGAAATAACGAGGTTAACAGCCAGATCTCGCCCGCTACGCGATAGCTGTGCTAGAGCGCCGGCTGTCGCGCACGACACAACCACCGACGCAGTTTGTTTTGCTGAATTCGTCATACCGATGTTCCGTGCCCAGTCTGCTCGCTGGCCCTACAGTCGATCCATTAACCTGCCACATCAACCGGCTGGCAAAGTGGCAACGACGGGCGCGAGCAATCTACATCTTTAGCGACCGTCTTGCATAATTGATAATTTTTAGCTGCTCATAAATTTCGCGCTGGCAGGATTCGGCCGCGGGGCAGGAGGCGGGAGGAAGGAAGGATATAGGGCCTATAGGACATATAGGCCCTATATTTCTTCTTTGCTAGATATCGAAGTACATACTGAACTCGAGCGGATGTGGCCGCATTCTCAGCGGCTGAATCTCCTTCTCCCGTTTGTAACCAATCCAGCGGTCAATCAACCCGGAGGTGAAGACATCGCCTTTGAGCAGAAACTCGTTGTCGGCCTCGAGAGCATTCAGGGCTTCGTCGAGGGAACCGGGCAAGCTGGGAACGTTCTTCAACTGTTCAGGCGAGAGATCATAGATGTCCTTATCCAGCGGTTCTCCTGGATCGATGCGGTTCTGAATTCCGTCCAGACCCGCAAGAAGCATTGCCGAGAACGCGAGGTAAGCGTTGCAAGATGGGTCAGGCGGTCGAAACTCCAATCGCTTTAGCTTCGGACTGGTCGAGAACATGGGGATACGAATTGCCGCCGACCTGTTGCGGGCTGAGTAGGCCAGGTTAACCGGAGCTTCAAAACCGGGCACGAGGCGCTTGTAACTGTTGGTCGTAGGAGCGGCAAAGGCAATGATGGCAGCGGCGTGTTTGAGCAGCCCTCCGATGTAAAACAGCGCAGTTTCAGATAGCCCCGCGTAACCGTCACCGGCAAAGAGCGGCTTGTCACCTTTCCAAAGCGATTGATGGCAGTGCATCCCGCTGCCGTTGTCGCCGTACAGCGGTTTGGGCATGAAGGTAGCCCCTTTGCCTTGTTTTTGCGCCACATTGCGAACGGTGTATTTGAAGAGTTGCAGGTTGTCAGCGGTGCCGATTAGCGTCGAGTAGCGAAAATCAATTTCACACTGGCCTGCTGTCGCAACTTCATGGTGATGACACTCAACGTGAATCCCTACCTTCTTGAGTTCGGTAGCAACTTCACCACGAAAGTCCTGCAGCGTATCGAGCGGAGGCAGCGGTACGTAGCCCTCTTTGTTTCGAATGTGATATCCCTGGTTGCCATTCCCGTTTTGCCCGTTTGTATTCCAGATTGCCTCCGGGCTGTCCAGCGAGTAACCGGCTGTGTGCCCGTCGTTATGAAAGTGGACCTCGTTAAAGACGAAGAACTCTGCCTCCGGGCCGAAATAAACTGTGTCCGCGATGCCAGTGGATCTGAGATAGTTCTCGGCCCGTCGTCCAACGCCACGAGGATCAAGCCAGTAACCCTCTTTCGTAATCGGATCGATGACGTCGGCGATGAGGACCAGGGTTTTCTCACCCATGAATGCATCAAGCCAATAACGCGATGGATCGGGAATCAACAGCATGTCAGACTCATGAATCGAAGCCCAACCGCGCAACGATGAACCGTCGAAGCCAAAGCCATCTTCGAATGAACTCTCGCTAAGTTCTTCAATCGGAAAAGTCAGATGATGCCAGGCGCCAACGAGGTCGGTGAAACGCACGTTGACATAGGCAGCCTGCTCATCCTTTGCAAACTTCAATACATCTTTGACACTCATCAAAGTATCTCCTTATTTATTGATACAGGGTTTTAAAATGGCCACAGCGCGACGGGCGCCGTCGCATCACGCACAGAATCATGGGTGGGTTGCGAGCGGGCACAAAAGCCTGCTCAGCAACCGGCCATGACTTGAAAACAGATAAGGTTGCTGTATTGGTTTAGTTGTTTAGTGACCTCCTTATTCCCGAATCAGAAAGTGATCCCGTAATAAACGAACAGGGCGTTATTTCCACGTCCATGATTGCCAATGCTGTAACCGACATTGAGCAGACTGTTTTTCGGCAAGGTGAATGAAAACCCAGGAGTTACGTAGCCGAAGGCGTTCTTGCCGCTAAACCAGTCAGCGACGAAAGTCACTTTCTTCGCAAGCGGTTGCTCGTAGCCAACAATCGCTCCGCCTTTTGTTCCCAGCCCGTCCGCCAGCCCCGGCAATGCATAGCCACCACCGGTTAATCGCGGTCCGTAATCGGATTTCACTTTCTTGCTAACTACCGAGTACACAAAACCGTAAGTGTCAGCTCCGGCGCGGTGCGCGATCGGCGTGTACAGCAGACCGCCCGCCGCCACAGCAACCCCCGTCTTTTCGTTGCTGTAGAACTGCCACTTTATATTGGGCGAAATGTAAACCGGTTGATTCGGCGCTAAGGCGTCAACTACTGAAACATTGACGCCGGCTTCAACGCCTTTGGCCACCCCAAACACCGCACGCGGAGCATAAATCTGGAATCCGCCGTTCGTATGGCTGGTGAGATGGGAGATGAAATCAAATTCCAGGTACACCTTTTTCTTTGTTACCACGTCTGTCGAAGGAACATTAAACAGAGTTGACTGAGCGACCGCTGCAGACTTTGGCAGCGCAACTAACAATATCGTCGCGCCCAAAGCAGCGATGTTCCTGATAATGGTTCTAATTGATTTAGGCTTGTACATTGTTGTAATTTATCTCCATATCGTCTCTCAACGGACGATGTCAGTGGCCTATCCGTCCTTGCGCCTCCTAAAGCCAAGACGGGTGGGCCATATTTATTTCTCAGGTAGTTAGTCGCAACTCCTCGCCGCGTGCGGCTTAGTAAGTAGTTACTCAGACTTGCCTGTTATTGCCGCTTGATTCCTGCTTGCCTTCCTGCCAGTGGTGCTCATGAAGATTCAGGAGTCATCAGACCAGGAACGAATGGACCACTAGATTTCGCACACGCTTATGACAAGTCTTATGCCAACGCGGCGTGACGCGCCGAAGCACTAGCTAAGCGTTGGAGTTAGTGAAGAAATCTGCGCGTTTCAGAAGAACTTCTTAGGCAGCAGCTAAATATTGGGATGACATTTTCGTTACTGTTCATGATGGCAGCAACAAACTTGTCGTTGGTACTTAACCGGGGCTTTACCCAGCTGGAAAAATATCATCCGCAGCGCGACGCGATCTCATTAGCACCATGGCTTCAGCCCGGTGGTTAAGGCGCGGGACAGAAGGGAACCGTTTGGAACGGTTTCTTGGCTAAGGATCAAGATCGGGATCACCGGGCTGAAGCCAAGGTGCCAATGAGATCGCTTCGCGTTCTTCAATCACCTAGCCAGTTAGCAACGATTCCTAATCGTGATTAAAAACTCCTCCGGTCCTGACGACTTATCAAGGATCTTGGCCAAAGACAAAAACTTAAGTTGTTACGACGAGATCCCGCCCAGACAAAACTCGAACCAAGACCGGGTTTGGTGACATGTTTGTCGCAGTGAGTAATGGTAGCAACAAAAACGTCGCACTCGTTTTTGCTCTCAGGTTGAATAAAGCCGAGATGATTGGCGAAACGTCCAATTTCAACCGGCATCAGCCCCTCCGGTACAGAGGTTGCTCCTCAAGCGGATTCGATCGCAGGAAAATCGTCAGCAAGCATGTCTCGGGTAGCGTTCAATAGCAGCTCTACCAACGTGAACACGGCAAAACTGAAAGTTATCGGACTCCCCGGAAATGGTGACATACCAAATCGAGCCACCACGCACACCTCGCTGGCGAACGCATGGCGAGAAAGCGCTGTTGCACGCCGCAGAACGCTTCTCGGCAAGCCGACCTCTGGCAGATGCAACGGCGATTTCGCGCGAGTTAAAAACCTTTCTAAAGATTGAGGATCAGCGCTTAAAGATCGCGCATCGCTGCGGGGCCCCAGGCATTCAAACGGCTGCGGCGCGCAGTTCTCTTCTCGACCTGGTCGTCGAACGCGCATATCACGCTGCGAACTTGCTCGATGAGACTGTCGACGGGACAAATAGGCCTTCCGACAACACGGAAAACCAGTGCGCCGTGGTCGCTCTGGGCGGCTATGGGCGCGGCGAGCTGGCCCCGTACTCCGACCTTGATATTTTGTTTCTTTATCCAAACCATCGAGCCCTCCAAACGCGACGCCTGGTTGAGCAGATCCTGCGATTGCTTTGGGACGCAGGACTAACGGTGGGCCCGAGTTTCCGCACGGTGAGTGACTCTGTCTCAGCGGCTCGCTCCGATCCGCATTTGCAGACGGCGCTGGTTAGCACCCGGCTGCTGGCTGGTAATTCAGGCATTTACGACTCCCTCTTGCAGGCACTGGAGAAGGAGCGTCGCAAGCGATCCGGTGCCTCCATCGCCGCCATCTTGCGCGAGCGGGCTGCGAGGTACGCGAAATATGGCGCCGCGGTTTGTCTCCAGGAGCCAAACGTAAAGGAGAGTCCTGGCGGCATCCGCGATCTTCACACCGCACTGTGGGTAGGCTACGCGCGCTATGGATGCAGGACGCTGGATGAACTTCGCGAACACGACGTCATTTCGGAAACCGAACAAAGAACGGCGAGAAGGGCAGTCAACTTCCTTTGGCGAGTCCGTTATGCCGCGCACCTCTCGACTCGCCGGAAGACCGAACGGCTTGCGCTCGATCTCCAAACTACACTCGCGCGCGAGTTTGGCTATAAAGCGGGGGCGTATCTGCTCGCTTCCGAAAAATTCATGCGGGACTACTATCACCATGCGCGCGAATTGAACCTATTCAGTGAAACATTGCTCGCGCGCGCTTCCGAGACTGAAAGGAAAGCAAGCCGCGGGTGGGGCCGGAGACTTTTCCACAATCCCGCTGAGCCCCTCTCAATCACCAACGGTCGTGTGCAATTGGACGGCGAAGCCGAACTTTTAACCGACAATCCAATGCTGCTCTTTGACGCCTTCGCTCTGGCCCAGGCCGCGGATGTGCCGTTAACCCAGACGTTGCGGGATGCCATGCGCCAGAGTCTGCCGGCAGTGGATCGTAACTTCCGTCTTTCCGCTGAAGCTTCGCGCTCCTTCATGAAACTTCTGGGGAGGCGAGGTCGCGGCGGCTACGTTTTGCGACTGATGCATGAGACCGGATTCCTTGCCCGTTTTGTGCCGGAGTTTGGACGCATCAGCCTGCTCATCCAACACGATCTCTATCATCACTACACTGTGGATGAACACACCCTCAAAGCTGTCGAAGCGCTCGACGAGCTGTATGCCAGCCAGGACAAACAGCGCGCGCACTTACGCACCATCTTCGATGAGATTGAGGATCCCGGCCTGCTTTACTTATCCATTCTTTTGCACGACATCGGGAAGGGGCAAGGCCGAGGCCACATCCCGCGGGGGGCAAAAATAGCGGACCGCGTTTGTAAGCGTCTTGGCCTTGCTGAGCTCGATGCGGCGAAAGTCGTACTAATGGTCAAGCATCACGTTGCAATGGCCCAACTGGCCCAGCGGCGCGATCTCAACGAACCACATGTGGTAACGGATTTTGCCGCGGGCATAGGAACTCTGGACGCGCTAAACCTGCTCTTGCTTCTAACCTACGCGGACCTGAACGCTGTCGCCCCCGGAGTCTGGAGCGAATGGAAGAGCACATTGTTATGGGAGCTCTACCGTCGCGCCCGAACCGTCTTGACTGGCAGCGATGCACCTCTCGATGAAGTTGCAAAAACGGCGCGATTAAAGGAACAGATAGCAAAAGCCCTGGAGGGATCGCTCGCATTGAGTGAGGTCGAACGTCACGTCGCGTTGCTGCCGGATCGATATGTCCGCGTCACCCGACCGGCGGCCGCTGCGATGCATCTTCATTTAATCAAAGAACTCAAGACGGATGTCCAGTCGGATATCTTTGCGCGACGCTGGATGCGCTACTCCCGAGAATCTACCGAGTTAACTATATGTACGAAGGATCGACACGGTCTGTGCGCTAACATAGCCGGGGCGCTCGCCGCGCACGGGATCGAAATTCTGAGCGCGGAACTCAACACACGCGAGGACGGC
The DNA here is from genome assembly GCA_030854715.1 of Acidobacteriota bacterium. Lineage (GTDB taxonomy): Bacteria > Acidobacteriota > Blastocatellia > Pyrinomonadales > Pyrinomonadaceae > PSRF01. The sequence continues at coordinate 13,218 of JALYSR010000032.1, forward strand.
ATTGCCCTCGACGTTTTTATTCTGCGCGAAGCCTCCACACACCATGCGATAGAAATGCAGCGATACCCGGCTATCGAGCGCTCGCTGCGTAAAGCCATTGCGGGTGAATCGGATATCGCAGCCCTGGTCGAACGCTGGCGAACCAGGAATGCGCCACGGAAGCGAAACGCCGTTAGCCATGCCGGGGTGGGTAATCTACCCCAGGTTACATGTGACAATGACGCTTCCCAATCATCCACTCTGATCGAGGTGCATGCCCTAGATGAACCTGGGTTGGCGTACAAGATCGCGAGCGCCCTTGCGGCGCTGGCGCTGGATATCGTCTGTGCCAAGATAGCGACTGAAAAAAGCAATGCACTGGATGTTTTCTACGTCACCGACGGTGAGGGGATGAAACTCTCACAGTCCAGGATGCAGTCGGTCCAGATCTCTCTCGCCCAGATGCTCTCCGGCGAAATCCCGATCACCGCAAGGGAACCCGTGGAGTCACTTCCCGAACACACAAACCGTAAGGAGAACTCTTGATGAAAAAGGTTGAAGCGATTATCCGACCACACCTTCTGGACGCTGTCAGAACGGCGCTACAGGAATTGGAAGTGATCGGAATGACCATTAGCGAGGTGCAGGGTTATGGACGTCAGCGTGGTCATACCGAGACCTACCGCGGCGCGGAATACCAGATTGAGTTTATCCCAAAGATCAAACTTGAGGTGGTCGTCCCCGATGAGATCGCAGACGCCGCGATTGATGCAATTATCAAGACTGCTCGCACTGGAAAATTTGGCGATGGAAAAATTTTCGTCACCCCGCTCGACGACGTAATTCGCATCCGCACTGGAGAGCGTGGCGAGGCAGCAGTATGAGTTACAGCGTGTTGAAAAACGCCTCGAGCCGCTGAATGTTCTTTGCGACAAGATTTTGCTTGGCCCGGAAGGAAACCGTTAAAGGTCGAGCGAGAACACGATATCTGAACCCCCAAATTCTAAGGAGGCTTGAATGATGAAAAAGTTATCTTTTTACCAAAGGTTGTCGCGATTACAGGTTCGGCTCCACGATCCCGAATGGCGGCGGTATGGGACGCTGCTGCTGGCAGGGAAAATGGTAGGCGTTGGTTTATTGCTGCTCGGGATAGTCGCCCTGTTCCCGGATTTGATGGGCTTCGGGAAGGTCTTGGCCGCGGACACGGAAGTAA
>JALYSR010000044.1 GCA_030854715.1 Acidobacteriota bacterium
TCTCGGCTGATAAGGGAGAGGTGGTTGTTGACAGGGTCGACGGCTCCAACGTCTCGACCGACATCCTGGACAAGAACGGCGTATCGATGACACCGATGGGGGCGGGGCGCTGGGACAAGACACTCGGCACTATCATGCCGCCAAGATCGCCCGTGATGAAAGGCATCTCGTATAGCTGCGACGGTTCAACCTTTACGATTGTTCAAACATTTGCCAAGTCGACTACTACATTTGTTATGAAACGGCAGAGGCCTTAACGATTTTCAAGATCAAGGAGAAAAGATATGAGACACATCTCATCGGACAAGACACTTATGCTCGCGAGAGTTACGCTGGTCGCCGGCTCCCTGTTAGTTGTGAGTTGTGGAGCGTCGGCTTCGGCAGTGAATAACGCCTCGGCCACGAAGAATGATCCACAACTCGAACCTGTGGCAAACGGCCAACAACACGAATCCGAACCGGTTGACGTGAATGGTGCGGACGCCGAGATGGAAACAGGTGAATCCCCGGCTCCAAATGGCGTGGCCCGACAGTTTTATGCCTGGTTTATTAAGGCTGGCTATCCGGAGCCAACGACCCACAAGGCGCAGTTTCGACGCTATGTTACACAGGCTTGCCTTAAGAAAGCCATCAATGCGGACGACTACGTCTATTTCACGCAGGCCCAGGACGGCGATCCGTCGTGGGGAACTCACATTTCCGTAACCGTAAAATCGAACAACGGCGAAAGAGCTGTCGTTCTTGTCACCCTCGGAAAGCCATCGGTAGCGAATAAACTTAAGGTGCAACTCGTGAAGGAAAACGGCGCGTGGAAGATCAATGACGTTGATCGCGCAGCCTAATGAGGTAATGACCATGAACAGCAAATTTTCAGATGTGATCTCGCGCTTTATTAGCGCCGGAGTTTTATCGGCTTTTTTGATCTGTATGGGTGTGCTTTTGATCGGTGGGAACGCTCTGGGCCAGATCAAGCATACAAGTACCAAAACGGTCAAAGGCGTTGACGGAACTAAGACAATCATAACCTATCGAAGCTACGAGAACGGTGATGAAAGCGAGGAAAGCGTAATACTCAATGCGAAAGGAAAGGCTATTTCAAAGGACTCAAAGACAGTCAACGCGACTGGCGAGACTACAAAAATATATGAAAGTTTTGACGCGAGCGGCAAACTGAAATCACGTATCGAAGTCGAAATGGATTCGGCGGGTAAAATGACAAGATTCCAGAACGAAAAATACCAGGATGGCATTTTGGTGTATGGAGCGATAACCGAAACTGGAACTGATGGTAAGAAAACCAGCAAGAAATACGATCCGGCGACCGAACGATACGTCGAGCTTGAAGTAAAAACGGCATCAACGCCTGACTTTGGAATGATCACAACTCCAAAACCAAAGCCGAAACCCGGAGCGAAAACTAAGATCGACTCTTGTCTTGTGGGCAAATGGCGTTCGGAGCCGGCCGGCACAGGGATTTACTCCGGCGGCGGAATCGTTTTTACCGTTGAGCCTGATGGAATGGCTACTTTCGACTACGATGGACTGAAACCGTTTGTTAAGCCAAATCAGTTTGGCGGCGGTAATGGGATCGATACAATAAAAATCACGGGCAAAGCGACGGGGCAGATTAGCTCTGACGTAAACAACGGCATTAGTGTCGCCGACAATTTCACGTCCAGCGTGACTGAGAAAGAAACCTATTCGGATGGAACAACTCGAGAATCTAAGCCATCTGGATTTTTCCCCAATGGAGGACAGGGAACCCATTTCACCTGCAACGACGACAAATTAATATTTGAAATTGGCTTCAAGATGCACTTTAAGAAAGTTAAATAGGTTCGAGCGGACAACCAATGAAAGATCGGCGGCGGCATCGGGATCACACAGCTTTGACCTATCGCTCGGTGGCGAAAAACTTATCGTTAAATACCTTCGGAGAGCAAATATGAACAGGATTGCAGCAACGACGGGTGTTCGAAGATTTTAACAATTTCGTATTGGCAGATTAAAACTTTGCCTCTGGAGCAGTAATAGTGGAAGCTGCGCGTCACGCTGCGGCAAGAGAACGGTGCGTGGAAGATCGATAGCGTTCGCAACAGCGGTTGACCACTATTCGTTTCGTAAACGTACGCACGAATGTAATTTCAGGAGTGGGAGACACCCGTTGTCCACTGTGGATTGAGGGAATTGAAATGCCTCCTCGTCGCTTAGCAGACAAGAGAAGATTGCGGGTTTACTTATGGCTGCTTTAAGACGCGGGAAGAAAAGATATCGGAGGGTGACGGTTATGAAGATCGGAATCAAAGTATTCTTGCTCGTTAGTATTTTGGCGGCTTTGGCCTCGGCGCAGCCTCCTACAAAGAACCAGCCCGATAAAGGCGTTTCGGCAGAAAAATGGCTTGAGGACCTGCGTGCAGCGAATAAAGGCAAATGGAACGAGAAATGGTTCATGACAGGCCAAATCCGCTACCTGTCGGAGCGTGCACTCGACTATTTGTCCGATAATATGAAGCAGGAAAAGGACCCCTGCAAGCTGGCAGCGGCCAATGTTGGACATGCCGCCGCATTTCAGAACCTCGTCAAGGGTGGCTTTCATGATATGGGGAAAGGCGTGGTATTGACCGGCAAAGAAGTGGCGGAAGCTTTGTCCCCGGCAACAACGTTTAAGAAATTGCTTGTGGACGCGGCGAAGAAAGGAGCCGAATGGCTGATCAAATATATGCAGGAGCTTCTTGCAAAGGAAAAGGCGGAGGTCCATATCACGCACGCTAACCGAGATGGCTGCAAACTGGTATTTGTTTCAATTTGGGACAAGGCAGCCTCGAAATATGAGGTTATCATCTACGGTGACTGCGCCTGTGCACCGCTGAACAGTTTTACCCCGCAGGGCAAGGTTAAGGTGAACACCTTCGAGATTCGGCTTAGCGGAAAAGCGCATATCACCCTAGACGAGACGAACGAGAACCTTGTCCTTAAGGCCGATGTCCCTAACTCTGCCAAGATAGACTGCGATATTTGCAAGGCCGACGCCCCGAACTCGCCTTCGCCGAAGCCGCAAGTTGCAACACCTCCGCCGCCTGGACCGGGACCTAAGCCGCCGGGACCGGCTACGCCCGTTCCTAACGTTCCTTGTAAGGTGCAGCCGCCCTGTCCGGCATGCAA
>JALYSR010000049.1 GCA_030854715.1 Acidobacteriota bacterium
ATATACACCTCTTTAATTATTGCGGCAGCGGAGAAATCTATGAATCCCTTGCGGCAATACTTAAGGGTTCCTTCGGCCACCGCTTCCAGCCGCATCGCGTTGACGAGCTGAATGCCGATTCTCAGGATGCGTTTTTCAAATCCCTCGAAGTCTCAAACCCGCTGGTCGTCTTGATTATTAATAGACGTGACCGTCTTCAGGCGGGCAGGTTCATAGAAGGAATCAAAGCCCGTAAGCCTGACGCAGAGATTATCCTGATAACCGAAGAATGTGATGCCGAAGAGATGTCTGACCTAATTAAGCTCGGCGCCTCTGATTTCATTGTCCCGCCAGTTGACGTCTCGCACACGGGGTCGCAAATATCAAGGCTCATAGAAAAGGCAGAGCAACGACGCGACTCAACTCAAAACCTAAAGTCGATAGTCGGGATGAAATTGCTGGTCGGGCAGTCAGCCAGTTTCCTGACTGAGACGCGCAAAATTCCTCTTCTGGCGAGTTGCGACGGTCGAGTGCTCGTACTGGGCGAAACTGGTACTGGGAAAGAGGTGTTTGCGCGGGCCATCCACTATCTCAGTCCGCGCATGCGTCATCCTTTCGTTCCTGTCAGTTGCGGCGCCATTCCAGTTGAACTGCTGGAGAATGAGATGTTCGGTCACAGTAAAGGTGCATTTACCGGGGCAACGACGTCTGAACTAGGCTTGATTCGTGAAGCCGAGGGTGGAACTCTGTTTCTCGATGAGGTCGACTGTCTACCGTTGTTAGCGCAGACGAAGCTTCTGCGCTTTCTGCAGGAAGGGGAGTATAAACCGCTGGGCTCGTCGAAATCGCAGTATGCAGACGTGAGAATTATTGCGGCGTCAAACATAAATCTGGCGCAGGCAGTTAAGGAAGGAAAACTCCGCCAGGATCTCTATTACCGTCTAAACATTGCACGAATAAACTTGCCGCCACTTCGTGACCGGCGCGACGACGTACCTCTTCTGGCCGAATATTTCCTTACTAAGTATGCGCAACAGTTCGATCGAAACGTCCAGGAATTATCTGAAGCGGCAATGCAGAAGTTGATGTCCTACGACTGGCCAGGAAACATCCGAGAACTTGAAAACACCATCGAGCGCGCCGTCATGCTGAGCGAATCCGAACGGCTTAACGATTCGGACATACTCCTCCCGGAAAGCGACGTAAGCGGGGACGGCGAGTCTTTCCAGCAGTCGAAGACCAGGATAATCGTCCAGTTTGAGCGAACGTATATTCAACGCCTGATGGTCGCTCATAATGGCAACGTAACACAGGCCGCCCGGGCCGCGAAAAAAAACCGCCGCGCATTCTGGGAGCTCATTCGCAAGCACAACATTGATGTGGGAAGCTTCAGGGCGAACAAGACAGTAGGATATTCAGCCGCCGATGATGTGACAAAATCGGCTCACTAGAGATTCCTCATTCTCCTATCGCTTCGACAAACATCCTCCACTAGATCTGGAACTCTAATTCCGCCTACAGGGACAGAAATGTCACATCCGTCTGCGGGCCCTGCAATAAATCGTGGGTCTCGCGGTGGGCCACAAAATTGCATCTGGTCCCACGCTGTTAGCCGCCGTGATGATGCATATGTGTGCACCTGACGACCGTCAAATCGCTCGGGACATATTGAGGTACCTCTCCGCACACACGGCGGCGCAGGATACCTTCGACGGAATCGTCGAATGGTGGCTACTGGAACAAAAGATCAAACGTGAGACGCGCCATGTGCAAAAGGTCCTCGATGAACTCGTTGCCAGGAAGTTAATTTCGTCGCGCACGGCCAGAGATTCCAGAACACACTACCGAATCAACAGGCGCAAGGTGAAAGAGATCAGAACTGTGCTCGAGACCGCGGATTTGTAGTGAGAAAAAATTCTAAACTTCCCATGCGATTCGAGTAAGGGACACCCGGTAACGAGAAGGACTGACTTATGCCAGGCATGGCGGCGATCGTTGATGAAAAAAGGCGAGGGCCTGCAGCCTATGCTAACAGTTGGGACCATCTCACCGACGAGTTGCAACGATTGGATCTGCTCATTCGATTGCAACTACTTCGCCAACGCCGGAGACAGCCGTCAAACCCACTAGATCAGTTCAGGGGATTGGTGGTCACCGAGACGGAGGTTGCGTCCCTGTTAGCCCCTGCAGGTACGTCGGACGAGGACGACATAGCGGAGGAAGATTCGCTAATAGTCATCCTCCTCCAAATTGAAAAGGAAATCGCCGAGCGGCGGGCACTGAGTCAAGAGGCGGGAATCTACCTTTCTCTTGCTTACCTGGTAGCGCTATTTCAATTGACGCCATTCCAACAGAACGTTCTGTTGTTAGCTCTGGCTCCTCAACTAGACCGCAAATATGAAAAGCTTTACGCGTATTTGCAAGACGATGTAACGCGCAAAACCCCGACGGTTGATCTTGCAATGACCCTATTCCTCAGTACCACAGACCAGAGATTGGAAGCGCGCTCAGCCTTCGACCCTGGTGGTTCTCTTCTGAGGTTTAGGCTCCTCCAAATCCCTGAAAATGAATTGGAAACGACGCCCCTGCTTTCTCGCCAGCTCAAGCTGGACGATCGAGTGGTGAACTTCTTTCTCGATAGCGGTCGCACGGAAGCCCGGTTAGATCGTGCGGTCAAGCTCTCACAGCCGAAGGACGATTTTGATTCGCGCGCCGGCAAAGAGAAGGAACAGCAGTTTGTGCGCGCATTTATTCAGTCGAATTTCGCAGGCGCCACTGGTGAGAATTTGGTGGTTCACTGTCGCGGTGCTTGCCGCGCCGCAAAGAAAGCATTTGCAGAAGCTGTCGCTGGCGATCTGGGCCAGCGCCTTTTGATTGCCGACCTGGCCCAAATCATTGAAGCCCCGGTGCCGTTTGAGGAGGCGGTCTGGCTAATGGGACGCGAAGCCCTTTTGCAACCCGCCGTTTTAGGCCTGGACAACTTCGACAACGTAGTCGCCGAAGATGTTAACAGCCAGGCAAGACTTAAGATTCTGCTGGAGATGGCTAGAGCCTGTTGCCGGCAAATCTTCCTTTTCGGGCGCCGATCATGGCAGCCTCGCGGACTTCTCAACGAGTCGATCTTTGTTGACCTTGATTTTCCCGCTCCTGGCGACGGAGACAGAAAACAACTCTGGGAATCTATCGTACCCGACCAATTCGCGGACCAGATCGATTTCGGAGCATTGGCCAGCAAGTTTCACTTCACTAGGGGCCAAATTCAAAATGCTTATGTAGCCGCCGCAGATCTCGCGCGTTTCCGCTCGCAGGGAGACGCCAGGATCGTAATGGCAGATCTCGAAGCGGCCTGCCGCGCTCAATCAAGCCAAAAATTGGCCAGCCTAACCCGACACGTCAAGCCTTGCTACACCTGGGATGACATCGTGCTGCCTGAAAGTGTGGTGGGGCAACTGCGCGAGCTATGCCAGTGCGTGAGTCATCGTTACCGCGTATTGGGCGAATGGGGTTTCGGCCGCAGGCTCTCGCTCGGCAAGGGGGTAAATGCTTTGTTTGTCGGACCCTCTGGTACCGGCAAAACAATGGGTACAGAGATCATCGCGAACGAACTTGGGATGGACCTCTACAAGATCGATCTCTCAGGCGTAGTTAGCAAGTACATAGGCGAGACCGAAAAGAACCTGGACCGCATTTTTTCTGCCGCTGAAGAAACCAGCGCGATTCTATTTTTCGATGAAGCCGATGCGCTATTCGGGAAACGTTCCGAAGTACGCGACTCGCATGACCGTTACGCCAATATCGAAATCTCCTACTTGCTGCAAAAGATGGAAGAGTATGAGGGACTGGCCATTCTAGCTACTAACCTGCGACAGAACATGGACGATGCCTTTCTGCGCCGACTGCAGTTCGTCGTGGAATTTCCGTTTCCGGACGAATATCACCGGCGCCGTATTTGGCAGGTGCTGTTCCCGGCCGAAGCTCCCTGTGAAGAGATCGAGTTTGATTTTCTCGCCAGTCAATTCCGGTTTGCCGGCGGAAATATCAAGAACATCGTGTTGGGCGCTGCCTACCTCGCAGCGGCTGATGGCGGCCGAATTGGCATGGGGCATTTAATGCGAGCCACGTCACGCGAATGCCAGAAGATTGGGCGCGTGCTCAAGCAAGACGATTTAGAGAAATATTCCGAGGCCACCCGATGAATAGCGAAGCTCGCGACGAAATAGCGGAAGGACTGCGCTATGTGCATTTCCGGGCCGATGCGAATACCAGCAAGCTGCTGGAAATAGCTTCCTTCTTGTATGCCGCGATTGATCTCCTAAAAGAAAAAGGACTACTGGAGGTTGAGCAACTGGATGAGCGCAAGAAAGAAGCCGCGAGCAACCTGATTACCAAATTTTCTGAACGCGGTATGGGCGTGGTCTATCAGAAGCCCGAGCAGGACAAGTACTCGTTTGAAGGTGGAGCGAAAATCGATTGTGAGAATCGTCTCAGCCAATGTCACGCCGCGTGTTGCAAATTGCCCTTCGCCCTCTCGAAGCAGGATGTAGAAGAAGGAATCGTGCGATGGGATTTCTCCGCTCCTTATGTCATCGCCCGTCGTCCGGATGGTTACTGCCAGCACCTGGATCGAGAGAAGAAGTGTTGTTCCGTTTATGGACAACGGCCGGTGCCCTGCCGAGGTTACGACTGCAGCAAGGACAAACGCATCTGGTTGGATTTCGAGAACTACGTGATTAATCCACGCATAAACGATCCTGGCTGGCCTCAAGGTTTAAATCAGGAAAAAGAAGCTGAAGGGTGATTACCGCATTAGAAGCCGACAAGCGAGACTGAGATGACACGACCGGGAGCAGCTAAACAAACGCAGCACCAACAGCAGCCGCAAGCTCCCGCTGCGTCTTCAGGTGGTTCCTTCCAGCCTACCTCAACTTGCACCGAGTTTTTCGATCTGCAGCGCGAAGCCGGCAACCGTGCGGTGAGTGAATGGCTTAAGGCAGGCATGCATACTTCGATGCTTGAGCGGGAGAGGCCAGTGCTTCGGGTGAGAAATGGCCCTACTCCTGGTCCGGTAACGATTCAAACCAAACCCCTCAATTCCGGATCGGCAACACCAGCTGAGCAACAGGCCGATGACGCGGCACACGAGGTTACAAAACGTAGTGAGACCGGCGGCCTTGCGAGATCGCTGATCGTTGAAGACGACGCACAGTCCGTTCAAACGGGCCAGATGAAAAAGAGTGAGTTCTTGAGCCAGTTGCGAGCCTCTACGTCCGGCGCTGCTCAAGAGGCGCTAGCCGGCACGATGTGGTCTTCGATGGGTTGTCCCTACATCGAGCGTTGGTTCGGTCACTACGAAGGACAGAGTGCTCAACACGTCGAACGTGCAGTTCAAAAGTATTCGCCGGAAGCGCGCGGTGCGAGTAATGCCCGGGATTATATCCCGCTCGTTACAAGTCGCTTGCGACATGGAATTGAGCAATGGAGGCAAACCGGTGAAGTCCCAGCAGACATGCCTGAGGAGTTCGCAAGTGGAGGGATGGCCGGCATCACCGCTGGGGGTCTGATCGGAGGTCTGGTAGGTGGTGCGCTTTCGGCAATTGGCGGGGCGGTTTCCAGCGTAGGCAGCATGTTGTTCAAGGAGCGAGAAGGAGGCGCAGCCGAAGCTACAGATCCTGAAGCCGTCAGAGCACAACTCGGTTCTGGTCGTTCGCTTGACGGAGCCGCGAAGTCGCGGATGGAGTCGGCCTTTGGCGCCAACTTCTCGAGCGTACGCATTCACACAGATGCAAAGGCCCATGCGTTGTCTAACAAGCTGAACGCGCGAGCGTTCACGATTGGCTCTGAGGTCGCTTTTGGCGCCGGAGAGTACCAACCCGGAACGATGGTGGGTGACGCGCTAATAGCACACGAGTTGGCGCACGTAGCGCAGCAGCAAGGTGGAGAAGCAGGAGCCGCGTTGCCGTTGCAAAAAGGGCACGGCGAGTCGAGCGCACTCGAAGATGATGCGGACACCGCGGCTGTCGGCGCAGTAGTTGGACTGTGGGGACGCTCAAAGCTGGCAATGAGTCACATCGGCACGGACGCGATGCCGCGCTTGAAGTCTCGCCTCCAGTTGCAACGGTGCGGTCACACTCCGGTGGTGCGTAATCCTGCTGATATTCAGCGCGAGTTCGATACGGTGTTTCAACAAATAACGGGCTCACTTCCTGAGGGCGCGACGCGCCAGCAATTGAGTCAGGACTTATCTAGCCTGCTGTTGACGTACGAGAATGAGATTCACGTTGCCGGCAACGACGCGGGCCGGCGGGAACAGGCCCAGCAGAATTTCCACACCAACCTTGAACGCATGCGACAAACAGCTCCACTTCAGGCGCAGTTGTCAGCCAGATACAACATCCAGTTCACCGCGAGATCCACGCCCGTTCTGCAAGAAGGGCAGATACACGAACTCTACCGCGCCTGGACGTCTGACGAACTCCGCCAAATCGACGCTGCTCTGTCGCGCGTGCCCCGCAACTACCTGAGCAACGTCCAGCAGATTCGGCGGAATGCGCAGGAACTGGACGCGACGGTCGGCGCTGGAGATTCGACGCCGCGGCCGGATGCAGCAGCGTCGTGGGAACAAGGAACGCATACGCTGCACATCTTCAACCGGTTCTTCGCAGCGCCTGACTATCAGCGGCTCGGTTTGCTGCTTCACGAAATCGGCCACAGCACCGTCGACAGTCCAACTCCGACGTCACCGGCAGACTTTGCGTCATTGCCGCCGTTGGCATGGAGACAGCTCAGCGATTGGCAGACCGCGACCACTGCCACGCTCGCAACGAGCGTCGGTATCAACCAAACGCAAGCAACGGAGCTGATTGCGGAAC
>JALYSR010000050.1 GCA_030854715.1 Acidobacteriota bacterium
ACTACTCCAGGCTGTTCTCGTCGCTTTGTCTCGCCATTCTTTGCGCTGTGAATCTACTGCCTGGTGCTGCTCAGGAATCGGATTCCAAGGCCCAACGCCCGCGACAGGTATTCCCTCAAGATGAACACCAGCCAGATGAAGTCCTGAAGATCGAGACCGATCTGGTTTCGGTTGACGTAATGGCAAATGACCTCGAGGGTCGGCCGGTGCGAAATCTTGGTCAGAAAGATTTCAAGCTTTACATAGACGGCGTCGAACAACCTTTGGCTTTCTTCCAGGTGGAGCGACGTAACGGTGAGCCGCGACCCTTGGCGGTGGTGTTTGCACTCGACATCTCCGGCAGCATGACCCCCGAGGAGATGGAGCGGTTGCGAAGCGCGCTTAATGCATTTTCGGCGAAGTTGTCAGGCCATCCAGCGTTATATGCGGTTATGGCTTTCGGAATGAATGTGAAGACGCTGCAAAAGTTTACGTCCGAACCAGACAAACTCGATCGAGCTTTCGAGCGGATAGCCCGCGAGCCCAACGGACTTTCAACTCACACTTACGATGCAGTGGACGACGCCATTCGTTTGTTGGTCCGTCATGCACCGCGCACGCGCGAACGTCGTTTGATGAAGCGCGCCGTCCTGGTCGTGACTGATGGCTTTCCGGTAGGTGACACAGTCTCCGCGCGCACAGTCATCGAGCGCGCGAATGCAGCGGAGGTAAGTATCTACGTGGTCACGCTGCCTTCCTATTCGCGGATCATGGCTGTATCAGCGCAAACTCCGCTGCCCACGCCTTTGGAGGTTAGCGGGTTGGCTGATCTGACAGGCGGGAGAAGTGTTTATGCTGAAGAGACCAACTATGAACCGCTGTTTCGCGCGTTGGCCGAGGAGGTTACTTCGGCCTATGTGCTCGCCTTCTATCCTCCCGAGCAAAAGCGCCGTGATGGTCAGTTTCACACTCTTAAGGTTGAGGGTCCAAACGGATTGATGCTGAGGCAAAGTCGTCCAGGTTTTCAGGCAGAAAAAAGCAGTAAGCAGTAGGCACTAAGCAGAAAGCAGCAGGCAGAAAGCTAATGCCTATCGAGAAGCTTTGTTTCCTGCCTACTGCTTAGTGCTTACTGCCGTCTGCTTTCTCAGATGTCCTCGTCGTCCTCGTCGTCGTCCAAATCTTCTTCTTCGACGATGTCCAGCTCTACCGGATCGAGTCCGACCACCTCAAGATCGGTACCGCATTCTTCACAGGAAACACTTTCGCCTTTATCCACGTCCGTATCCACATGGACATCCGCATCACACTCGGGACATGTTCCAGTCGGCACGTCTTTACCTCCCGCAAAATAATCTAAGACAGGAATACACCCAACTTTCCGGTGACCCTCTGAAGTTATGAGTCCTGACAACAATCTAACCGTGCGTGTTAGTTTTTGCAACAGTCTTTTGTTGCTATTTTTTCCTGGTTGACTGTGGATTTCCACAGTGGCGCATTCCGTACCTTGCGGCGCCTCCAGACGTGTTAACATGGCCGCCGACTGTTCAACGCCGCCTCGTAGAGTTTTCGATCAGGACCGATGATTCCCCCCATGCTCGCGATACTAAAACGGCGACAATTCGGTTTAGCATTTCTAGTTTGCCTGGCGCTCCTGCTTCTGGTTTCGTACTTCTCGCTGGGACGAAACCGCAAGTCAGGCGCCGCCGTCGAAAATGATCGTGCCAATCCTAATTCCGTAAAATTCAACCGCGCCACTCCGCGCAACGCAACACATTCCGCTTCCCTGGACTCGGATAACGACGGCATTCCGGACGTCGAGGAGCTGCAAAGCTTCATGGACCGCGAGAATTTTCGCCGCTGGTTCACGTCAATCGCGGAGGCCCAGTTTTACCATTTGAGCGATCAATGGAATGCGGAGCAACGAGACTGCGCCGGACTCGTCCGTTTTGCCTGGCGCGAAGCCTTGCGCCGTCACGACCGCGTCTGGTTTCAGAAGATGGGTCCGGGGTATCCGGCAATTGCTCCCGATGTTGCACACTACAGCCTCGAGCAAAGCCCGATGGGTGATAAGCTTTTTCGCACTAATTTCGGGTCCTACAAAGACGGCGAAATTGCTAACGGAACCTTCTCGGAATTCGCCGACGCCCGCACACTCAAGAATTTCAACGCAAAATTTATTAGCCGTGACCGACATTATGCTGAAGCCGGCGATCTTCTTTTTTTCTACCAGCCGTGGGTTCAAAAGTTTCCCTATCACGTGATGGTTTTTCTCGGCACTTCAAAACTGACCAGCGAACAGGAAGCTGACTGGGTGGTCTACCACACTGGCTCGTCGCCAGGCGATGAGGGAACGGTAAAGAAGGTCCAGCTCTCGGTTCTCGATCATCACCCAAACAAGCGTTGGCGCCCGGTGGAAAGCAATTCCAACTTCCTGGGTTTTTATCGTCTTAAGATTCTCGACTAGCCCGAAGGAGGCTAAGCGATGCTTCAAATGAAATCTCGATCTTATCGCGTCCTGACCACTTCGCTGATTTATCTGGTAGCGATTGCCGCGGCGCTAACTATCGCCACGCTTCGCTCGCGAGCAAAACCCAAACCGGAGGCTGGCGCGGAACCCCGTGCCGAGGAACCTACTAAGCCTCCAGCAACCAAGCCGTTTTTTTCCTTATCAACGCATCGCACCTATGGAACCAGCGACAACGCGCGTCTCTGGGTGGACTATCAGGGCGTGGACCACCTGGATTTTCGCGTTTACCAGGTGAAGGACCCGCGCAAGTTTTTTACCGAGCTGAAGAATCCTCATCAGATGGGCGAAAAGGAAGAGGAGGAAGTTGCCAGTTCCCTGCCACACCGCAAGTCGTTTCTGGAACGAGTGCGAACTTTCAAGCGCTGGGCCTATTCCGGGGTGAAAACTTTTATTCGCGGCCAACTGCAACGCGATTCTCGTCAGGCATTTAATCAAAAGTTTCGCGGCGAGGCGGAAACTGTCCGCACGCCGCTGAACGTTTCCGACTACGCGCGTGTGCCCTTGTTGAATCCCGATCTACTCGTCAGCAGTTGGCGCGAGCCGCTGCCGCCGCTGGAAAACGAGTATGACCAGCGAATGATTCCGTTGGGTAAACGGGGCGCGGGGGTCTACCTGGTAGAAGCTGTGCAAAATGATTTGCGCGCTTATACAGTCGTCGTGGTTACGGATTTGACCATGATTGATAAAACCACTCGCGACGGTGAGTTGCTGGTTTACACCGTGGACCGGAAGACCGGCGAACCGCGACCCGGAGCACAAGTTGAGATCGTCAAAGAGAAAAAGACTGTCGCCTCAGGCGTCACAGACAGTCAGGGTATTCTCAGAACAAAGATCGAGAAGAAGAAGGCTGAAAAAGACGCCGCAAACAACGAAGCAGACGCGCAGGCTGACGAAGGGGCGCCGGCGCCTGACGAAGCTGACGCGGAGTCTCTGCTGATTCTTGCCAGACAAAGCGGCAACTTCGCGATTTCCGATCTGGGTTCATTCGCTTTCGGTGGTTATCAGGACGAAGGCGACAGCGAGAATCTCAAGGGCTACATCTACACCGACCGTCCCGTTTACCGGCCCGCTCACAAAGTCAATTTCAAAGGAATCATTCGAGCCATCGATCCGAGCGGAGCATACAAACCAGTGACCGACAACAGTGTGAACGTCACTATTGAGGACCCAAACAGCGCTACGATTCTCACAAAAGAGATCTCGCTGTCACCCCGGGGCACGTTTAATGGCGAGGTCGAGATTTCGGAACAGGCACCGCTTGGCAGTTATCGCATCAACGCAGAAGTTGGAAGCGGATCTGCCAGCGGCAGTTTCGAGGTGGCCGAATACAAAAAGCCTGAATACAAAGTTACCGTTTCCGCGCCTGGAAAATTCGTACAGGCTGGAGAGAAAGCCAAATTCTCTATCGACGCGCGTTATTTCTTCGGCTCGCCCGTGGCCAATGCCGACGTCAAATACTACATCTATCGCTCGCGCTATTACGCGTGGAATCTTGGCGATGACGACACAGATGTGACAGGCAGCGCGGGCGATACTGAAGCTGAATATTCCCAGTTTTACGGCGGCGGTGACGACATGGTCCAGGAGAGTGAGGGTACGCTCGACGCGCGTGGTCACATGAACGTCGAGTTTCCGGTTCCGCAAACCGACGAGACCGACACATCGGACTACAGCTACCGGCTGGAAGCTCAAGTCACCGATGCCGCTCGTCGCACCATCGACGGCGCCGCAAGTTTTGTCGCTACTCGCGGCTCCATTGTGGCCCACGCCGATCCCGATCGGTATGTCTATAACAAAGGCGAGGTTGCCAAGGTTCGCGTCACCACCAGCGACTACGAGGGCAAACCTGTTTCCGCAAAAGTCGATCTTCAGTTCGTGGAGCGCAGCTGGACAAAAAAGGAGAAGAAGGCAGCCGACGAGGAAAACTCATACCCCGAATATGAAATGCATGAGCGCCAGGTTGGCTCAGCCACGGTCCAAACCGATGGACAAGGACTGGCGAGCTACGACTATACGACCTCCGAAGATGGCAACATTTCCATCAAGACGGTGATCAATGAGGGCGGCAGGCAGGTGGCCTCAATTGGCGGTTCTCTGTGGGTCACGGACCGGCAATATCCGTGGTCTGATGCGTCGTATTACAGTGAAGACTACAATTCAATCAAGCTCGTTCCGGATAAAAAGTCGTACAAACCCGGCGAGACTGCTCACGTCTTGGCAATCCTGCCAACTGACAACGCGCACCTGCTGGTCTCGACCGAGTTGTCTACAGTGATGTCGGTCCAGCACGTTAGTTCGCCCGGGAAATCCATTGTCCTCGACATTCCGATCCTGGGTAGTTACGCGCCAAATGTATTTCTCAACGTGTCATATGTGAAGGGCGGCGACATGTACACGAGCGATCAGCGACTCGTCGTGCCTGCGCGCGACAAGATGCTGAACCTGGAGATCATTTCCAACAAGAAAGAATACAAGCCCCGTGAGACGGCGTCTTATACGATTCTGGCGCGTAACGCCGAGGGCGCACCCGTTTCCGGCGCGGAGGTAAGTCTCGGCGTAGTTGATGAAGCGATATACAGCGTCGCGCCAGATTACGCCGGCAACATCAAGAGCGAGTTTTACGGCATGCGCTACAACAGTGTCGAAACTCATTTGTCGATCTCTTACACCTTCACGGGCTTCGCCGGCGACAAGCCAATGAACCTCGCGAAGAACAAGGCGGCATATCAACTCGCCGACTTCAAAAATGAAGGCGAGATGGTCCAACCGACAATCAGGAAAAACTTCAAAGACACGGCCTACTGGCAGCCTGAAGTTGTTACCGGCGCCGATGGCCGGGCCACCGTCAAGGTTGAACTGCCCGACAACTTGACCACCTGGCGCGCAACCGCTCGAGGTGTAACAGCCGACACTAAGGTTGGCGCCGCTAAGTACAAAGTGGTGGCGCGCAAGGATGTGATCATGCGGCTCGAGACGCCGCGGTTTGTTACCCAGGGGGACACAGTCACGCTCTCCGGAATCGTTCACAACTATCTCAACGCAGATAAGTCGACGCAGATTTCGCTGGAGGTTGACGGCGCCCAGCTACAAAATTCTGCAAAACAGACCGTCACCATCGGGAAACAAGGCGAACATCGCATAGATTGGCAAATCAACGCTCCCATTGTTGGCGAGATCAAACTTCTGGCCAAGGCGCTTACCGATACGGAATCCGACGCGGTGGAACTGCCGCTAACGGTTGTGCCTCGCGGTCTGCATCAAGTGAAAAATGAAAGTTGGACCTTCGCCGACGATGCTGCCGAGAAGACCTTTTCCCTGTCGTTGCCGCAGAACGCTGATCCTCACGCACGGAGTTTGCGCATAGAGGTTGCGCCTTCCGTCGCGGGCACGCTATTCGGCGCCCTCGATTACTTAACCACTTATCCCTATGGCTGCACTGAACAAACGATGTCGAGTTTTCTTCCCAACGTGATCGTTTCCCAGGCTTTGAAAGACGTGAAGACTGCATCGATTCGCGACTCCAACGATCTTGGCAAGAAAGTACAGAAGGGTTTGGATCGTCTTTATGCCTACCAACATGCCGACGGCGGCTGGGGCTGGTGGAAGGATGACCAAAGCGATCCTTTCATGACGGCATACGTTGTGAGCGGACTTGCTCTGGCTAAGCAAGGTAATTACCCGGTCGAAGAGAATCGCATCAGCAGCGGACGTGAGAAGCTGAAACAGATGCTTGAAGCAGGAAAGACCGAAGCAGGAACTTCGATTGACCTGGAAACTCGCGCTTTCATGGTCTACGCGCTGGAGGAAAGTGGCGGCAGCGAAAACCGTCATCTTGAGACGGTGTTTGGTGAACGCGGAAACTTGCAACCTTATGGGCGGGCACTACTCGCCTTAACATTGAAACATCGCAAAGACGATAAGCGAGCCCGCGACGTGGCCGCGGAAATAGAGCGAACCGCAATCACCGATAGCTTCTCGGCGCATTGGGAATCAAGCCGCAAAGCAATGCTCGACTTTGCCGAGGAAAATGATACCGAAGCCACCGCGCTCTCCTTGAAAGCGCTGGCGAGAATCAAACCTGACAGTGCGATTCTCCCCCGTGTCGCACGCTGGCTCGTTTCAAATCGGCGGAATAGTTATTACTGGGAATCCACCAAGGACACGGCCTTCGCAATTCTAGGGCTGATCGATTACCTGAAAGTCAGTCGAGAGCTCTCGCCCGATTACGACATGGAAGTTTATTTGAACGGTGAAAACGTGCTGACCCAACATGTTTCCGGCGCGGCTGCCTCGCAAACATTTTCTATCAGCCGCAAAGCGACGGACGTACCCGCAACTAATGAAGTGCGCGTTGTGAAACGGGGCTCAGGAATGATCTACTTTTCGACGTCCCTGGACTATTACACGGGAGAAGAAGACGTCGCGGCGCGTGGCTCATCCGATCTGAATCTCACGCGCGAATACTTGCGTCTCAAAGTGGTCGAGGATGGTGACAAGCTCAAATGGGAAGTCGAACCGTTGCGCGGCGAGATTCATTCCGGCGACGTGCTGGCCGTTAGACTGAAACTAAATGGTGCTAAGGCGCGCCATCTCATGATTGAGGATCCGATTCCTGCGGGGGCCGAACAGGTTGAAAGCGTTGGCAATCTAAACCTGGACTACGGCTCGGGCCATGACTGGTCTGACTGGTATAGCTCCAGGGAGTTTCGCGATAACCGCACGGTATTTTTCCTCGACTACTTCGACGGCGACGCAACGCTTCAGTATGCGATGCGGGTTCAGGTACCGGGACAATTTCGCGTGGCCCCGGGGCGCGCCGAGCTGATGTACCGACCGGCGACCCAATCAAATACCGCGTCAGGAAAGATGTCGTTCCTGGAGAGGAAATGAACTGCCGACACCGAAAGGGTCAACGTCCTGCCGGGACCGCAAGCGTCAACGTCATGCTGGGACCGCGGGCGTCTCGCCCGCTTTCGTTGAATGCCAGGTTGTTTGGATCGCGAGGTTCAGCCGTTCCTCGAGTGAACGCGTTGCTTGAAGCGGGCGAGAGCCCACGGTCCCGGTAATAGGACTACCTGATAAGGAAACCAAAACATGCTGACCGAAACACTCCGTTCAATTACCGTAGCCACCCGCAATGTCTTTAGAGACTGGCAAACCCTGTTGCTAATCGCCGCGGTCTACGCGTCGCTGCTGGCAGCGCTCTATTTCTTTGTGGCGGTAAGGGAAGCCAGTATCGGGCAGGTTGTTCTTACTTTTGCCCTGGCCATCGCAGCGCCCCTGCTCTTCTTTGTGCTTCAGGCAATGATTGCAAGTGACGCCGAACAATTGACCGTAGGTTCCTTAGTAAAAAAATCGCTGACCAGTTTCTGGAAGCTCTTGCTAATCAGTTTACCGCTGATCGCGTTGGCGATTCTCATAGCGTACCTGCTCGGGAAAGCCCAGGCCCACTTCGGTGCCACTCTTAACAACCCCGCCAGCGAGCTCGCGCGTCCCAGGAATGTCGCGGGACAAAGCGCGGCCAGGCCTATCGACTGGAAAGCAGCGTTGCTTTCAGCTATTCGCTACCTCGCCTTTGGACTTGCTTTGCCACTGGCAGCAATTCACTTGTGGCTCGCCACCGCGCGCGAGGGCCTGGGGATGGCCGTCAAAAAAGTAGGCTCCCACCTTGCGCGCGCCTTTGCTCCTCAGTCAGTCCTCATCTATGTAGCCGGCTTTGTTATTTTCGGAGTCGTTCCTTACTTCCTGCTTTTCAGGAGCATACCGACTAAGCATGCGTGGCTGGAGCTCTTTCTGCTGGTGGCCCGGTTAGCAATAATCTTTGCGTTGACTCTGATTGGCTGGATGATAACCGTCAGAGCACTATCATTCTTCCCGGTACGCGCGTCGAGTGATCAAGGTGAGGCTGCTTGATGCTTGCGCGCCCCTCATTACGCGCGGAACGCCGGGTAGCAAACCCTCCTCCTATTGGCCAGCGTCATCGGCCAAATTCCAGGCGCCTGGTAGTTTTTGGCGTCCTCACAATCTGTCTGGCAATCTCAGGTTGGAATATCGCGCGAAAAGCGACATGGCAATCGAGTCTTTTCGCTTCGGCTGGACTGCTTAAAGAAGCTGCGGAAGTTGAGCTGGACCAACGACTGCAACACGCGGCCAGCGTGACGCTCGGCGATCGACGCGGCACCATCATCGTAATGGATCCACAAAGTGGCCGTGTCCGCGCAGTTGTCAATTCCACACTCGCGTTTGAAGAAACCTTACGGCCAGGTTCCACAATCAAACCCTTCACTGCCCTGGCTGCATTGAGGTCGGGTTTGATCGATGAAGAGTCGCGCACGCTGTGCCGGGAGACTTATGCGCACGAAGAATTTCATACCACCTGTTCGCATCCGCGCGACTTGCCGCCTCTCAATCCAACCGAGGCGATCGCCTATTCATGTAACTACTATTTTGGGAAGCTGGGAGAAAGGCTGAATGAATCCAGTTTCACTTCCACGCTTAATGAATTCGGATTCGGAAAAGAAAGTGGCGTTAACGTAGAGCACGAAGTGCGCGGCCAACTGCTGCGCAGTGAATGGCGCTCGGAGAACGCCATCGGCGAGACCGATAATCTTCAGGCAACGCCTATTCAACTTATCACTGCGTATTCAGCGCTGGTTAACGGCGGTCACCTCTTTACTCCGCGCATAGCTTCAGCCCGCGGTTTTGTGCCCGCGCCTCAAGCGAACTTAGCGATCAAAGACGAATACCGCACACTGATTGTTAAGGGAATGCGTGGCGCAGTCCGCTATGGCACCGCCGAAAGTGCCAACCTCTATTCACTGCCAATTTACATCTTCGGCAAGACAGGCACGGCAAACCAGATTAACGGCTTCCGCACACAAGGTTTGTTCGTTGGCTTTGCTTCGCAGTTGCAGGAAGACTCGAGAGAAGCGGATGCACAAGCTCCCGAGAACGTAAGGCTCGCCGTCCTTGTGCTTCTCACCAGGGCCCATGGATCGGAAGCGGCGCAACTCGCTCGACCAATCTTCGAGGAGTATGCACGCTCGACAACGGAAATACCCAATGGGCCAAAGGCACAAGGACTGGAGAAAGAAGCATCGGAGTCGCAAGCAGCAGGCGATGCGTTAAGGCGAGAGTTTAGCCGTCCCCGCTTCCCCGAGTCTCCGTCTCATGTTTTATCCGTCAGGGTTCATCTGGTTCGCGAAAACGTCACGCGCACAATTGCTCTCGAGGACTATGTGCGCGGAGTTGTCGCAACAGAAGGAAGTATGGAAAGCGAAGTCGAGGCCTTGAAAGCTTTAGCGATTGTCGCTCGTACCTTTGCTCTCAAAAACATTGGCCGGCATGCGCAGGATGGCTACGATTTCTGCACTACGACGCACTGTCAAAGATTTCGGCCGCCGGAGTCGGATCCAAATGCCAATATTTCGCCGGCTGTAAGCGAGGCTGTTAAAGCCACCAGAGGCGAAGTTTTGCTTGATGACAACAACCAGCTCGCGGATTCCTATTTCGGCGCCTCATGTGGTGGCGCAACGGCGAACATCGGAACGCTGTGGGGCGCCAATATGAGCAGAATTGCTCCTGCTTATTTGAGAGGTGTTCCAGATGAATATTGCGCGAGCGCGAAGCATCACCGTTGGACCGATGTCATTTCGCGCACGCACTTGCTCCAGGCGCTGCAAAGCGACCCACGCACCAACGTGGGCAACCGATTACTGAGCGTAGCTGTAACTCGCCGCGACGAAAGTGGCCGGGCGGAGTTGATTACAATAGAAGGCGATCGCCGGCTGACTGTAAAAGGATGGGACTTCAAAATCATCGTCGGTCGTGCGCTGGGCTGGAACTTATTGAAGAGCTCACGTTTTGAGCTTAGTCATTCCGGATCCAATTTCGTGTTTCGCGGCAGCGGGTTTGGCCACGGCCTTGGACTATGCCAGGAAGGCGCGCACGTGATGGCCGCTCGCGGCGCAAATTATCGGCAAATACTTGCCAAGTATTTTCCAACTACGCACATCACAAACGGCGACGGCTCTGCTTCGGCTGATTTGATGTGGGGCGGCGACGAACCTGTGGGAGCCACGACTGGTTTCAACTTCTCCCGAGGTTACGCATTCGACAAAGCAAATCGCCATACGCTCAGGAGCGAGTACTTCCAGATCAACTATCCTGACAATGTCAGTGAACGTGAGGTTGAGGGGCTGCTAAACCTGCTTCAGTCGAACCGTAAATCTTTGATCGGCCGCGTCGCCGCCGCGGGAGTCAACGTTCAGTTCCCTTCTCTTGAGATCTTTATCAATGAGACGACTGGCGATTTTGTTGGTCGAACAGGACAGCCCGCCTGGGCTGCCGCTGCTACTAAAGGAAGTCGGGTTGAACTTCAACCACTGGCCACGCTGCGGAAGCGTCGAATTCTTGAAACAACACTGCGCCACGAGTTGGTCCATGCTGTGGTTGATGCGGTCGGTCGTGGTCATGCACCGCGCTGGCTTGCCGAGGGGTTGGCAATAACTTATGCCGGCGAAGACCAGATCGTAGCTCGCTATGGGCCGGGCACCAGGATGAAGCCGGAAGAAATTGAACACAAGCTGCTTCACGCCAAATCGGCTGACGACATGAGGCAGGCGTATGCCGCTGCCTACGGCGAGGTCAGACGCTTAATCAACAACGAAGGCGAAGCCAGTGTTTGGCGGCGCGTGGCGAATTAACCGTCGCCTACAGGTTTTCAATCTCCACCGGCTCCACAGCTTCTGCCAGTTCAAAGCCAAACACACGCGAATAAAAATAGAGTTCGCCGTCCAACGCCCGCTTAATATTCTTCGCTTGGCGAAAGCCATGCTGTTCGCCTTCGAACGGCAGATACGCGACAGGGATTCCTTTGGCTCTTAATGCATCAACCATTATTTCGGCCTGGTTTGGTGGAACCACTTTGTCCTCGAGTCCTTGAAAGAAGATCACGGGACACGACAGTCTCTCAGTAAAGTTGATTGGTGATCGATCATAATAAAGGTCCCGTCTGTCAGGGTACGGACCAATTAGTCTGTCCGAATAGCGCGACTCAAATTTGTGTGTGTCTTTTTGCAGGGCCTCCAGATCGCTGACTCCATAGTGGCTTGCGCCGGCTCGAAATTTATTCCGGAAAGTCAGTGCGCAGAGCGTGGTATAACCGCCGGCACTGCCCCCGGTAATCATCAAACGGTAACCATCGACGAGCCCCTGCTCAACCAGATAACGGGCCCCGTTGGCACAATCGTCAACATCAACGATTCCCCACTTGTCGTTTAGCCGCCCGCGATATGCACGCCCAAAACCGGTGCTGCCGCCATAATTCACGTCCAACACAGCTATTCCCCGGCTGGTCCAATACTGAATGCTGAGACTCAACGCCGTCGTCGCGGCGGCTGTAGGTCCGCCGTGACTTTCGACTAACAGCGGTGTCTGCTCGCCATCCGGTCCACGAAAGTCACGGTTGGTGGGTGGGTAAAAGAACCCGTATGCAGTCCAGCCCTCCTCGGTTGGAAACTCCACTGCGCGCGGAGTTGAAAAATAGCCCGAGTCAATCTGGAGATTATTGGAGCGACGGATTATGTGGAAACTCCGTGTTTCTAAATCAAAATTTACAATTGATGCAGCTTCGGTTGGCGACGCGGCGCGCATCACCGCCTGTCCGGCCGATGAACGAACATAGCGAATGTCTGTGTATGGAGAGTCGATTGATTCAAGCTTACCTGTTCGGGTGTCGATGAACGCAAGTCGCGAAATTCCGTTTTCGATGTAACTGCAAACAATTCGTTTCGCGGAGTCAAACGCATAACTCGACATGCCAAAGCCCCACTGCGGCATACCAAACTCCGCTTGCATTTCACAAACGGGCTCAATGGCACCACACTTATTCAGCCGGTAAAGATTCCACCAACCGCCACGGTCAGATACGAAATACAGCACTCCATCGGGCGACCATTCTGGTTGAAAGATTGACTCATCACTGCCGCCGGCAACTTGAGCACTTGTTGCCAGCAGACCATCCTTGTCAAACTCACTTATCCAAAGCTGGGTGCCATCCCAGGGCATGTTGGGATGATTCCAGGTTAGCCACGCCAGCCGAGATCCATCAGGGCTCAACTTTGGTGACGAATAGAAATCATTGCCTGACATCAGCAACTGCCCACAGTCGTCGTTCCCGTCAAGCTTGAGACTAACTAAGCTGTTTACTGCTTCCCGGCCAGCGACTCGATGGTCCTCCCTGACACAAATCAGACGGCCCCACTTCAGATCAATGATCGCGTCGGCGTAGCGCACTTCGGCAACAGGTGTGATAGCCAGAGGTATCGCTCCTTCTCGTTGGACATACACTCGCTGATCGGAAAAGTTTGAAAAGTAAACTGAGCCTTTTCTCACGGCATAATCGCCGCCCCCATATTCGTGAACGCGAGTGCGGGCATTAAAGGGCGGCGGAATCACGTCCTTGACGAGTCCGCGCGCATCCCGTTTCACAATCACACTCCGTCCTCCTTCGACCGGACGCATCTCGACCCAATAAAGAGCATCGCCGTCAATAAGAGGTTGAGTGAGGCCGACAGAGCCGCTAACAATCAAGTCGGTGGTAATTGGAGATTTCCAGGAACCATATGGTGCTACGCGCGATTTGGGCATCAAAACAGGGTTCTCCTCGCCACAATTTCCAAGGTTCTTAAAATTTTCAGGTAAATCTGGCCCAGCTGGGCCCATTCGCGGAACCGATAGATGAAAAACCTTCGCTAAAGTTTTGTTACGATGTCGTGAAGGCTTTGCAAGATTACTGCAACCATACCGGATCTGGCCGGGTCTAATATCCCTCATCGTTAATTCTCCATGGGAGAACTGAGATAAAGGCAAGGGCGCCGGTCTTGGGGGAGGTCGGCGCCCAAAGTCTTTCTTGGCATGACTAACTATTTTCTAACCTCTACCCGCTTAACTCCCTGTCCTTCTTTCCGTACGATTACTTCGGTTTTTAGAGAATTACCACCCGTTTCCAGAGTGACGACGTAATCGCCCGGTGGTACCCGATCGAGTGCTTCCCGTTCTGAAAGGGTGGTAACCCCCGCGAGAGCGGCTTCGGCATCGGAGACCTTGTCCTGGCGTTCCAAGTCCCAAACCACCCGATGTAGTCCCGGCGAGCCCGCACCCTTGAGCTGGCGAACCGTCTTCCCCTGTTGATCCGTGATGCTAAGCGTCACCTCATTGCCGGCGGCTTCGCGTAAGTAATAAGTGATTACAGTTCCATATGCCGGATTCTCGGCGCGGAAAAACATGTCGCCATTCAACTCTTCAATTGTGGCGCCATAGGTGTAGCGAACCTTAAAGAGCGTGCCTGGTTTGATATCGAAGAGATGGACGCGTTGCTGGAGTAGTGTTGCGCTCATCTGTTCGAAAGGGGCGATGTCAGTAATCCAGATAGCGCGACCAAAAGTTCCGACAACCAGCTCGTGCTCTCTTGGTTGAATGGCCATGGCGCGCACTCCCACCGTCGGCAGATTGTTTTTCAATTGCACCCAGTGAACTCCACGATCCAGCGTTAGATAAACTCCAAATTCGGTGCCGGCAAATAGCAGGTTTGGATTCACAGGGTCTTCCCTGATGACGTAACTCGATCCACCCGGCGGCAGGTCGCCAATAATATTCGACCAGGTCTTGCCGTAGTCGTTTGTGGCGTAAAGATACGGCTTGTGATCTTCGCGCGTGTGCGCATCGTAAGCCACGTACGCAGTTCCTTTGTCGAAACGCGACGCCTCAATCTCGCCAACTACTGCGTAGGTCGGCGCGCTGATCGGAAAGTTTGCTGTGACATTCGTCCAGGAGGAGCCGCCGTCGCGCGTCACGAAGATTGGGCCATCATCCGCCCCCGTCCAGATTACTTTGGCGTCGAGCGGCGATTCGGTAATTGAGAAAAGCGCTCCGTAGCTATGGTAGCCGGTGTAGTCTTTCTTATTGCCTTTCAACTCCCGCTCTTGTTGGGCGGTGAGATCAGGACTTATCGCTTCCCACTTCTCACCTCGGTTCGTAAACTTGAATAGATAATTGCTACCCAGATACAAGACCTCGGGATCGTGCTGGGAGACGATCATTGGTGGCGTCCAATCGTAGCGAAAAGGATGCAGCCCGCGCTTCTTCGCTTCGTCCGCGTTGGGCAGCAGCTCTTTGCGGTCCCACGTCCGCAAGTCCAATCTGGAAAAATTGCCAAATTCCTGCACCATATAAATAACGTTGGGGTCGGTGGGGTCGGCGTGAATTGACATGCCGTCGCCATTGAAGCGCAGCTTGACCCAATCGTAATTGGTGATGCCTTCGTTATCGTAAGTCTGGCTCGGCCCCAGCCAGTGGCCGGTATCCTGCATGCCGCCATAGACGTAGTAGGGATCCTGGTTATCAACCGCTACTTCGTAAAACTGACCAATCGGCAATACAGCCTGCTGCCAGGTTGCGCCGCGGTTGTAGGAGACGTTCACACCTCCATCACCCCCGATAACGATGTGTTGATTGTCATTGGGATCGATCCAGATGCCGTGCAGATCGTTATGCACGTGTTTCATGTTTGCCTTCTCCAGCGTTTTGCCGCCGTCGGTAGATACCATCAGATCGAATACAGGCATCCAGATGCGATTGTCGTCGCCTGGATCGACGTTGATGCGATCGTAGTAATAACTGGTCATCGTCGGATTCATCCGCTGCCAACTTTTGCCGGCGTCGCTTGAGCGGAAGATGCCACCAGTATCGATCGTGCGCTTGCCACCGGCGGCTGGTTCGCCGGTAAGAATGGCTGCGTAAACAATCCTGGGATTGTTGCGGGCCACTGCGATCGTGATCTTTCCTTTGTCCTCCGGGGGCAGACCGTTGCTTAGTTTGGTCCAGTTCTTGCCGCCGTCGCTGGTTTTGTACATACCGCTTTCAGGTCCCGATTCAGCCATGTCACCGCCGCCAAAACGGAAGCGTTGCCACGCCGCCGCATACAGAACCTCAGGATGTTTTGGGTCTGCCTGTAAATCGATGAAGCCGCTTGTATCGTTGATATAAAGAATCTTGCTCCAGCTCTTGCCTCCGTCAGTTGTCTTGAAAATCCCGCGTTCGCTGTTTCGCCCCCACTCATAGCCCATCGCGGCCACATAAACCGTGTCAGGCTTTGTCGGATGAATTACGATAGCGCTTATCTGGCGACTATCGCTGAGACCCATATGCTCCCAGGTCTTGCCTCCATCGTTCGACTTGTAAACACCGTCGCCCCAAGAATTCGCACGCGTGTTTGCCGGTTCGCCTGTTCCCACCCAAACAAGATTTGAATTCGATCTGGCGATGGCTACTGCGCCCGTTGAAGCGGCGGTTTCGTTTTCGAAGATAGGAATTAGAGTCGTGCCGTTGTCAGTGGACTTCCACAAGCCGCCACCTGCGGTGCAAACATAAAAAGTCTTAGGATTGTTCTCGTCGCCCACAACTTGCCAGACACGACCCGCCGGACTTGATGGGCCAACCAAACGCCACTTGAATTCGGAGAGCAGATTGGTATTCAGTTGGACTGATTGAGCATTGGCGGAAAACGGAGCCAACAAACACAACAATAAAACAAATGGCCATCGCGGATTAGTCGCAGTCATATTTCCTCGCTTGGTTGATCGCAGATTCCGGAGTGCTGCATTCTTATCTGCATTCCGGGATTCAGTCAACGAAAAGAAATTCGAGCAGGCAATCCGTGAATTGATTCCGGGTTGTCGTTGACTCCCAAACAAAACCGAATCACAATTCGCCAAACTCATAGGAGGTGGCCCGCCCACCCGGAAACTTATTTTGACTTGTTTAGGAGACTGACCCATGGCCGACCCGCTGTTTCGAGTGATTCTGCAAGTGTCTGATCTCGACCAGGCTGCTGAGTTCTATTCGAACTTGTTGAATGATCCGGGCAGAAGAATACCGCGCGCTTCACGTCACTATATTGATTGCGGGCCGGTAATACTGGCGCTCGTTGACGTCACGGCTGGAGGCGAACAGGCGAAACCCCTTCCCGATTACGTTTATTTTGCCGTCAAAGATCTCGAGCAGGTCTATGAGCGGGCCCGTGAATTGGACTGCCTCTCAACCGAGGACGTGCATGGCGCCGGCGCCGGCGAGATTGTTATTAGACCGTGGGGCGAGCGTTCGTTCTATGTCGAAGATCCATGGGGCAACGGCCTTTGCTTCGTGGATGACAAAACGCTCTTCACCGGACGCTGAGAAATTAACGTGAACGAAGGAGCAAATACCTGCGCGCTGCGGCAATAACTCGAAACCTGCGTCAGTCGGGCGGATTCCCTTTCAGTCTGATCCTGCTTTGTTTACTGCTGGTTGGGGACACCGCTCATGCTTCGCCTTGTGCGCGATTGAAATCCCACGCCGATACTTGGGTTGTCGCGAAGGTCGACGTGTTTGTACGGGCCGCGCGTGCTGCTTACGAAAGCGACAACGCGCTTCCGGCCTATCATCGAGTGTTGGACGGAATCACTGGCCCGATTCGAAAGTGCAAACTTGCCGAAGACAAGGACTTTATCAACCGCTATAGCGTGTTCGTCGAGTACATCGAAGCTGCGTCCATCGATCGCCGACCGGATCACGAGCTTGGCTTCATCGTGCCCGACAAGCAGTATTTCGCGGAAACGCGCCAGTACGTTGCGCTTCCTGAGTTTCTGATGGACCAGGGCTTCCTCCGATCTGTTAGCCGGTTTGAGACACTGGCACAGGCAAAGTCTTTTTTGCGGCTACTCAACTCAACCAGAGAGCCTTCAGAGCAGCTCATCTTTTTCAGTTACACGTCGCGGCATCTGGGAACGCCCGACAATGATGACAGTTACCGAAGGCTCCTGGTTGTCGTTCCCGGTAACGCCGCGAAGGGAGTGCCGGAGAAATGGGTGCAATTCGGAGTCACTGATCCGGGGGTGCGACGGCGTACTCGCAACGTCTCAGTCGTATCTACGATTCCCGCCTCGGATGGAACTTCAAGTGTTTACTTTAAAGACTTTTTTCGGACGTATCGCCCCGATGGTTCTATCAACATAACCGGGCGTTGGGAACTGGGCGAGGGTGATGACAACTGCGTGCAATGCCACAAAAGCGGCATTCTTCCTATCTTTCCCGAGCGAGGCAGCGTGAATGCCGATGAGGAACAAGCTCTGCTCGAGGTGAACGAACGCTTCCTGGCATATGGCTCAGCTCGCTTTGAAAAGTATTTGGATGAACGGAAATTTGGTCCCGGACTCAGCTCGGCAAATGCCGCCGATCGTGCACAACGCTTCGGTGCGAGTTTTGCCGCAACAGCTACAGCGCGCGCGATGAACTGCTCCTCTTGCCATCAGCCAGATCGGCTAGGCTCTCTCAACTGGCCAATGGACAAGGTAATCGTCAGTTCCTTCATTAAAGGAGGCAAGATGCCTCTTGGCCACAACCTCAAACCCCAGGACCGGAGAGACCTGTACGCGAAACTGGTTCAGGAATACTTCGCCATTGACAGAACCAATCCGGGTGTTCTGAAGTCCTGGCTACTTGGGAAAAACTGAGAAGCCGAGGTTGCAGTTGCGAGACAAATCAGCGCGGTGGATAAGTATTCACTGCAGCGAGGCTTGAAACCCGAGCGCCATTAGTGCATTCTTCAGGCGTTCCAACGGCCTGAAATCCCCAATGCCCTTATTCTTCACCCACAAATGAAGGGACTCTCTATGATAGCAACCAAAGCGATCACGATGCTGTTTGTAGCTTTAATGATAGGAGCGACAACGAGCGAACTAACCTCTCACGCAACTACTGTCCCCGTCCTTCCCAATCCCGTGCTGTATTTGACAACGCTTGAACCCTTTTCGACAGGTGGCAAGAATTTTATTCGCTACAAATACAGCGTCGACAATCTGAATAATTACCCGGACGAGCTGTTTGCTGCAGCGCCGGAATTACCACCTTGCGGACTAAACACGAAGTCGTCTCGCACGTGGGTAGATTTCTACGACCAGAGGGGCAAGCGACTTTATGGGTTTTGTGCCATTGGCAAAGCGGCTGATCTCAACGGCATATGGTTCGCTCTGGAAGAGGATGTCATTCCTCCGAGCTTTGTCTATATAGAAATGAATGACCGCAAGACCAACACGAAATACAAATCGAACCTCGCGGACACCACGCCTTGAGTAGTTGGGAACGGAGACCGTCCAGCAATTGAAGATGGGTTGGATCGACTTAGTTCAATGGCCGGCAATGGTGGTGACCGTCATCGCGGCATGGTTCGTAGCTTCACAAAGAAAGTTCAAGAGGAATTGGGGATTCTGGCTCTTCATCTTCAGCAATGTGCTGTGGGTTGTTTGGGGCTGGCATGATCACGCCTACGCATTGATTTTCCTGCAACTCTGCCTCGCTTTTGTAAACATCAGAGGAGCAGTAAAGAATCGCGCGGAGTAAAGCAGCTTCTGAAGGGGATTTAAAGCCGCCAACTAACTGTTTGCATTATCAGCGAAGCTCAGATCCGCGATTCCGATTTCTTGCAGCTCTTCTGCGCATCGACAGGGCCTTTCGCTTCTTCTCAATTTCAATCGCAGCTACTCCGCGCTTTCTGGATTGATCGTCTCTGCGGCTTGAAAACCGATCTGGCTGTGTGTGCCGTCGCAAAAAGGTTTGTTCGATGAAGCGCCGCAGCGGCACAGCGCGATGCGCGGTTTATCAACTGTTATCTTGTTGCCATCGGTATCGAAAAGGTCCACCGGGCCTTCGACTATGTATGGTCCATTCTTCGCCGGACGAATAGTTACATCTGACATTCTCTCCTCCAGCAATCTTCTTTGTGAAATTGTGTTGGGCATTCTAACATGTAAGCAAGAACGGTAGGGGCACGGTTCGCCGTGCCCCTACTAAGCGTATATGTCCCCATTTCACATAATAGCGATGATCGCCGCGGCGTTTGCTGCGGGAGTAATCAATTCCATTGCCGGCGGCGGCACTCTCATTACCTTTCCAGTTCTTATTTGGCTTGGGCTCGATCCGAAAGTTGCCAACGCTACCAGCACCGTCGCTCTCTGGCCGGGATTGTTTGGCGGACTGTTGGGTTATCGCCGGGAACTGGAGAATAGCTCCGATCTTCTCTTACGTCTTGGCATCACGAGTCTCGTCGGTGGGGCGTTGGGCGCGTGGCTCCTGATTTGGACACCTTCACTAACATTCGCGCGGTTGGTGCCTTTCCTGATCCTGTTCGCGACAATTTTGTTTATGGCCCAGGGCACGATCAATCGTCGTCTTCGTTTGCAGCCAATCGTCGCCGAACCCAAGACTTCCTGGTGGATCGGCGCTATCGTGTTCCAGTTTTTTTCAGCCATCTACGGTGGTTACTTTGGCGCCGGTAACGGCATCCTGATGCTGGCGGCAATGGGACTCCTGGGGCTGCGCGACATTAACCGCGCTAACGGGATTAAGAATTTTCTGGGCATCTGCATCAACTGCATTGCGGTGTTGAGTTTTGCGCTTACACATCTAGTCGTTTGGCCGGACGCCTTGTTGATGGCCGGGGCCGCGCTGATTGGCGGCTACTTCGGCGCAAAGATGGCGGTCCGCATCGGGCAAGTTGCAATCCGTCGGGCAATTGTAGCGATTGGATTCGTGATTACCTTTGCGATGCTGTGGCGCGTGTGGCATTGACCGCCCATACAGAACCGGAAAGGTAGCGACTGGGTTAGCTTCCATAACCATCCAGGTGTAATGTTCGATTTTCCCGGTCCTAACGCTCGCTGGTCCTCCATTCGCCGACACACATGCAAGTCTGCATTTGAAACAACTTCAGACCAACATGTCTGCTAAAAACTTGAATCCGCCGCGCACTAAGCTTCCTCGCGAGTTTTACACGCGCTCGAATGTAGTGACTGTTGCGCGCGCGCTGGTGGGGAAGCTGTTGGTTGTTCCGGCTTCAAGCGGGCGGCGGGTCTCCGGAATGATTGTGGAAACGGAAGCTTATCGTGGTCCACATGATCGTGCGGCGCATTCATATGGTGGACGCCGTACAAAACGCACCGAAACGATGTATGGAATCGGCGGCACAACCTACGTTTTTTTCGTTTATGGGATGTATAACCAGTTCAACGTGGTGACGAATGTCGAGAACATTCCCCATGCCGTGTTAGTTCGCGCCCTTGAGCCGATCGAAGGAATAGAATTAATGCGCAAACGCCGCCACGGCCAACCGGATCACAATCTAACGAATGGCCCGGGAAAGCTTTGTATAGCGCTGGGCATAGACCGCAGACTTGATCACGCCGATTTGTTAGGTAACCGAGTTTGGCTTGAAGACGCCGATACGATTCCCCGCCACAGAATCGCAAGCGGCCCGCGCATTGGAATTGATTACGCCGAAGGATGGGTAGACAAGCCCTGGCGCTTCTGGATTCGAGATAATCCGTACGTGAGCCGCAAGTAGTAGACAGCAAACAGGAAATTGGAAACAGCAAACCGACGCCCTACCGCATCGCGGGGTCGTCAGTACGCTCCCGCCTTCCTATTCTTTCTGCTGTCTGCTGTTGCTGTTTACTAATCACCGCTCTCACTCGCTGCCGTAACTAATCTCCATGCGTCGAATCCGACGGCTCGCCAAAATCAAGACGATAACGGTCACTACGATCAGACTTGGAACCGCGATCCAGGCGGGAGTTGGTTCGGCAATTACCGCGAATGGTCCTTCGGAAACGGGCACCGGCACAAGCGAATTGAGGTAATGGATAACACTGATTTTTTTCAGCAGCGGCGGCATGAGGAAGTTGAGCCACTCCCAACCATACAGCACGATGGCTGGAATGATCGGGTTGCGGAAAAACAGCCCTACCACCAGGAAGAAAGCGCCATAACCGATACACGCTAAGACTGTGATACCCGCATACGTGAGCAGTTGTCCCATGCCGGGTCCGTCGAAGAAGAAGCGAGAGCTCTGTGAAGGAAAGTGTGGCAAGTAAAGCAGAAGCATTGAGACGACTGTCGTCCCTGTAAAAAGAATGATGGAGGTAACTAATCCGGAAAGATATTTTCCGACAACCAAAACTTCGCGGCGAACTGGACTCAAAAAGTAGAAGTGCAAGCTCCTATCGATGATGTCCCCGCGAAAAAGATTCATGAATATCCAGGCACAGCCGAAAAAGATGACCGTCCGCAGAATGAGCCCGCCGTAATAGATAGCGAAAATCATGTTGTATTGCGTGAAGTCTTGCCACTCTCGACCGGGCGGCGTAAACGGTGCAAGTAGAGCCAGAGGAACTATGGGGAGCAATGCCAGCAGATAAAGCAAAATCGATCGCCGGCCGAAAAGGTTTTTCTCAATCTCGAGCCGAAAGATTGCCCGGATCTGTCGAAACCAAAGCGACCAGGGTAATGGCGCCTTGTCAGGCTTCTTTGTTGAGGCGATGTCTACAGTTGAGCTACTCATAAGCTTAAACCACCGCTTCCTAATTTGGAGTGCGCTGACCTGTCAGCGCTTTGTTCCGCTGCAACCTGTTGCAGCCTTCGCGCGAATCGGAAATCTTATGACTCGCTAATCCGACGCAGGACCAAAGCGGCGCCGGGCCGCTGCACTCCATATCAAGCGCTGTTTCCTTCCGAGCCAATCAAGTACTGGTAAACGGCACTCAAATCGTCATCAACCGGCGCAATCGACTCAATATTGATTTCACCTTCAGCAACCACGCGATTCAGCAGCAGATAGAAACGATCTGCATCCCGTGTCTTCACAAATAGGCCGAGACGGTCGTCGTGCAGCCGGGCCTCGACTACGTGGTCCTTATCAAAAACACGGGCTGCGAGTTTTGAGGGTTTATCGCACCGAATCAGGATTTGCATCGGGTGCTCCTCCATCTCGTCGCGAACCCCATGCACATTACCTTCAGCAACCACGTAGCCGTTGTTAAGCAGGATTACTCGATCTGACATCATGTCCACTTCATGAAGAATGTGGCTGGAAATGATTAAGTGAAGGCCTTCTGCAGCGAGCTTGCGAAAGAGCGCGATCGTTTCTGCGCGCACCATCGGATCAAGTCCGTTCAAAGGCTCGTCAAGTATTAAAACTGTGGGCTGATGCGCGATGGCCTGCGCCAGCCGAATACGTTGCCGCATGCCTTTGCTGTAGGCTGCAACTTTTCGATCCGCCACATCGAGCAGGCTTACGCGCTCGAGTGCAGTGACTGTAAACTCGTCTGCCTTTTTCCGCTCAATACCATGCACCAGCAAAAACGACCTGATGAATTGACGTCCTGTTAGGCCGCGCGGAAAAGAATCAAACTGAGTGCAGTAGCCCAGCTTGCGGAAAAGCTCTTCCGGCTGATCAGTGGGAATGTCGAGTATCGTAATCCTGCCGCGGCTTGGGCGCAGCAACCCGGTCATCAGATTCATCAACGTCGACTTCCCCGCCCCGTTTGGTCCAACGAGACTGGTGATGCCGGGCGCGATCTTTAGACTCACGCGGTTCACTCCCAGTATCTCTCCATAAAACTTGGAGACATCATCGAAGACGATCGTTGTTGAAGAGTCGTTCATTTCTTAGTGGGACAGACTTTCCAGTCTGTCCTTATCAAGGCTGCGGACGCAGGAATGCCTGTCCTACCTAACCACCTCGTAGGCCTTAACCTTTCTTGAAAGCAGCGCCAGGCACGCAGCGCAAACCAGGAACAGTGCAAACCAACACGCCCAAAGGGGCGGTTCGGTTAAGCTGATCCGGGTAGCTACTTCGCCGTCCATGGGAGTCATGAAACTAACGGTCCGCTCAAAGGTGCCGAAAAGCCCCGCCGTAACATTTTTCATGAGTGCGCCAAGACTGATGATGTTGCCCCAGCGCGTTTGAGATATAACGTTGACAACTTCGCCGAATACCGAAGGGATGAAGAACAAACCCAGCAGTGCCGCGCTTGCAATTACCCTCCACTTCACCAGGGCGGAGATAGCCTGCGAAAGCAGCGCGAGAAGGAGAATCCAAACCACGCTGCCGATGAAGATCGCACTCGCGATCCAGAGGTTGTCAATGAACCAGCTTGCGCCCTCCAGGTATGACTGAAAGGCAAACAATAACAACTGCGGTACCCAGGTGATCGCCGAAAGCAGAATCAACAACACCGACATTTTCCCAAGTACATACTCAGTCCGTGAAAAAGGCCGGCATAAATAGAGTGGCAAGGCGTTGTTTCTTAAATCGCGCGCCACCAACGGTGGCCCAACCAGCAGCGTGACGAAAAAGGCAAAGCTGGCCTGCAGGTTCACAAAAGTTTGGAAGAAAGAAGCGTCGATCGGAATCAATTCCCTCACGTTGACCTTCAAAATCGCCAGCGCATTCACGTTGTGATGTAGATAGATCAGGATCGCTTCAATCAGCAGGGGAATAAAACAGACGACGAAGAAGGCCGTAAAGAGTTTCGACTTGAAGACATCGCGGAAGGCGTGGCGCGGGATTATCAGGAAACGGCTCCATTCAGGAGTCAACTTTCCGAGATACTGTTTGTAGGTTACTTCATAAACCGCCATGACCGTTCTCCATCGCCTTAAGGAAGATGTCCTCAAGCGAATCGCGCTTGTAACTGAGGCGCCTGATCTGTATGTCATACTGGGAAGCGATGCGGTAAAGATCCCGTACCTCAGTTCCCTCTTGTAATACCACCTTGACACGATGATCTCCGGTCACTGCATAGTCGCAGCCCAGCGCGCCAATCGCCGCGGCAAACTTATCCTGATCGCCGCGCGTTTCCAGCAGCAGAAACTTGCGATTGGATTTGCGCTCTTCTTCCAGGTTGCAGTAAACGGCTAGCCGGCCATCTTTCAAAATCAGGATTTCTTCACAGCACTCTTCCACGTCGCGCAACAAATGCGACGACAAAACTATATTGGCCTTGCCGCTGTCGCGAATCTCGCGAACCAGCCGGATCATTCGTTGTCGCGCGGGTGGGTCAAGGCCGTTGGTTGGCTCATCAAGAAAAATCAACCGAGGCCCGTGAACAATCGCCTGCGCAAGTTTGGCAAGCTGTTTCATGCCCAACGAATACGTATCGAGACTGCGATAACGCGCTTCCCCCAAACCTACGTAAAAAAGCGCTTCGTGAGCGCGTTCGAGCGCGGCTTCGGAAGGCAGTCCTGACAGCTCGGCCATCAACCGAACGAAATGAACTGCGCTCATCTTCGCAATATAC
>JALYSR010000057.1 GCA_030854715.1 Acidobacteriota bacterium
GGCGTTGAGTGCGATGCGAGTGCGGGCGCGATCCTGAACCCGGTTTATAACTGATGCAAAACAAGACTTGGCTCTTCAGGTCTTTTTTGTTGCCTTACGGCTTCGCCGCCTGATGTGCGGTGGTGGCTCCGCCCTACCGTCAAGCGGCAGAGCCGCTAAGGTCACCGCTTCAATCAATAAGCAGCACTATCTTGCCAAAGCTTTCATTCGATTCCATGCGCGCGTGTGCTTGGCGAATCTCTTCCAACTTATAGACTCGATCAACTACGGGTCGCACGGTGCCGTCGGCCAAAAGTGGCACGACATGACTGGCAAACAACCGCGTCGCAGTCGCTTTCTCTTCCGCATTGCGCGCGCGAAGCATGGTACCAATGATGGTCAACCGTTTCCCCATCACTGTGCCGAAATCAAGCGTGGCCTTCGAGCCCGCAGTCGTTCCCACTAAAACCAGCCGCCCCCGCGCACTTAGCGAATTAAGATTACCTTCAAGGTAGGAAGCGCCGACCAGATCGATGATGACGTTGACGCCGAGTCCGTTGGTCCACTCATGAACGGCATCGACAAAACCATGTGGATCGTTAACAACGGTTGCGGCACTTAAGCCGTACTGCTTCGCTCGCTCGAGCTTAGCGGCTGTACGAGAGGTCCCAAAGGCCTTCGCGCCCGCCGCACGGGTGAGTTGGATAGCAGCCGTGCCTACCCCGGAGCCTGCCGCGTGGATCAACATCGTCTCGCCCGGTTGAAGGTTTGCGCGAGTGAAAAGCGCATCGTGGGCCGTGATGAAAACTTCGGGCACCGCCGCCGCCTCGGCCCAATCCAGATTCTTGGGAATTTCCGCAAGATGATTCTCCGGCAGGATCACGTATTCGGCTTGCGCACCACCTGCAGTCAGCCCGAAAACTCGCTGGCCTTTCTTCCACCAACCCACTTGCTCGCCTACTTCATCGACTTCGCCGGCAAACTCCAACCCCGGAATATCCCGCGGATAACCGGGTGGCGCAGGGTAATGGCCCTGGCGTTGCAAGACATCCGCGCGATTCAGACCCGCGGCGCGCACGCGTACACGCACGCGATTTGCCGTGGGGCGTCCGGGAGTTTCCACTTCGCGCACATCGAGCACTTCCGGACCTCCGTGACTGGTGATGATGACTGCTTTCATGGACTAATGGTAAATGCTCAAGGGCAAATGGTAAACATGCGGTTCATTCAACCCAGAGTGGACTCCACGCTTGCGATTGACGGTTTGGTTTACCATTTAGCTCTCACCATTTACCATTCATATACTCGCATGGGAAACAGACCGCTTATAATCATCAACTACGCTGCTGCAAGAGCCCGGCAGGCGTGGCCCACGGTTCGCGAAAGACTAGTGGAGAAAGGAATCGAGTTTGATTCTCACGAAACTACCCAGCCTGGCGACGCGACCACCCGCACCCGCGCGGCGCTAAGATCCGGCGTAACCACCATCGCGGTACTCGGTGGCGACGGAACGTTGAGCGAGGCCGCCGAGGGGTTTTTTGAGTTTGGCAAACTGGTCGAGGATCTGCCTGCACAAATAAACTCTGATGCCCGGCTAGCAGTTCTGCCCGCCGGCACGGGTGATGATTTTGCGCGCGGCTTGGTGGACCTCGGTGGCAGCCGCGCCTCGCTCGATCATTGGATCGATGTCTTCATCTCTCACTGTCGTACAGAGAACCTTCAGCGCACGCGGCTGGTTGATATCCTCTACGGCCTCTGCGATGGATTCAGCACGCCTTTCATCTGTATGAATGCTTCGACAATGGGAATTGGCGGCGAGACAGCTTCGCGCGTCGCAGCCCAGGGACACTTCATGCGCAGATTTTCGGGCGAAGCTCGTTTTGCGGCTGCGGCGATGGCCGCGCTCGTCGCATGGCGTGAACGACGCGTGCGAGTTTCGATCGATGATCAGGAAATTATTGAAGGAAACATGAACCTGGCAGCCGTTGCCAATGCGCTTTACGCGGGCGGCGGAATGATTCTTTCGCCCGAGGCACGACTCGATGACGGACAATTGGATGTCGTGACTGCATCAGGCCTGAATCGCATGAATGTGGTGCGTGAGCTGGCGCGCATACACAAGGGAGGTCACGTTGCAAATCCGAAGGTGCGCATCACACAAGGGAAACGAGTACGCGTGGAAACTTTTGCGCCGGAAGATGCGATGCTGATTGAGGCGGATGGAAACGTGCGTGGCCGGACGCCGGTAGAGTTTCGCGTGATGCCCAAGGCGCTTCGGTTTGTGGTAGATTCAAAAATGACCGATGAGAAATGAAAAATGACATATGGAAAATGAATAGAAACACAGATTTTCCATTTCTCATTTCTCAATTGTCATCTTCCATAACCTCTCAAGTTGGATCAGCTCGGGGTCGGGAAGGTGGGTTTACCCCCGCTCTTGCTTTTCAATCTCAGCAACCTTTGCCAGTCTTCTACGATGGCGCTCCTCGCCGGTAAAACGCGCCGCGACAAACGCGCGCACGATGTCCAAAGCGAGTTCTTCGCCCGTTACCCGCGCGCCCAAACAGAGGACATTGCAGTCGTCATGTTCACGCGATTGGTGGGCGGAGTAGGTGTCGCCGCAGAGTGCCGCACGGATACCCTTGAGTTTATTAGCGGCGACTGAGGCCCCAACGCCGCTGCCGCAGACAATAATGCCAATGTCCGCCTCGCCGTGCTGCAGTGCTTGTCCAACTTTTAAAGCGTAATCAGGATAGTCATCGGGACGTGAACCGACATGCGTGCCATAGTCGATGAGTTCATGCCCCGCCGCGCGCAGTTCTTCAATCACTCGCTCGTTGAGAGGATAACCGCCGTGGTCAGCGCCGATGGCAATTCGCATGGATTACAACAGAGCCCTGGCATGTTGCAAAACGTTTTCTACATTGAAGCCAAGCCCGCGCATTACCACTTCGCCAGGCGCTGAGGCGCCAAAGCGATTGAGGCAGATGACGTCGCCGCGTGGTCCAACGTAGCGATCCCAACCCTGACGCACGCCTGCTTCGATGGCCAGTCGGGCAGTGGCCGCGGGCGGAAGCACTTCGTTGCGATAATTTTCCGCCTGCTCTTCGAAGAGTTCGATACAAGGCATGGAAACAACGCGCGTCGGAATGCCTTCTTTCTGGAGAGTTTCCCGCGCTTCAAGTGCAAGTGAAACTTCTGAGCCGGTAGCGATGAGGATCAGTTGCGGATTGACTGCTGACTCATCGGCGACCCGGTCGCTACTGCTCCCGGTTCTGATAGCTTCTGCCTGAGCAAGAATGTAGCCGCCGCGTCGTAAACCCTCAGCGCCGGCAAACCGGGTTCGATCTATTACCCCAACTTTCTGGCGCGTAAGTGCAAGCGCTGTAGGAGCGTTGCGTCGCAGGATCGCAATCCGCCAAGCTTCGCTGACTTCGGCCGAA
Organism: Acidobacteriota bacterium; assembly: GCA_030854715.1. Taxonomy (GTDB): domain Bacteria; phylum Acidobacteriota; class Blastocatellia; order Pyrinomonadales; family Pyrinomonadaceae; genus PSRF01. Next base: position 3,423 of record JALYSR010000057.1, read on the forward strand.
TCCGCCGGACGAATGACGAAAAGATGTGGAATCGCGCGCAACGCCGCCAGGTGTTCAACCGGCTGGTGAGTTGGCCCATCTTCGCCCAGTCCGATTGAGTCGTGCGTGAAAACATAGATTACTTGGACTTCCGAAAGCGCTGCGAGACGAATCGCCGGCCGCATGTAATCAGAGAACGTCAAAAACGTTCCGCCATAGGGAATCAAACCGCCATTCAGGGAAATGCCGGTCAGGGTTGAGCCCATCGCGTGTTCGCGCACGCCAAAATGAATAATCCGCCCTTGATAAGAGCCCGCTTCAAAGTCGCCGCCGCCCTTGATATCAGTATTGTTTGAGACCCCGAGATCCGCCGACCCGCCAATCAGCATCGGCAGGTGCGGCGCCAGCGCGTTGATAACCTCGCCGCTCGCGACTCGGGTTGCTACCGGCTTTGCATCCTTAAAAGTCGGCAGATGTTTTTCCCAACCCTCAGGCAGATAGCCTTTGATCGTTGCCCGCCACTGGCCTCCGAGTTCGGAGTGTTCCTGTTCATACTTAGCCACCATCGCCTGCCATTCCTTTTCCTGCCGGGCGCCTCGCTCGACAGCCTCGCGGAAATGGGCCAGCGCCTCGTCTGGAATGTAAAACTGCTTGTCTTCGGGCCAACCCAGGTGCTTTTTCGTTTCGCGCACTGCCTCTTCGCCGGGCGCGTCGCTGTGGGCTTTGCGTGTGCCTGCGGTTGGCATGCCGTATCCAATCGTCGTCTTAACTGAAATCAAAGACGGCTTGGTTCCAACTGATTGAGCTTCGCGAATCGCAGCTTCGATCGCGTCGAGATTGTTGCCATCTTCAACGGTCAACGTATGCCAGCCGTAAGCTTCGAAACGATGGGGAACGTTCTCGCTGAATGCCAGGTTGGTAAAACCCTCTATGGTTACGTTGTTGTCGTCGTAGAGGTAGATGAGTTTCCCGAGCTTTAAATGGCCGGCTAGTGAGGCCGCCTCCGAGGCGACGCCTTCCATCAAATCACCATCCGAAACGATCGCGTAAACGTAATGATCGATGAGCGCAAATGCTTCCTTGTTGAATCTCGCTCCCAGATGCGCGGCGCCCATCGCCATGCCAACGCCATTGGCGAAGCCCTGGCCCAGCGGTCCGGTGGTGATCTCAACACCGGGAGTCAGCCCGTACTCGGGATGCCCTGGCGTTTTCGAACCCCACTGACGAAAGTTCTTGATCTCATCCAGCGGGAGATCGTAGCCGGTCAGATGAAGCAACGAGTAAAGCAGCATTGAGCCGTGCCCGGCTGACAGCAGAAATCGATCGCGATTTTCCCACTTCGGATTTTTCGGGTTGTGACGCAGGAAGCGGGTCCAGAGCACATAGGCCATCGGCGCAGCGCCCAACGGCAAACCGGGATGGCCCGATTCGGCCTTCTGCACAGCGTCAAGCGTTAGCGTCCGAACTGTGTTGATGCAAAGCCTGTCGAGCTCTGGTGTGGCTGTAGTGTTTTCTTTCTGCACAAATGCGCTCATTTCACCGTCCTAAGTTTTTTGGATTACTCGTTGGTACATTTGCTGTTGGCGTTCGAGCCCTTGCTGGTATTTCGCGTGATGCAGCATGTTTGGTTCTACCGTTGTCGGGACCGGCGTCGAAGATTGTTCGATACTCTGTATTTTGCCCGCCGCTTCGAGGGCAAGCAAGGCGGCACCGCGAATTGAAGCCTCAGAGAGTTCAAAAACATTTAGGGGCCTGCCCAAAACGTCTGCCAGAATTTGCACCCAGGTCGGTGAGGAGCGCAACGCATGGCCTGACGCGACGATCGTTGCTTGCGGCGCCAGCGGTTCGAGTGCATTTGCAATCAACGCGAACCGATATGCAATCGCCTCCATTGCGGCGCGAAGAATTTCAATCGGGCGCGTTTGCATAGTAAGGCCGAGAATCGCACCGCGCGCATCCGCCCTCCAACCCGTGCTTCGCTCGCCTGCCCAGAACGGCAAGATTGTCAGACCGTGCGCGTCTGGTTCCAACATCTCCAATTCATTCTCGATTAATGCGAAATCCTGATCGTACAAGAGCGATTCTTTGATCCAGCTGTTGAGTCCGCCACCATCTGATAAGGCGCCGCCAACGACTACTCGATTTCTATCCGCGCGATAACACCACAACTCCGGCGGCACTCGAGGTGGCGGCTCGCCGTCATAAAGCACGCGCATCGCGCCGGAAGTGCCGATCATCAAGGCAGCTTTTTCAATCGAATGACATCCGGCGCCAATGTTATTCGCGGCGCCGTCGCCTATCGCTGGAAAGAGACCGGCCTCACTAAGTTGAGGCCAGCGCAAAGCAAACTTGCGACTCAGCTTCTGAATCGTCCGGTTTGGTGAGGCTATTTCAGGAAAGCATTCAACACTAATATCGAGGGCTTCTAATAATTCAGTGTCCCATTCACAGGTGTGCTGGTTCAGCAAACCTGTGCCGGAGGCCATGGAAACACTGGTGGCAGTCTCACCGAAAAGTTGCTGGGTGAAGTATTCGGCGAAGGACCACCAGCGCGTAG
>JALYSR010000075.1 GCA_030854715.1 Acidobacteriota bacterium
AGATAACACATCGTTGCAGGTGAGCCGCGGTAGCGCGTCTCTCAACTTGAAAGATAGAATCCACGTTGTGTGCCGCCGCGCGGCCACCTGAACTCAAACGTTGGGCCGCTTTCGCGACGGGTAATCAACTGCTATGGGTTCCGAGTTGATCATCATTCTTGTGGCATTGATTGGACTCGCAATCCTAGCGATGGTGATCTTTGTCGTATGGAGACGCCGTCAAGCTCGCAGAGTCCTTCAGGCAATGGGCCTTGCCCCCGAAGAGATCCATTTGATTGAAGAGGACCTTCGGAAAGGTGATCAAGCGGGCGTACTTAGGAAGATCACTATTGCGCAGGAACAACGCCGTGCAGACTTCCAAGCTGCGACCGGAATAGACCCAAATGCCCTAATTCCCGAAGTCGGGCGTGAAATCTCATGGGCCGATATGGTTCGCCATGTGTTTCGAGTACTGGAATTTGATCGAACTGATACAACGATTGGCCCTAACGACAAAGTTACCGCATCAAGCATGTTTACTCCCTATGGTTACTTACTTGTGCAGTCGCCGATTCTGAATCAACCCGTAAAGCTACCGATTATCCATCGTGATGACTTTTGGTTGGCGGCAAGCGTTTTTGACGAACCGAAACTGGCGAACCTTGTTACAACGGACGAATTGCTTGTGACCTATGCACCTAAAAAGGTACTCCCTGGTGGACTCTCCGGCGATCCATCTCATGTGCTGCATTACGTGCTGACTCCGGGAGGAACTCTCGATCGTTACTACGCTAAAGACAACGATCTACATATGTCGAAACCAAACCCCGCGCTCCTGTTCGGGCCCTTCGTGTATGACGGCGAAATTAGGGTCCAAGTGATTCCGGAGCCGCACTTCTAGCGAAAGCGGCCCAACAAATCGTTCGACGCTAGCGGGAACGTGTTCTTTAACTTGTTCAGTGCGGCGTAGGGTGCTTTGATTCGCGCCGCCGCGTCAACTCAGACGTTGGGCGGCGATGAAGGATCTAAACTCTCATGGATGGTGAAACCTATAATAACGTCAAAGAGATCGAAAAGGGATTGGGCCTGCCCGTCAATTTTCTTCTTTCTATTTATCAGGAAGATGACTGGTCTTTCGTCATAAAACTTCATTCAATGGTCGAAGCTGCGGTGACACATCTGCTCCACACTCGCTTTGGCGACGAGCGCCTTACGGATGTTCTCTCAGCTCTTCAATTGGGCCACCGGAAAACCGGAAAACTGGCATTTGTAACTGCGCTGGGCTTGCTGAGTGATGAAAATGTCCGCCTGATAACAGGCCTCTCCGAACTTCGCAATCGACTTATTCATGGAATCAAAAACATTCAGTTCGATTTTGGCGAATACTTCAATGGCCTTGATGACGATCGCTTCAATCAATTTGTTGCCTCCTTTGGACATGCGTTCAAAGAGGAAAGTGAAATCGGAGGTCGGATGGTCAAGCGGAAGGAGATCGTAAGGCAGGAAGGTGCGAAAACTACTATCTTCCTGTCGGCGGCCTACTGCCTTTCGGACATTCGCAAACTTGTATAGTCGCCGCCCAACAAAGCCTTGCAGCTGACGGCGCGATAGCATGTTTCTCAAGTAGTCTTATTCCTTCAGGTCGGATGCTGATCGCGCGCCGCAGCTGAAGGCGATCGTTCGGCGCTTCACGTCATTCTTGCCAGAGGTATAGCACGGATGGTGTTAACACTTGGAGCATCTTAAAGACTGTCTTGTTAAGAATTGAGATACAACTAATGAAAAAGAACTTGTTTGCCGCGTTGATGCTGTTGCTCTGTTGCTGCGTGCCTATGTATGCGGCTCAAAAATCAATAGAAGGACATTGGGAAGGCGTGATGGTTCGAGAGGGTGCGGAGTTGCCGGTCAGCTTCGACTTTACGAGCGATGCAAAAGGCTTGAAAGCAAGTTTTGATTCTCGGACTTGGCGAGTGCTCGGGATACCATTGCGTAATGTGAGCTATACAGCTGCTAAAGCTCATTTTGAATTGGCGGGCGACGCCACCACCATCGTCTTCGACGGAGAATTGAACAGCGATACTCTTGCCGGTCAGTTCCGAGAGAATGAGGCACAAGGGACATTTTCTTTAAGGCGGATCGAACCCAAGCCGCTCCCGTACAAGCAGGAGGAAGTTCATTTCCAGAATAAAGATGTGACCCTCTCCGGCACCTTGCTTATTCCCGTAACAGCCGAGCAACACCCGGCAGTAGTCTTTCTTCACGGCTCGGGTTCGGAGGGTCGCTTCGGCGCGAGATTTCTCGCCGATCACCTTGCGCGGCACGGTATCGCCGCTCTCATTTACGATAAGCGCGGCGTCGGCGCGTCAACAGGCGACTGGAAGCGCTCAGACTTTAACGACCTAGCGGAAGACGCTCTTGCCGGTATTCACTTCCTTCAGCAGCGTAAGGAAATCAATCCAAAGCAGATCGGCATTTATGGCCATAGTCAGGGCGGTATGATTGGCCCACTGATCGCTTCTCGATCAAAAGACGTCGCCTTCATAATAAGTGGCGCTGGCAGCGCAGTCCCGGTATATGAGTCAGAAATAAACAGCCTCACAAATCAAATTCTGGCTAAAGGCATTTCGGGTGATGATCTTCGAGAGGCTACTGTGTTCATCAAGATGTTTGTCAATGTGTCGCGTACGGGGCAGGGTTGGGAGCAGTTCGATTCCGCTATTGAGAAGGCACGCGGGACGAAGTGGTTTCCCATGCTCCATGTTCCACCAAAAGACAACTGGTGGTGGGCATTTTCCAAGGCCATCTATGATTACAATGCGGCTGACTATTGGGAGAAAGTCAGCGTTCCGGTTCTTCTCATATATGGAGAGCGCGACATGTACGTTCCGTTAACACAAAGTATCGCAAATATCGATCGCGCCCTGAGGAAAGCAAGAAACAGCGATTACTCCATCGTGATGCTTCCGAGAGCTTCACATGCTTTCATCATAGAGCCGGCGCCCAATCAGCCGTTCGAGTGGTGGCATGTTGCGCCGGGATTTCCCGATCTGGTGCTCGCCTGGATTAACCAGCGTGTCGCTGGAACAAAATAGTTTTGGCCCGTAATGTTACTTACTACGCCGCCGAACAAATCGTTGCAGGTGAGCCGCGATTGCGCCTCCTTCATCAAGCCTTATCTTCTCAGGTTGGTCGCAACTCGCGCGGCCACCTGAACTCAACCGTTCGGTGCTTCGTGGAAGTCTCGCCACAAAATTGATCTGAGCGGTGTTTATGTAGATGAAGCAATAGAGTCAGCAACTTTGGAGGGAGCGATGACGATTTCGCTTTGGTCTAAATTTTTAGTGATACTTATGGCAGTCGGCTTACTGGCATCCACAGCTTACTCTCAGGAAACGTTCGAGCCGATACCCAGAGGAGCTACATCACAGTATCGCTTTGATCTTGCGCGCAATTTCTTTCCAAGCCCTGAAGCAGAAAAGGCGGAACGCCTCAAGATTTACGCGCCGCTTGAACAATTGGAAAGCTTAAAGGGACAAGTGGCGAGTTCCGCTGACAATCTTTATCGTGCGCTGCGTCTCTCTGATCAAGTGGAATCAGAGTTAAGAGTTCACTCTCTGTATCTTTTTCTGCGTTACGCAACTGACACAAAACAGGAAGCGAATGCGGAAGAAGAAGCACACTTGCGCGCAGAAGTCAGGAGACGCCGCAGTTTTTTGCAGCAAGAAATTCTGCAAATTGATGACCAAACCTTGACTCGCTTCTTCGCGCAAAATCCCGCGCTCGGAGAATACAGGTTCGCCATCGAAAGCATCCGTCGTTTGCGCCCTCACACGCTGACGGTGAAAGAGGAAGAGTTGCTAAATGCGACCAAGCCTTTTGCCAGCGATTGGCAGGGCGAGTTTTACCAGCAGGCGGTAGCCCGCATAAATTTCGGCACTGTTCACACTCCGAACGGTGATCTGGACGTTCTCCGGCAGAGCGATGAGATCGAAAACAATCCAGACCGGAAGGTGCGCGAAGAGGGGTTCAAAAAACTCTTTGCTGGTTACGCCTCACAGCGCGACCTTTTCGCCTTTGCGCTCATGCGCCTTATTAAAGCAAACAACCAGTTTGCACAACTGCGGCACTACAAAGATGCTTCTGATGAAAATTCTTTCGATCTTTACCTAACAACGGAGCAGGTTAAGAATCTATATGAGCAAGTGGCGCAGCAATCCGAAATTAACAGGCGTTACCAGCGCGCTGTTGCTAATCGCATCAGAAAAACTGCGGGCTATGAAGATGTTAATTTCTGGGATATAAACGCGCCAAGCGCCGGTCTCAATCCCGTCCGCTTCACCATCGGCGAGACAAGTCACGTCATTCAAGCAGCACTTCAACCGCTCGGTCCTGAATATAGGCAAGATTTAGCGGCATTGCTCAATCCCGCTAATGGTCGAATGGATATTGTTTCCGGCAAGAATCGCATGCCCGGCGCTTTCGCTAGTGGCTTCCCTGTTTCCAACAGCATCTTTTATAGCTCCGGCTTCGAAGGTTACTATCTTGATTTAATCAAGTTAGCGCATGAATCGGGTCATGCGGTACAAAGTGACTTGATGCGTAACAATCGCGTGCCTTACGCTTACGTCAGAGGTCCCGCCTACTTCACAGAATCATTTGCTATCTTTAACGAACTGCTCGTCGCAGATTACCTTTATCGAAACGAAACCGATGCAACACGCCGCAACTATTTTCTAGAGCAGTTTTTAGATCGAGCATTGACCGTTTTCGCTGCCGCAACCCTAGCATCTTTGGAACGCTCCATCTACGATGGAGTCGAGCAGAATCAAGTCAATAACGCCAATGATTTCGACAAACTAACAAGGCAAACCGGCTCGCGCTATTCTATCTGGCATGAGAAGCATCGGGAACTCGACGCGCGTTGGAGTCTTATTGACGAATACTTCGCAGTGCCGTTGTACAGTGTGAATTACGTTGTCGCTCAACTACTAGCATTGAGATACTACGAGCTTTACGCCCGCGATCCGCAGAAGTTTATCCCGCGTTACCTTTCCTTGATGCGAAATGGCTATAACGCATCGCCTGAGAACTTGTTGAGACAATTCCTAGATATAAATCTACAAGACCCACGTTTCGCGTCTGGCATCTCCCAAGTTGTAGAAAGCAAACTCGCAACGTTTGAAGCAGCGTACGGAAAATAAATCAAAGCGCCTTATTACATTTGCGCAGCACCGAACTCGTTGGACCGGAGCGGCGGTTGCGCCTTTTGCATCTTGATTGATCCGACGAGACTTGATTGAACTCGCGCCGCCCGGTCAACTCAGACGTTCGACATCTTCTTGTTTGCGATGCGAAGAAAAACAAATGTGAAACATAAGGTAAGTTGACTCGTTAGATTAGTTATGAAAAACCTTTTATTGTCTGTAATCATTAGTTTGTTTTTGACTGCAATGGTTATGGCGCAAAAGGTTGGCGACATAAAAATCGAGCCTTATGTTTTGACGACAAACGACGGGCAAAACATTGAAGCTGAATTTGGGAGAATATACGTTCCCGAAAAACACTCAAACCCAAACGGCAAACTCATCGAACTCGCTTTTGTTCGGTTCAAATCAACGGCAAACAATCCTTCTTTTCCGATTGTCTATCTCGCGGGCGGTCCCGGCGGTTCGGGAATTTCTCTGGCAAAAGGCGCACGTTCTCCTTTGTTTATGGCGATGCGCGAAATCGGCGACGTTATCGCGTTTGACCAACGCGGCGCGGGTTTGTCGAAGCCTAATTTGGCGTGTCAGGAAAAACTTGATTATCCGCTTGATAAGCCGACTGAAAAAATGGAAGCACTTCGCTTGTATCGAGAAAACTCGAAAATGTGCGCCGAAGATTGGCGCAAGCAAGGCGTTGATTTGACCGCCTACAATACAAACGAAAACGCCGATGATTTGGAAGTTTTGCGAACGGCTTTGAACGTCGAAAAAATCACGCTTTGGGGAAGCAGTTACGGCACACATTTGGGTTTAGTGTTTATTCGTCGCCACGAAAAAAGCGTTTATCGCGCCATCTTTTCGGGTGTTGAAGGAACGGACGATACTTTCAAATTCCCAGGCACGTTTGATGCTCAACTGAAACTCGTCAGCAATTTGGTCAAACAAAATCAAGAGCTAAAAAAGAACATTCCCGATTTTATCGAACTCGTCAAGAGAGTTTTTGCCAAACTCGAACGAGAACCCGTCGAAGTTGAAACCAAAAACGGCAAAATCAAACTCGGCAAATTTGACGTTCAACAACTGGCAGTCGCTTTGCTTGGCGATAGGGCGGGAAAAGAAGTTTTGCCCGTTTTGTTTTACGATTTTGACAGAGGCAATTACAATTCACCCTACGTGAAATACTTCGCCCAATTCATAGCGCAGCAGCGGCTCGGTGAACTAGGGTCGGCGATGGCGTTTGCGACTGATTGTGCGTCGTTTGCCTCGAAAGCGCGGTTGGCCCGCATTGCCCGTGAGGGAAAGATCTCGATTCTTGGCGATTCGCCTGATTTTCCGTTTCCTGAAGTTTGCGCGGCTT
>JALYSR010000090.1 GCA_030854715.1 Acidobacteriota bacterium
GTATAGCTGAGGTCATCGATGCGTCTTCGGATTCCATCAATCCAGCCAACACAAAGCGCTTCATCGACCGACTCCGGCCAGGTAACGCTTTTCTTGCCTGAGTCTTTCTTATAGTAACAAACCAACAGTTCAGTCTCTGTAGTGTGATGTTTCGCAAACCACTTCTGCAAATCAGTTGGTGACTTAAAAAACCTGGGTTTCACTTCGTTCGCAAGATTTCGGCGCTTGATGGAAACCTTGGAGCTTCAGCGCGTCAACCGGTAAATCAAAATTGCCGCCCTTTTCGTCAGCATCGGAAGCGATTTGAGATCCATGAACTCTCCGGGTGCGTGAGAGCCACCGCCTCTGGCGCCAATTCCATCCAATCCCGGAATCAAGTGAGAAACGAAAGCTATGTCGCCGGCGCCGCGCTCGCCTGGGTCAAGCGCAACGACTTTGCCGAATCCCAGATCCTGACTTACTTGATCGAGCTGTTTAAGTAGCGCTACATTGCCCTCGTTTGGCGTCATCGCCGGATAGCCATCATCGAAAGTAATTTTCGCTGTGGTGCCGGGCAGACCGTGGGCCACGATCTCCCTCATCCTGGCGCGAGCCGACTCCTTCTGTTCCTGGCTAATAAATCGCAGATCCCCATTTACTACCACTTTCGCTGGAATTACATTGGTCTTGCCGGTTGCCGTGCCGGTTGTCTCGTCGAGTTTCGCTTGTGTGCCACCAACAATCACGCTCGGATTAAACGTGAGGTACTTTTCAGTGTGCAACGTTTCATAAAACTGATTGATGATGCGTGCGGCTTCAAAGATCGCGCCTGTGCCTGCGTCTGCCTTGAAGATACCTGCCGAGTGGCCTGTCCTACCGGTAACTTCCAGCGTCCAGTTACTCGATCCGCGCCGCCCTACTGTAGCCGCACTGTCCACTGCCGCTTCAAAACTCAAAGCCAGGTCGGCGTTTTTGGCAGCTGTCACCATATGGCCGCGACTAATCTGTAATGGACGCCCGGCGTCCTCCTCGTCGCCAGTTAACATGACTACGATGCGTGTGTCTTTGAGAGCTCCGGCCGCTTGCAGCGCTTTTAGGGCGTAGAGCAGCACCACGTCTCCGGCTTTCATGTCTGCCGTGCCGGTACCGAAAGCCCTATTGCCTTCGCGTCGGAACTTTTCACCGCGCAGCACGGTGTCGATGTGTCCAAGCAACAGAACACGTTTGCCTTTCGTGCCGGTCGTCTGCGCAAGGAGATGTCCGGCACGCTGCATTTCAGGCGGCATGTCGATCCACTTAGCCGTTAGACCAAGCGACTCGAGCTCCTTCTGAAAAACCATGCCGACCTGTTTCACTCCGGCAATGTTCTCAGTTGGGCTCTCGATGTTAACGACATTTTCAAGCAGCGCAACGGCCTCGTCTTTGTGCGCGTCAACGTAGCTGAGGATCTTTTGCTCGTCGCTGGACAACTTTTGCGCGCGCGCATTGAGGCCGCAGAGAACACATAGCAGCAGAACAACAAGAATCTTGCAGGTTAGTTTTTTCATTTCAACAGATGGTCTGCTGCCCGAGCTGTTTTGCCGGCTTTGCGGGCAAGGCTCAAGCATTCGGTTGCCGGACCGTCGCTGGATTTCTTGGGGACTCTTCCAGGTCAGAAATGGTTACCCAGGTTTCCGAGACTAACACTTGCCGATACTCAGCGTCTGTTCAAAAAAGTAATGTTGTCCATTGACTTCACCGGACACGACAGTCTCTATGTTAGCTCCTACCGCCAAATCGCCTGGCGCAAGGTTAAGAGCCGGAGATGCACTTTCAACGCCTCCGGACAGTTCAGTGTACAGTGACGCGAGGGTCGCGCCTTGAGCGCTGTTGAGTATTAGACCAACGCCTTCGATCGTGGCGCTGGAATCATTTGTAGCAACCTTGCAAGACAACACCAACATATTATCACCACTGTTAAGGCACGCGTTCCAATCGCTTACACTCACAAGTTCTTTTGCATTCTCTTGAGGATTGTTCACAGCCATGGTCGTACTCCTTTTTAGCTTTGGTTTTTGGATTGCCGGAGTTCCTCTGCAATCATTTTCTTGCCATGGTTGGTTGAGGAAGCGAAGCAATAATACGCCCTATTTGTTCAATAACGCCAACTGGTTAGATCCGCGCCCGGCGGAGCGCTTTTCAAAATGCGAGCAACAATCTTCGGCGCGTAGAACTGATGATAGCGCAGCCGGGAAATAGCGTTAGGTAGAGTATGATCGCCGTTCCAACAGTGTTCGGCGCGGGGTTCGTAATCGACCTCGCCACCGTAATATGGATTCTTTGTATTCTTCAGGAAATCATCAACTAGATAGACTGCATTGTTGAGGTAATAGTTGTCAGCTTCGCCAACATAGATGTGAAGCTTGCCTTTCAGCTTTGGACCGAGCTTGTTCCAGTCCCGTTGCAGAATATGGCCCAGGTCGTAATGCTCGCGCCAATACTCGGCTACTGAGCGATCAATCTTCCCGGTCAGCTTGTCCCAGATTGGTTTGGGATAACCATCATTGCCGACAGGACCGTAGACCGCCTGCCAGATATCGAATTGACCCCCGGACCGGCTGTTTGTGCCCAACGCCAGCTCCATCTGGTTCATGTCTTCCACCGTTGCTGCCAGCTCGCCTAGATAGTTTCGTTTACCGGGGCGCGGCGTATGTTTCCACGGCGCTTCCGCATAGTAGGCATTGTCGTGCTGGTAAATATTGACGACCGTGTAAGAGCGAAAATCGATTGGGTCGGGGC
>JALYSR010000166.1 GCA_030854715.1 Acidobacteriota bacterium
ATGCAATACTCGTCCGCGGGAAGCCAACTTCACCGGCGCTTCGTCCGCGAGGTAAGTTAATCGTTCATCCCGGTCCCAGATGATCGTGCGCTCTCCGTTGCGCGCATCGATAATGATAAACGCAAGCTGGTTTCGCGCGCCTTCAATCACTTCCGCGAATTCAATGTTGACACCTTCTGACTTAAGAGCCTGCAAACCAAACTGCCCATCAGTGTCTGACCCGAATCGTCCCGCATAAGCTGTCTTCAGGCCCAATCGTTGCAGAGCAACCATCGTGGTTGCCGTTTGCCCGCCCGCTCCTTGATGATGTTCCAGCAATCGAACCTTTGCGTCAAAGGCAGGATATTCCGGTACGACGATCAGATGATCCACCGCATTCAGTCCGAAGCCTACGGCGTCAAAATCTCTATGGTCAGTTATGGCAAAGGGGAAAAGCATAATTACATCTGGGTTGAAGTCTCATGGTTGAAAAGGGGGCATGCCCCCGCTCTTTAAATTAAAGCCTTTTGGATCATTCCTTCCCATCGCCCCTGGGCGGGGGCAAGGCCCTTTCCTAATCATGAGATTCTTTGAGTTTAAAATGCTGATATGTACCGTCGTGGTTTTCATTACATTGTGCGTTAGAATGTAAGCGTAAAGTTAGATCGCGGTAGTAATAAACAGTGACATTAGCCGAAAAACTCAAGGAAATTCCAGTTTCCTCCGGCGTTTACCTCTATAAGGACAGCGCCGGCAAAATCATCTATATCGGCAAGGCCAAGCGCTTGCGCAGTCGTGTGCAATCATACTTCCGAGAGGCGCGGCCGTTCGACCGCAAGACCGACGCCCTGGTCAAACAGATCGCCGACGTCGAGGTCATTGTCACTGACAACGAAGTCGAGGCTTTAATACTCGAAGCGACGCTCACCAAGAAACATAAGCCTCGTTACAACGTCAATCTAAAAGATGACAAGTCGTACCCGCATCTCAAACTGACGATCAACGAGCCGTTTCCGAAAGCGGTCATCACGCGGCGCATTCAAAAGGACGGCGCTCTTTACTTCGGACCGTTTCTGCCGGCCAGCCTGGCGCGCAAAACAATCGACGTCATTAACCGTACCTTTCAACTTCGCACCTGCGATATTGAAATCGACGGCAAAGCGCCGCGCCCCTGTCTCGAATATCACATAAAACGATGCCTTGGCCCATGTGTCAAGGGACTGTGCACTGCGGAACAATATCAGGAAGCTGTGCGCGACGTGCGTCTGTTGCTCGAGGGCAGAAACACCGAACTCGCAGACACACTGGAAGAACGCATGGACCAGGCTTCGGGAGAGATGCGTTACGAGATGGCAGCCAAGTATCGTGATCTGCGGAAGACTGTCGTCAAACTTTCGGAACAACAGAAGATGGCTACTTCGCCGGAACGCGACGTTGACATCTTTGCTTATTACCGCGAAGGGCCGCGACTTGCTTTGCAGCTCTTCACGATGCGTGAAGGACACATCGTGGGCCGCCGTGAATTCTTTTGGGAAGACTTGCCCGAGGACGATTTTGATCCGGCGCAGTTTCTCGGCGAAGTCCTGGCGCAGTATTACGCTACTGACTACGTGCCGAAAGAGATTCATGTCCCGGTAGATTTCACGGATCGAGAATTACTGGAGAAGGCGCTGACGGCACGGAAAGGGCGACGCGTCAAAATTCAATACAGCCAGCGCGGGGAAAAGCGCGATCTGATTGATCTGGGCGAGAAGAATGCCAAGCTGGCGTTTGAGCAACGCTTCCGCGTACTCAAGCCTGACATGAAACGCGTTCTCGAAGAGTTGCAGGAAACGCTTGAGCTGCCACGCTTTCCGGCACGCATCGAGTCGTTTGATATTTCGCATATTCAGGGCGCCGAGAATGTCGCGGGAATGGTGGTTTCCGATAACGGCAAGATGAACCGCGCGGAGTACCGTAAGTTTCGAATTAAGACTGTGGAAGGCGCAAACGATGTGGCGTCGATGCGCGAAGCGGTAATCCGCCGCTATCGCCGGCTGCTTGATGAAGGGAAGCCCTTACCCGATCTGATCATGATTGACGGCGGTAAAGCCCAACTAAGCGCCGCGGCGGATGCGATGAGCGAACTCGATCTGGAAGCGGTGCCGATGGTTGGGGTGGTGAAGCCGCCGCTCAAGCACAACCAGGTTTCATATCTACTGGTCAAAGGGCGCGAGCACCAGCCGATCTATCTCGATCCACATTCGCTGATTCTTCGTCTGCTACAAATGATTCGCGACGAAACGCACCGCTACGCTTTGAGTTACCATCGGAAGCGACGCGAGTTGCGTGATTTCACTTCAGAACTATCAGCGATTCCCGGCGTCGGCGAAAAGCGCAAGGGTCGATTGCTGAGACACTTTGGTTCAATCCATCGAATAGCGGAAGCCACGGAGATAGAGTTGACGCCGTTTGTGGGAAAGAAAACCGCGCATGAAGTTGTGGACCACTTCGCGCGCCAGCGTGCACTAGCGGGGGATGGCGCTGCGGTGGCTGCCGGAAGTTTAGAGTCCAAGCTTTAGCTTGCCACTTTCCCGCAAACTATCGTTTGTACTCTGAACTTCATTCCCTAGCCCTGTGGTATTTGCCCCTTCGTGCCGCTGAAGTCGTAAGTAATGTGCAAACGGAGAATCCCGTCCTGCACATCCGAGCGCACGTCTTTCACGTGAGCCTTTATCGAACCGTTGCTCGCCTTCACCGGAATAAGCAGCTGCAACTGCGACGGGCGCAAAAGCTCAAGCGGATTCACCCGACTGTCGATCGCGGTGCGAACAAACACGGTAACGAAGTTGTTTGCAAAGGGCGCCACGCCTTCCAGATTGACACCTTCAACCACAACCCGGCCATACAAAGTCTGCGCGGGTTGGTCAAATGACAATTGAATTGTCGTATCAGCCCAACCTTTAAACTGCATGCAGTTTCCCAGCAGGTTGTAGTTACCACTGAAGACTAACGGCGCCGACATTTTGCCGCCCGCGAATTGCACGTGCGTTTTGACGTTGCTTCCTTCAGCGGCAAGAGTAACGCTGTTGGTGCATCCACCTTGAAACACAGCCTGCTCAAAATTGGGCGAACCCGGCTGCGTCCCCGATGCAGCGAGATTGAACGACGGTGGGCCTAAATCCCGAAAGATCGTGCCGAGCAGTCCGTCAAGAAAACTGTCGCTGAGCGAAATCACGACCGTACTCGCGGGATCTCCGCCGGGAGGCGGAGCCTGAACCTGGGTGCCAGGAACCGCCTTCGCGCGCGGAGTGCCAAGAAAGAAGACAGTGGCAACGCCACCTATCACGAGTCCCAAAAGAAGAATTAGAAAATATTTCATCAGTTTTCTCAGGGCGTAGTCTTTGGAGATGAAGATGTGTTTGGTGAAATTGCCGGCGACGCCGTTGGCATGGGCGACACGCCTGTCGCGGGTGCAGAGGTAGACATATTGCTCAACAGCGCTTTGATGACGGCCGCAACTGTATTCGTGATGGCATCGATCTGCGCACGAACTTGCTCAGGCGGAACTTTGTTGAGCCCTGCCGGAACTTCAAACAGCGTGTCATCGACGGTTGTGCTTATGTCGCGCATTTCCGCGACAATTCTGGCTCCTTTTACGCCCTGAACATTGCCGCTCGCTTCGCTGTATAACTCGGCCTTCAAAGGCAGACCGGTTTCCTTATCAACATAAGCGAAAGCTTCCGTATTCACCTGACCCGCGGAAGTTGAAGTATTCGTAGTGGTCGCATAACGATACTTATCCGCGGTCCTGCCATTTATCGTCTCTTCTCCAACTCGCTCGACACCTTTCAATCTCTCGAGATAAGAAACGATCTGGCCGGGCGTCATCATTTTCCCCAGTTGAAAGCCGGTGGCCTCTGGGGTTAATTCTGCATACTGTTTGCGGCTGGGAACGATTACCAGATGCTGTTCGCCCTTCTCGAGATAGATGAGCGGAGAACCATCGGGCAGCTTGAATGACAAGCGGCGATCCAAACCATTGCGCGCAACCTCCGCAGAAAATGTCGGAATGCCGACCGTTTTTTGGCCTCCTTCCGTTTCCGCACTGAACACGAGCGTGGCTCGATATTTTTCAGGCTCGCGCGTAGCAATTATTGAAGCCGTCTCGGGCGAAACACTGGCATTAGCGTTTGCCGGAGTTGTGTTCGCATTGGCCGACAGGTTTGTATTCGCATTTGTATCCACTCTCTGACAAGCGCCGTTCGCGAGCGCAAGCAGGCTTAGCGCCAAAAGAGAAATCAATAGTCGCGTTTTCAAGACCGGGCCCGACATGTACGCGTTGCACGCAACGCGGCTCTCTTGAATAGTGGCAGTTTTCATGAATGTCTCCGAAGAAATGAGCCCCGGCATTGTTGCCTGGTATCGAGGCTCTGTTACCGAAAGGGGGTTTGGGGGGAAGCCGTAGGATACCACGCGTCTGCGGAGTTTGTAATGTGAACTGTTAGTTTGGTTTGTAAGTCAGTTTCGAGTTAGGGAAATCATTACAGAACCGAGCGCGGTAGCGCCGGGTGCTGGCGGCAACTCGCGTTGTCGTAGACAAATAGAAGACTTTACCGAAATAGCCCGTGTGCAAACGCCTGCTTCGGCATGGTTGATCTTACCATCCGGCGCTACGCCGCTCGGTTCTGCAGTGATCTCGCTAACTTAAGGTTGACCGTTACCATAGGCCCCAGCCCATCTGGTCCCACTTTACGCATTTGACTTCGCACCCTGTTTTGGAATAGAAGCGCACTGCTCTGCCATTCCTGCCGCTGTGAGTATCACCCATGAAACTAATTCCGGTTGTTCTTGTCCTCGGATTCGCGCTCTCGCTTTGCAACTTAACCAACAAACTAAAAACCAGCACTAACTCAACCGGACCGGGCAAAACGGCCTCGTCTTCGAGTGAGAGCAGCGGCGACGTCGAACATGCGACCCCTACGACGGCCCAGACGGAAGCATTGGCCGGCGGACAAACTGTTCAATGGGACCAACAGGGGATGTCATGGACGGTTCCACCCAAGTGGACGCAGGCCAGCAACGAATCGAAGATGCTGGTGTGGCGCTCGCCTGGAGGATCTGATGCCGCTAACTTGATTGTGAACATTTCGCCGATGGATGAAAGCTTTCCGACTGACATAAGCATCAAGGCGTTTTACGATGGCGCAAAGACGCGAGCAAAGAATGGCGAAGTGGACGAGGTGAAGTGGTTGGAGATTGATGGCTTGAAGGGCGTTCAATTTCGCGAATCGAATCCGGAACAGCCTGACGGTATCAGGCGACTTCAGTGGATGGCATACCGGAAATATGCGGGCCAGGTGCAACTGGTAAACCTCATGCTATCAAGCAGCGGCAAAGGTTTTCCCAAACAGCAGGACGCGATGTATGGAGTTATGTACTCAACAAAGATCGTCCACTAGAAAAACGAAAAGAAGAGGGGCAAGGGTAAAGGTTGGCGCCTTTTCCCTTACCCCTTCTCCTTTCCCCATTACCCTTTCCTCCTAGTTTTTCTTGATGTAGTTTCTGTGAACCCATGCGCCTTTCGCCGCGCGGTCGCGAGTTTCAAACAAGATGTTCTCGTCGTCTTCGCGAGTCAGCAGGTTTACGCGAGCGTTTACGTCCTTATCCGAGCCATGCGCTCTTTCAGACTCTGAGAGAAAGCCTTGCACACTTTCCGCTGATGCCGGCGCAAACTTTTCTCTTTGTAACTCCGCAATAGCCTCAATGGCGTTTGCCTTCAGGAGCTTGGGCCAGAGCTTCTTGAAAAGTACGTTTGAAGCGTAGACGTCCGCGCTGTTCACCTTGCCGTTGATCGCGAACACATAACCAATAACGTCATCGCTGCGGTTCACGATGCCAGACAACGCCTTGATGTAACTATCGGCGGTGTCCTGGACCTTGCCGTTTTCAACCGCGAGCTGAAGACTCGATGCCGACACCGGGGAGTTGACTCGCGTGCCTACGTTTTGGCTCAGCTTGTTCTGCGCTACTGTCACACTTTCCCAAACACCGCCCTGTGAGTTTTCACGTTTGGCTGCAAGCTTTATTTCTTTAGTCGCGACTGCATCGGACGAGCTGCTGAAGACCGCCGCCCTTTCACTGCCGCGTCCGCTCCACCTGCCGTGCTCCACACAAAAAGCGGAAATCGGCAGCTTACCTGATCGCGGTGGCACTATCAGATCAACGCCTATCATGCGGTCCTGCTGTCCGCCCTTAACAATGTCGCCGGCCTGAACATACACCTCTTCGTTTGAAAAGTTTTCGATGGCGAGTTCGTTCACGCTTTTGGTCTCATAGACCACAACCTTCTTCTGGACCAGCGCTTCCTGGAGCGTCAGAAAGGTCTTCGACTTACTCAAAGTCTTTCCATGCACCAAAAAGATCGACAAATTCCGGTGCGTGAACGGCCCGGAAAGACGATAATCGCCGGCCTTGATTTGTTTTCCTTGTCCTGGCCCTCCAGCACCATTCCCTCCGCCTCCCACGCTTGAGGATTTCTTGTGGGCCTCCGCATTGATGAGCATCCCCATCGCCACCATAACTGATAGCAGCACTACCCCGAGTGTTAGTACAAACGCATATTTCTTCATTGTCTTGTCTCCTAAGTTGTCTGGGCGGTGAAAGTCCATAACCCGGTTGGCACAGTGCCCTCCACAACCCAAAGCTGAGTGAAAAATTCTCAACGGGGAGCCTGCTACGAAAACCCCTTGGAAGTTTCGGAGAGACGCCCTGAAATCTCAGGGAGACGTTAGTAGTAAAACCTACCTAGTTGTTAGAACGAGGGTGGGAAGGATTCTTGCGGTTAGGAGGACGACTGGCCCAGAGGGGTTGCCAGGCATTGCTGCTTTGCCTGATGAATTCTGATTCTGAGGTCACTCATGTGTCGTAGGCGCGTCAGCATGAGGCACGAAGCATTTGCGGCAGCGGGCTTCGTACATGTCTTCGCCTCCCACTGCGACCCGCTCTTCGGACTCAAAAGTGCGCTGGGTGTAGTTGGCCGGTTGGCCACACTTCATGCAGATGGCGTGGGTCTTGGTGATGTACTCAGCGACGGCGAGCAGTTGAGGCATCGGCTCCCAGGGTTTGCCGGTGTAGTCCTGGTCCAGGCCGGCGATGATTACTCGAACTCCACGGCCGGCCAATTGCGTTGCCACATCCACCAACGCGTTGTCGAAAAACTGTCCCTCATCAATACCGACAACTTCAGTATCAGGTTCAACTTTCGCCAGCACTTCAGACGCGCTGCGAATGTTTGCCGACTCATGCCGCATTTCTGAATGCGAGACAATGTGGTCCTGCGAAAATCGCGAATCGATTTCCGGTTTGAATACCTGCACCTTCTGGCGAGCAATCTTGGCGCGGCGCAAGCGTCGTATGAGCTCTTCTGACTTGCCTGAAAACATCGAACCGGCAATCACCTCTATCCATCCCGTGGTTACGCGCGAGTGATGCGTTGGCTCGCCATCATTGACCTGTGCAATAAGTTCTTCCATGTTACAAAATGAGAGTTTAATCTTCCCTTCTGAGTCAACCTAAAACTTGATTCCTAACCACTACGAATTTGCGGCAGCTCAAAGCATCCTGCCGGCAAACTACACAGTTTTGCGTTCGCTCAAGTGTACATATGTTTGTTATAGAACGGGGCGAAGGCAGCAATCAGTGCTACCTCAAAGCTCATCGAACGCGTCACCAGGTCACGCGAAAGGATGCCCCACGCACCCTGACGACTGCGCACGTCCTGTATTCCTGCTACTTCGTCAATTACCAGTCCCAGTTCACGGCGGCCCTCAATAACTTTCTTCGCGAGTGCCGTCGGAACACTAATTGACGGCGTGCCCCCAAACGACCCACTCTTGCCATTAGTAGCGTAAGCCCAGCCCCGTAAAAACGTGTGCCACTCGCCCTCAATCGAGATCGAATGGAATCCGCCTTCAAGTCCAACATAGATGTCCGCTTCAAGGCGCTGGGCCCGAAGTTGATCGCGGACGGCGAGAGCTCGTTCGCGCGCACCCTGCATTAACTGCCAATCATTGAGCGGCATTGCCGGCACCTTTGTCTCGACTTTGCGCGCCAGCACTGTTGCGTCGGCCCAGGAGGGATCGATCTCGGCAACCCGAGCGATGCAGGCCCGAACCGCGATAATCTTCGCGGCCCGATCAGATCCTAAGGCGATCGTCTTAACCTGAGCCGGAACTTGCTGGTTCAAAGTTGACAGAATAATAAAACCGAAAGACGTTCAATAGAGTGGACCGCGTCAGAGGCTATAACAGAGCGACGCTTGACGTCAAAAGCGCGCTGCGGGATGGTACTGTCTTAATTTGGAGTGCGGTGACCTGTCACCGCTTTGGCCCGTGGCGGCTCGCCGCTGCGTTTCGTCAAAGAGGCCTCTGCGGAACGCGGGGTGCGACATGTCGCAGCGACCAAAGCGACGACAGGTCGTCGCACTCCAAATTAAGACACAGCCTGCGGGAGAGG
>JALYSR010000204.1 GCA_030854715.1 Acidobacteriota bacterium
CCTCTATGCGATCGGCTTCGTCGGCAACGTGTTTGTGCCCAAGGCGATTGATACCGGAGTTTCCAGCCCGCTTTTGAGCTCCGCCCTGATCGTCGACGCACTTCTGCTTAGCTTGTTTGCCATTCAGCACAGCGTCATGGCGCGTCAATGGTTCAAGCGGGCCTGGACCAGGTTTGTACCAAAACCCGTTGAGCGCAGTACTTATGTTCTGCTGGCCAGCCTCACGCTGTTGTTACTCTTCTGGCAATGGCAACCGATGAAACTAGTCATCTGGGATGTGCGAAACCCCACAGGACGCATGCTGCTACTAGCTCTTTTCTGGATAGGCTGGGGCGTTGTCCTGGTTTCTACCTATCTCGTCGATCACTTTGCCTTGTTTGGACTCAAGCAGGTTTCCAACTATTTCAAGGGCAGGAGCGAAGCAGAGATACCCTTCAAGTCGCCGGCTTTGTATAAAATGGTTCGGCACCCTCTCTATCTTGGGTTCATCATTGCTTTCTGGAGCACCCCGCGCATGACGTTTGGTCATTTGTTCTTCTCGATCATGACAACTGCTTATATCGTCGTCGCGATCCAATTTGAAGAGCGCGACCTGATGCGCGCCTATGGAGATACCTATCGAGTGTATCGCCAGCGGGTGTCAATGCTGATACCGCTTCCGCGAAGACGATAAAGACTCCTGGTGCCCGGTTCGTCAACGCTGGTGTATTTCTCTGGCTTTTCGTCGACTGACTAGCCGACAAGTTCAGCGGTTTTGCCGAACGCTCTCGACGATTAAAACGCCGCATCAAGTCACCGTTTACCGTCGTCGAGAAAGGGACTCCGTCTAGAGTGATGTTTTTCCCTATCTACCTTCCAGCAAATTGATTACCTAGAGCTGTCCGAAGAAGGTCGACAACGGTCTGATTCCCGCCAATATAGAGCACCATCAACTTGCCGCTCTTAAAGAAATGCGGAGTCGCCATCCAGGTTGGCTTGCTAGTGCCGATGGTAGTGCCGTCGGCACTGACTCGACTTGCGTCGGCGTCAGCCGCTGAAGCCCTGGCGTACTCAAACACCTGCAAAGCTTCCCCGCTGATCTTCATGATTCGACCCGGCACCGAGAAGAAGGGCTGCGATATTTTCTCCTTAGTAACTGCGACAGTAGCGCCTTGAGCCCGAAGCTTTTCAGTGAGCCGAACTATTTCGGTGGATATGGTTTTTGAAGAGGAGTGTGGATGAGTCAGCCGGGCTTTGTGGCGGTGCCTATGACCAGCGGACTGTCCGAAAGTTAAAGAAGCAGTAAGTAACAACAGAACAATTACTTTCGTTAACAAAGCAAACACCTCCCGTCTGTGATTGATCACCGCTTATTTCAATTTTGTCACCAATCTACGCTTTAAACATTTATATCCCGCTAGCAATTTGTCAAAGAAGGAAGAGCACGCAAGGACCGTTCTGTGGTGGCGTTTTCCTGAAAAAACTTATTGACAGCCCGATGGAAGTGGCAATATTCTTACCGCGCCCCGACAATGTCCTATCCGCCGTCTCACGTGGGAGACGGATCACCCCTGGCCGGGACTTCGGATCCAAACCCTTACCATCTGAAAGGAAAAGTTAATGTTCAAATCTTCGCGCCGTATCACTCTGGTCGCTGCGATGGTCGTATGTGTGATGGCCATGTTCGCAGCGGTTTCTCATGCCAGCCATTCATGGGGCGGCTATCATTGGGCACGCAAAGCTAACCCGTTCACGCTCAAGGTGGGTAATAACCTAGCATCAAAATGGACCACCGCATTCAACACCGCGATCGCGGATTGGAGCAATTCTTCCGTGATGAATCTCACAGCGGTTGCCGGTACTGCCGGTACAAACTGCAACATGGTCTCTGGAACCGTTCAGGTATGCAACCGCACATATGGAAACAATGGATGGCTCGGCCTGGCCTCCATTAATATCACCGGCGGCACGCACATCACCCAAGGCACGGCCAAGATGAATGACACTTACTTCAATACCTCTACCTATAACAACCCGAATGAGAAACTCCATGTAATGTGTCAGGAGGTCGGGCACACATTCGGACTTGACCACCAGTCAACGAGCGGCGCCTCTCTCAATACGTGCATGGACTATTTCTCTAACACCGGATCGAATGCCAACAGCACGCTGAGCACTCACCCAAACACGCATGACTACAACGAGTTGGTAACTATTTACAGCCACCTCGATAGCACGAGCACAATCAAGGCGGCTACTGTGGCGCCGACGAGTTCGGAGGTAACGGACCAGCCAGAAACGTGGGGCCAGCTAATGAGGCAATCCAAGGATGGACGCAGCTCAGTATACGGCAGGCTGAACTCTGACGGTTCCGAGACGTACACGCACGTCTACTGGACTCTCGAAGCGGCTGCACGCTGTGAGGACTGCGATCACCGGTACGACCAACAACAATAGGCAACTAATGCATTATCAAAGCTAGTGGAATGAACGAAGGCGAGGCAAAAGTGCCTCGCCTTTACTTTTGGTTGCTCTCACTTGACTGAGCGTGTAAACGCCGTCGCGCCTACAAAACCGCATTCATATCAATCACCGAACGCACTAAAGCGTGGCAATTGATACTCGACATGGAATTAAGAATCATCGAATGCACGTGAAAACTACGAAATTAGAGTTGGCATGCGAGTTGCGAATCTATCCTCAGGAGGAATAAAAATGACTTCAGATCTCTTAAGAAATACACTATTTGCACTGTCGCTAGTGCTCGGTGTAAGTCTCGCAGCTTCAACGACTCAAGCGCAATATCCTTACGGTCAGGGCCGTTACAGTTCTGACGTCTATCAGATTGCTCAGGACCAGGGTTACAGAGATGGCGTCGAGCACGGCGCGGACCATGCTCGCCAAAATCATCGTTACAATCCTGAAGGAACTAGTCACTACAAAAGTGCCACCAGTGGTTACCGCTCTGAATACGGTAACAAGGACTCTTACAAACAGGCCTATCGCGATGGCTTCCGCCGGGGATATGATG
>JALYSR010000218.1 GCA_030854715.1 Acidobacteriota bacterium
TCACCGACGTAGACTGCGCCGGTGCTCACCGTTATGCCCAGCGGCTTGATGAGTACGTCAGCGCCGAATGAATTTTTGGCATCGCTCGCGAGGTTACCGTCGTCATCAAACACAAACACCGAATGCAAAACCGCATCGACCACATAGACTCGAGTTTCTTCATCCGTCGAATAGACGGAAATATCAACCGGCTGCGTCAAGACACCGCTGGCAGCTATTGTTTCCCAAAACGAAGGAATCAATTCTCCTACGCGGTTGAATTTCTGAACGCGCTGGTTGCCATAGTCGACCACATAAACATTTCCCAGACGGTCGCCCGCCAACGCCCACGGCGTATTGAAGCGGCCGGGTTCATCTGATGGAAGCCGCGGTTCAGAAGAACTCTCACCCCAGATGTCTACAAGTTGGCCCGAAGCCAGATCGAAAACTTGTATGCGGTGGTTTCCACTGTCAGCAACGAAAAGCGATTCACGATATTCCGGGATCAATAATCCGCGAGGCGTATTGAACTCGGCAGGTCTACCGCCTTTACCGCCCATACAGGGAACATTACTTACTACGCCATCGCAGGGATCTACCCTGACCACTCGATGGGTCATTGGATCGCTGAAGTAGATCGTTCCATCGGGACTAACAGCAATGCCCGCCGGACCGGACTGAGCTTCAGTGTCGGAGGTGTTGTTTGGCTCCACTCCTTCCAGCAGCGGTAAGGTCTGAAGCTGCAACGAGCCGTCCGCGCCGAGTTCAAGGCCATCCCATTCGAAAACAGGCCAGCGCCCGTCCACGTTGAGAAATCGAAAATTATCTTTGCTGTTTTCGCCCACTTCTTTAGTCCTCGACTCCCATCCAAACTAGCCGCCAGCCTGTTTCCTCACCCGTCGACTCATTGCGCGAATATCCAAACAGATTGTCTACCGCGTCCTGCAATTGCGCCTTAAAAGTGTCAGATTCCAGATTGGTTGTGCTCAGGAAGTTGATCGCATTGCCGGCGACTTCAAACATTGCCGCTCTTTGCGCCACGTTGGGTGCTATTAACTGGCCCATCAGGAGAATGTTGGCAATGAAGCTTTTCGGTTTGGGGTCGACGATTTGAACGAAACCCTCGAGGACGAAGTCGATGTTCGCCGTGGTTGCTACGCCATCCAACTGAATTGTTCTGGCAAAACGTCGAAACCGTGGTCCGGTAATTCGAGCGGAATAACACGGGGTATTCAAAAACCCGCAAACTGATGTATCGACGGTGGCAGCAAGACCTATCGGAAGAACGAACGGGAAAAACCCACCAAGAGAAAAGCTTCGCACCAGATCGGCACCGTCCTCGCTGCTGAAAGTTTCCGCTGGATTAATCGGCGCAAACATCAGCGGCTGCCAGGCAAGTTCAGAAGTGCCGCAACAAATGTAGGGCAGCGTGGCCGGGCGCGCGTTTAGTCGCTCAGCAACTGACAGATTCTGATAAAGCTTGCAATTCAAGACTTCCGCACGGGCCAGCACCAAACGCATTCCGGAAAGTATTTCTTGCTTCTCCCTGGTTTCTTGTGGCTGACCGTTGGAATCGAGCCGGACCCAACAGAAGACGGGTGCTTCCCTCAACCTGACAGCACCTCGTTGATTGCATATTCCTTCACGCCTTTCTGCCTCTTCAAGTTCTTCGTCGAGATAGGAAACCGTGAGGTCGTACAGCGTCGGCGAGCCATCAGGCTCGCCTGCCGTGGGCGGAACCGGTTCTACCTGATCCCGAATCAAAACAATCTCATGACCCTCACGGTCTATGGCATACCCGGGACCGATGGTGACCTCGCGATCTCCTTTCTTGCCCGAGACGGCGAAGCCATTGCCAATACCGGGTTGATGCAGGCTCTTGTTGTGCAGCCAGCGCATCTCACGGTTGAATGCTTCGAGGCTCTGAAGGTCATCGGCAAAGAGGCGCTGGCCATTGAAAAACTGCTGTCGTTCAATGAAGCGTGTCTGGTCGAGAATGTTCATGGTTTGGTCCTTCACTATTACTGACGACGTTTACGCTCTGCCGGAAGAGCCCGGCGTCGCGGTAGTGTATTCACAATTGTCGGCTCTATCTGACGAGCTCTGTGACGGGGTGGTGTTTCCACAGTCTTCGCCTTTCCAACTTCGCGCACTGTGACGTCGCAACCGCAAGGTGCCAAAGGCCTGCATTCGGGTTGGGCCATCTCCTGAATCCCCATCCAACAAACGTAGAGTCCTTGTTGGCGTGCGAAATTCACAAAGTCGGTAGCAAAGCCGCGCTTTCCCGTTTTCCTCTGTGCGGCAAAAGGGTCAACGTTGGCAAAACGGATGCGTGCGCCCAGCACAGTCACGATCTGGGGCATCCAAAGACGCAGCCGGAAACGACGCCTTGACTCTCGATCGATGTGGGTTATCGGCACCGGGAAAAAATTCAGGTGCACCTGGTTCCAAAGCGTTCCTTCCAACCACGCAAAATAACAAGGCACTTCAGTGAACCCTGCTCCGGATGTATCGATGGTTACTTGAATGCCCAGGTCAGCCTGGTACTTCACCCCTGTGGGATCGACTGTGGCTTCACTCCATAACTCCCATGCCGTATCGCCTCTCACCGTCGCGCCTGATCCGATCCGAGGACGAGCAAAAGGCCTCGCGAGCCGAGGAGTGAAACGAGCATTCAGCACTGCAGATCGCTCGTTTCCTGTCACGAGTTTGTCAACCGCACTCACAAACGCCGGATCGCTCGAAAGCAGCTTCGCAGCTCCAGCCTCGCTTGCCGTCAAACCTCCGATAGCTATCAATAGTTTTCTTTCTTCGTCGTACGAAATCTTCTGCGCCAGTACCGGAGGAAATAAAACGTTGGCAGGAAGGCTTTCGAGCGGGGCCGAGGGCTCGTACCTGATTTCAGCGAGAGGCACTCCGTCAACGAGTTCCAGCGAACGCGAGGCTTTCCACTGAAACCAGGGCTGCAGTCGCTTCGAGGAGCAATCGACCGTGCCCATCAAGATTTCTTTACTTGAGATACACCGATCTGCCGCCGCGAAGGTGGCAAGCAACGTGATGCTGCCAAAATCTTCAGTGGGCGCGGGCGCCAAAGCAATTTCTCTAGGAGCTTGAAGAATCAGCTCTCGTCCGTAGCAATCGTAGGCGACGCCGCAGTCTACCTGGACTCGAGTGACCTTGAGCGTGACTTCCAATCCATAGCTCACGCCATAAGAGTTATGGAGTGCGCGGTTATGCCACCACCGAAGCTGGGCCTCAAACGACGTCTGATCGCGGAAATCGCGCGACAGCAGTTTCTGACCTTGCCAGTATCGGAGGCGCTGCATTTCAGTTACACGGTTATCCGGCATAGTTACCTCAAATCACTTCAATGACGTGATTTCCAGCCGCTATCAGCGATGTTGGGCCAAGACAAATATTGCCGCATTGAGGTCCACAGCCATCTGATATCAACTCCAGTTGTATTACATTGTCCACTCCCACAACTTCATCGATTAATTGCATGATCTCCGAGCGGTATAAGTCACGGCCTATGGGCCAGCCAGTTCCCTTTGGCCCACCCGTAAGCGGATGCAGATAATTATTCAAAGCGGTCACTATCTTCTGTTGGAGGTTGGTCCGTGCGACGCCAGCAAAAGCCTTCACCTTTGCCTGTATCGATACTTCTAAATAGTCCGGTCCCACTACTTCTACACGAGTGCCGATCACGCGTTTGTGCTGTAGATAAGAAGCTACCGTGCGCCGCAAGCCAAAGCTGGGAGTAGGCCTGGCCACTGGCATGCTGGGCAGAATTACCAGCGTTATCAATCCGGTGGCTTTCAGGCAGGGAAAACTCGGATGGCGATTAGCGCGCGCTTCGGCTCTTGCCAGTTGCGTTCCTGGAGTAGCCATCGCCAGCCGCTCATAGTCTTTCAGAGTAACGGCTCGATTGGTTTGGCTGACTAGCTTGATGGCCCTTGTGGCCGCAGCATCGAGCGTTTCAGCGGGCGCACCTGCGGTGCCGCTGATTGCATTCGAAATCTCCTGAAATTCCAGGACAACGTTATCAAAACTCGCGATGAACGCGCGGTTGTACGGACCGTCTATAAAGTTCACCGTCTCGTGTCCCGGGAGATTGCCAGCCTCTGCCTGGGTCGAGTTATAGACTGCAAAAATCAAAGCGCCGGCAGGAGGGGTTCGTCCTTTTTCGCCATCGCCAAAGCTGATGATGCCGCGAGTTGCGTCAAGCAGAAAATGCGCATCGGGGCGTTTCGAAGTATCGAAGTCTTGCCGAACACTCCAGCGCCGCCAATTGCTTTTGGCGGGAGTTCCGCTGGTCTCCATACTGAACAAGCCCAGGCTCGATTGCTGCGCCTCAGTTTGCGGCAGTTTGAGTTGTTGATCGGGCGAACCGTCGCCGCTGCCGAGGAAGACCGCTTCCAGCGTGAGGGAACCGGCCTTCACTGGCGATGGTGGCTCGTATGCGAGCACAGTGAATTTCGGAACTTCTGGATCTTGTACAAAAGAGATCCGCGTGATTTCGGAAAGTCCCGTGAACGCATCCGTCTCCAGGTTGAAGACAATACCTGTTTGCTGGCCCGGTAATGGCGCAATGCCGATAGCTGCTGCATTTTTTGCGATGATTAAGCTGCTTGAAACGGGTACTGCCTGCTCACTGAGGGCGCCGTTCAAAGCGACGGCCGTGATGTACGCCGGCGCATCGTAGGCGCCGGCCTCAAATCGACAACGAATGTAATAGCTTTCGCGCTGCCCAATAATCTTTTTCTCCATCGGGGCATGAATCCGTAACAGTACACGGCCGTCCAGAGTGAAGGCGCAGGTATCATCCTCAAGGTCTGCCGGTTGCAAAGGTTGCCAACGGAGGTCGGTACCCACTCTGGTTAAGAATTCCCAGCTGGTCCTTACGCGATTATTCCGTGGTACGCGCTGCGTTTTTTCCTTTATGCCGTCGTCGATATTCAGTGTTTGCTCGCAGGTAATCTCCGACGACGGTGGACAACACGCTCGCAGGCGTTCATCGATTTCATCGAGGATGCGGCGTCGTTCATCCGCGGCGGAATGCGCACCCGCAAATTTGAAGTGAAGACTAATCGGAGTGTCTGGAGCCAGGCTTTCACTGAAGCCAAAGTAGACCTCTGCGCCAAGTTCGGGAATGGCTCCAAAGATGGGAACGGATTCTCCCGCTAGCAATCGATTTCCTACATCATGAAGGCCATTGCGATCTTTGATCTGCACAGTCTCGAGGCGTCCGCTTACAACCGCGATGGGATCAAGAAGGCGAAACGGAATTTGCAAGCCACTGGGATCATTCGCGACGAACTGCGTACCGGCTATGAGCTCGCGTTTTGCAATGTCAGGCTTCAAAACAAAGCTCAAGACCGTCTGCGCTGCTCTGGGCGGCTCAGGCATAATACCTACTAAGGCTAAGAACTTTCGCTTGTGCTCATCCGAGATACGATTCAGTTGATAGATATCCATCTCTGCGATCCAGGCGAGAAGTTCCATGACCGTGATGCCCGGATCGTGAACATTGTGATCGGTCCACTCGGGTGCATAGGTTGGGATCAGCGATCGGCCTTCGTCCACTAGATCCGACCAACGGCGGTCGTCAAGATTTGGCAATGGAATCTTCACAACTTATCCTTCGGCAGCCTCGAGCTTTAGTCGTATGGTCCCGGCGACGACCACTCGATCGTCAGCAACGGGGACCTGTTCACCTTGTAAATTCCCCTGCACGAACAGGGTCAATTCCTTGACGTAATCAACCCCTTTCACACGCTCCAGAACAGCGGCAACATCCGACATGTAGACGTCTCGTCCCAGGTCCCATCCCCGGCGATCGGGTCCACCTCTGAGCGGGTGGAAAAAATCTTCCAATGCCTGACGAGCAGACTTTTCCACGGTCCCTGCTTCAGCGGGATCAGTGGGTGAGAGGGTCGCGGTAACGTCGATTGGAAGATAGGCAGGCCCGGTAATATTTATTTGGCCCGAGTCAACCAGATCCGCCGGCGCTCGCTCTTCGATGTACTTAAGGATCTGTTGCCGGAGTCCAAATGAGGGCCAGGGCCGCGGATCTTCACTTTGCGGAATGATCAGCACGGTTACCCAACCCGGCAAAGTGCGGCCACTAGCGTTACGAGTGGCTATGGCGCGGACAAACGCTACTGCCGGTGACGCCTCGCGGGCGAGCGTTTCATAATCGGGAGGTGAAATTGCTCGACCTCGGTGCCTGATCGTCTGAGGACCGCGCACTCTGCATCGTTCAATAGTCTCCGCATCGGCGCCCCCCTCGGCAGCTCGCGGATTGAAGACCTTCTGTACGCCTGGAATACCGCCCAACAATTGCTTGATCGCGCCCGTTGCAAGGTTGCCGGCGAGGCCCCCGCCTGAACGGTGCTGTCTCGAGACAACCGAGGCTTGGGGAGGAGGAATTTTTCCTTTGCTTCCATCGCCAAAAAACACCAGGCCGCGCGCCCGATCGATGACGTAGTGCCGGTCTTCAGGACCAGAGTCAAAAAAGTGGGGCTGCTCGATCCAATGCACCCAGACTTCAGTGACCTTCTTATTCTTGTCACGTCGCAACCGAAGGTCGCCCCGAGTGAATTCCAACTGCGAACCCTCACCGGCCAACATCTCTTCGAACTCTCTAATGACGTTCGCATCGTCATCAGTGACCTGCAGCGCCAATATCCTCCATTCGACATTCGCGCGCGCGCCCGAGAGTTCGCGTACTTCGATTCGCTCTCCGGCCAGCACTGGAATCTGAGCAAAGCGCAGGACCTGATTGGGCATTCCTGAACTCAAGCCGAGAAATGCATCGTTCAGGGTGCGCTGTTGAGAGGCCCAAACGGCATTCGCAAAAATTCCATTGATGGGAGGTTCGCCAGGAGGTCCATCTCCTTTGAGGCGGCCGCGAATGAAATGTAGCTCCGACCCAAACCTTGGCAACGGTTGACTGTCTTCGGCAGCGATAAAAGATAGAATTCCAGGCACTCGAAAATTTCGAGTTTCATCTTCGACAGACAGCTCTTCCCAAGCTGAGCCATTGAAGTATTCCCAGAGCAGCGCCGGACCTTTGGTCTCGCCCTCTTGCTCCACGACATCAAAGTAGATACCGATGTTGTCAACGGGCAGCTTCTTGCCAAAGCCAAGATAGAGGGCCGGTGTCACATCGGCCATGAACTTGAACGGGAAGAACGTTGCCCCCGGCCACTTCGCCTCATACGTGTGGTCCTCGTACTGAAAGTCGTTGAAAGTGAGAACTTGTTCGGCATGTTCCGGCGGCGTAGACCACGTATAGCCGATGCGAAATGCTGCGAGCGATGGCGGTTGGGTGATGGCAAGCTTGAAAGTGTTGGGAGGGGTTCCGGTATTCGTCGGCACTTCGGCACTAAACCCGTATCCGCCGCTTATGAGCCGGGCCCGCATCCAATAGCCTTCCTGTTCGTTCACTTTGGTCTTAACCATATCGCGCGGCACCTCTGGGAAATCGATGATCTCGGCTTTAGCATCGGGAAAGGAGGTGGAGTGCATTAGAGACGACCAGCGGGTGCCGTTCCAGTATTCCCACCCAATTAAATGATCGAGGTCGTGCCTCTTTTGCCCACTCGGAATATCAAATGAGTCCAGCGGCGTGACAGTTCTGGCAACGTAGATCTGCATCTTCGCACCAGGCTTGCTGAAAATCTCTTCTGAACTGAAGTAGAAGACCGAGCCTGGCTGTGGTTGTTGTCCAAACGGATAGAAAGGTTTCGTGAGGTCCAACTTGGTCCCATCGGCGAAGGCCTGTTCCGGTTCGATGCCGCTAACGTTGAATGTCAGGTCTAGCGCTATGGCACGGTTGGGATCGGGCGTCGAACGTCTGCACACTCCTTCCAGGGTCAAAAAAGACACCCGGATCTCGTAGTCGTCTTCGTGATCCAGCTCGGACGAATCGTATTTTCCATCGACAGTCGGAACCGACTGTTCGGGAAAGCTAGGGTTCGAAGGACTACTTATTCTTACCTGTATATTGTCGAGCGGAACCCCGGCCTCGTTCGTCACCGTTCCGGTGAACTCGATCGCCTCAGTCTTTGGTGGCCTGGGCAGGAGCGGCTTATCAGGATCAGGCGCTTCCGCTACGAGATTGGCCTTCAACTCCTGATGAATGATGGTGTTCAAGCGAATCTTTTCAACTGCCGGCAAGGCCTTTGACGGATCGTTAGGCAGCGGCTCGGTTAACTGTCCGCGAATCCAAAAAGCTTCGATATTGTTGACGGCTGTCTTCTTACTTTCCGCGCAATCAGACTCGAGAATGAACTTGCCGTTGGTAGTAAGGCCCGCGGTGCCGTCAGCGTGTTCAGCTTCCTTTAATGAACAGGCCGGACGCACATATTTGAAGGGTCTCCACACTTTCCCGTCCCAGTATTGCCATACCACGGTGAGCGCTTCACTACTGGTCTGCGTAAACTCGAATTCCACAACCACGGTGGCCACTCCGGCTAAAGCCAGCAGTTTGTCGTGGGCCAGGTAGAGCGCGTGAGGTGTGTCTTCGAGCATCGGCATGCGGAACAGTTGAAACTGCCTGCCCTGCAGAAAATCGCTGGAGTGGTCGATGTACTGGTCCCGCCCAGGCCACAAACTGACCACCTGTTTCAGTTGGCCGGCGGCGAGGCCGGTGGTTCGTTCAGTTTCGAAAACGATCTGATCGCTGCTGCCAGGGGGCGGCGGTGCGCCCACCTGCGTGCCTTTGATTGCTACGCTGTCTGGTCCATCGGGAGCAAGCTGAAAAACAATTGGCGCGCGTGCAGCCTGGGCGGGAACGAGACTGAGACCCAGCAAATCAAAAAACGCGAGCTTGTTCTTCTCGGGCGATTGGTTCAAGCGCTGAATAACCGCGTAAAGGTAACGAGCTGCTATCCCCGCGATGGCCGCGTCGGTCCCCTTCGATTTTGGTAACCAGCCAGAAACGTAGCCCAATCGCCGCGCCACTAGGTCCTTGACGATCTGTTCGACATCGCGGTCATCCAGCCGGGCTATGGGTTTGCCAATCACGACTGACTCCCCTCCTGCAGGTAGAATGGATACACAAGGTTGTGCAGCGTGTTGGTCGCACGAACACGATAAGTAATTTCAATTAGCAGCTTGCCAAGCGCAGCCTGGTCCACACTGACCTTTACCTCTTCGACGATAATTCTGGGTTCCCAGTCAATCAACGACTCCTCTACTCGCTGCTTGACCAACTGCTTCGTGGTTTCGCTCAGCGGCTCAAAAACAAAAGCGTTGAGTCCTGCTCCAAAATCCGGACGCATAATTCTTTCCCGGCGATCGGTCCTGAGAATGATCAGAATCGCTTGCCGAATATCTTCTTCGAACGCCACGATCTCGATCTCTCCGCTCGCTTCAACACACGGCGGGAACGCCCAACCCTGACCTAAGAAAGCTTTCTCTGAATCTCTTCCGTTCATCATCTTTAGCCCCCAATCAGGACTGTGGGTAGACCCATTACAATCGGAGCACCACACCCTGAGAGGTCACCGAGTCGAGCTGCCGGCCGGCCGCCAATCAAAACTGTCGCGCTTCCCTTAGCTATCGGCGACGGCGGGTGAGGCCCAGCCAGCGGCGGCATCGTGCATGTATGAAGATCACCAACGACAGCTGCCGGTAATCCCCCAATCAAGACATTGGGAACACCGGGACCTGTGATCAGGCCCGGGTGGCCAGTTGGATCAGTGACGCGTGCAGCGGGAGGCATCTTTCTCTCCTTAATTGATCTTGACCAAACCGCCGGTGATGTTGACGGCGGCCCCAGTGATATTCAGCGCGCCGGCAGCAACCAAATTAAGATTCGGCGAGCCGGTAATGGTTATGCCGTCAGGAGTCAGGTTGATGATGTTGGCGCCCGCAACAATCTGGATTCCCGCCGGCGACATGATCTGAATCGGCGTTGGCGACATGATCTGAATGCCCGCGGTAGACATCATGATGGTCTGATATGGACCAGTAGGTGTTGGCGGCGCCGGCAGCGCGGATGGCGGAGTCGGCGCTGTTTGGATCGTGACTGAGGGCGGGACTTCGGTAAAAACAATCTGGTTCCCCGCCAGGGTGCGAATTGCGCGAATCTGAGGCACCGGAGATTGCAGCGGTGGAGGCGCCATGGCATTCCAAAGACTGCCGATCACGTAAGGCGCGTTAACGTCTCCGTGTTCGAATACGACCAACACTTCGTCATTCAAATTAGGAATGAAATAGGTACCGTGGAGCAGCCCGGCCATAGGCGACGCCACGCGCGCCCACGGGCTCAAGTCGAGACTATCTATAAAAGGCAACTGCACCTGAACGCGGCCCAGCATCATCGGATCGAGCGGATTGATCACCTTGCCGACAGTCACTCCGTAGTACTTCTTCTTCGATTCTTCGACGGAGGTTTCGAGATTGCCAATGGCCTCTTCGATCATGGAATAATCTCCTTGAAGACTTGAAAATTTGTGCGATACCCGCTGCTGTCGATGGAATGCGTCGCACTCTTGACTCGATAATTGCCGCTGAAGTCCTGGCCCAATCCTTCCAGCCGAATGATTTCATTCGCCCGAATACGAGGGTCGCCCACACAAGAACCGCTGCCGGTCAGCCGGCTGTTGAGCTTGATACGCAACTCGTGAAGGATCTTTAGTGCACTGGTTGCGATATCGCCAGGACTACTTATCGGTTGATTGATAATCGTGAATGCTGGTCCTACTACGGATTTAGCAGCCGCCGCAGCGATGCCCGGAATCACGGAAATGATCAGAGTCTCACGGTCGAAATCCCAGCCGACAGTAACCAGGAAATCCAGCGGAATTTCCCGCAAGGTGAATTTCATGGAAACTCCCGCCACTTGCCCGACCGTGGTTACTCGAGGAGAAAAATCCAATAGCGAACTGCCCCAGGTCAACGTCACGCTGGGTGAGTAGTCCTTCATGAAGCGCGACAAATACAGCGTGTTGCCATCGACCCAAAAGTCGGCATCGTATTGCGCGGCGATTTTCGTCAACAGCTGGAGATCGCTTTCGCCCTCTTGCTTGGTTCCGGTGCCACTAAAGATGAAGTTGATTGCTGTCAGCGCCGCCGAGATGGTCGTGATTGTGGGATCGATTAGCGGAATGAGCAGATTCTCGGCACTCAGGATCATGACGACGAGAGCATCCGTCAATGGACCAAAGCCGCGAGCATACTTTCCGGGCGCCAGTCGATTCAGATAGTCATGGGCCACCAGAGTCATGCCTGGCATACCACCGTTGGGAAAGGTAACGTCGACACCCGTCACTTCTCCCAAAAACATCTGCTCGAGCGGAGCGGGTGCATAGCCCATGTCGAGTCTGACCTTGTTATCGATATCGAAGGCGCCGGAAGCACCGACGTCGAAGCGACCGATTGGTCCCAGCGTGACGCCAGTCGGTAACGGACTAAAACCAAGGCCTCGAATATGCTCCTGAAGCCAACGCAGATTCGCATTGGCAAAACCCACTTCGACGCGGTCCGCGGCATTTATGCCGTCCTGGTAGCGCACACTAATTACTGAAGACTTCAGTGCTGCGGGCATGTCTGAGTCGTTGATCGCGAGCTTGAAATCCGGTGCGTAGGTTGGGTAAGCGGACATGTCAGCGCAGCACCTCCCCACTTTCCGGATCTATGAAAGGCAGCGCTGGGATGCGCAGTGATTGCCCCGGAAACAAGCTGCGCGGATCGACGATCTGATTCATTACCGCGATCGGTCGCCATACCTGGGGATTATCGTAGAGCTTCGCGGCGATCGTGCTCAGGGTCTCACCCTCAGTAACTTCATGGACCTTACTGAAGTTGGCTGTCTGCCGGCCGACTTCTCTTGCCTCGCGCTCGGCGTCAATGAATTCGTTGAAGGTCACCGTCAAACGCGCTCGCACCGGTGTGCCGTCGTCGGCAAACATGAGGAACTTTTGACTGACGCGCGCCAGCACACAGCGAAAATGAAGCGAGGCCCAGGAAATGCGCAAGATCGGCGGTGCATGAAGAGCGGGATCAATCGCCGTCAACTGGACTACGCGGTTGGTCTCGTCACGCACGTCGCGCTTCGGTAATGAGTTTGTATCGTAAGTGTCAAAGAAGAGCTCCATCTCCAACGTGCGCATGTTTCCGTGCACAAACTGAAGTAGCGGACCAGACAGACCGGGGATCGCCTGGGAGGCAAAGTTGTTGTCCTTGTTGATGGTGTACTCTTCCGGGTTGAAGAGGACTTTGAAGCTTTCCCCCGTGTGTTCCACCGTGATTTGAATTTTGGCAAGAGCCATGGAACTCACCTCATCGCTATCAATTAATCAATAAGCCCTACCCAAACGTTCTCTGTAGGCTGTGATTCGGTGGTCTATTTTCCGAATCACCTGCTCAGTCAACTGCTCGACGTTTATCTCGGGTGATTTTTCCGGCCACGATCGGCCGCGCGTTTTTGCCGTAGAAGCGAATTGCGCCTCCGCCTCGATCCGGTGCTCATCTGCCGAAGCACCTGATATCGCTTGTCTCCGCACCACCATGTCTTCACGCTTCCGCTGTTCCACTCGCAAGTGCTTTTGGACTACGCGCTGTGTAATCCCCGGGCTTTCATTCTCGAAGATCATATTCTTCAATACGACACCGGGATCCCATGCGTGGAAGCGAGCAAAGATTCGTCGCAGAGGCGAATTTGAGAAATCCTGGAGAGCGCGGCTCTCTTCGGCAATAACGCCGGATTCAGCCGCATCGTGACTCTTGATGAGTCCCGCGGGCCCGGTCGCAAAAGCCATCGACGCGGGCAAAAGGAATCCTGGCTGCGGTTGGTGGCGGTCGTTCACCGCAGGTGCGCGGCCCTCCAACATCACCCTATTCTCCAAAACGGTTACTCTGGGAAAGGCCAGGGCTTGCTGGGCCGCTGGCAGAGAGGCCATTTGGGAGCGCGCCATGTTTTGGAGAATTGGTCCAATAGAAACCTGGATTCGAGGAAACAGACCCAGCGCGAATTTCTCCAATCGTTGATTGATCGAAGTAAACATTCGAAACGGATACGCGAGAGTCATGATCAAGACGCCCTGGCGCGCAGCGATCCGCTCGTGCCGATCGCCCATTGAGCGAGCCCAGATAGTCCACCGGTCAGCCGGACATTGCCGTGCCTCTGGTATCAACGCCACCAAAACGTCGTGCTGTATTTTGCTCACGCTGGTGCTTCTCCATTCATACGCTGATTGATGCTCGAGATCTCTGCCACCCAACGCCGGCGGTCGGCATGCTCCAGGTTCAAAATTTCTTCCGGCGGCCAGTGGAAGTGATAAGCGACGAAGGCTACCTCCTCATAAAGCGAGCTAAGGGGGTAGCCTAGTACCCCCCCAGGCCATTGAGCTCCACCGGAAACGCGTGGGCGCACTTCGGACAGGCGGCATCAACTTGCGCTTTTCCATTGCGGTTCGTCTGGTTGTAGAACTCCTGCAGGAACGCCAGATCGGCCGCATAAATTCCCTCTATTACTTTCGGAGTGATTAGCTTCAAAGAACCCAGTTGGGTAATCACTCGTGAGAGAAGGATGACGATCAGGTAGGCCGCATTGGCCTGTACCCGAGGGTCTTTCAAGGGAAGAATTTCGTCGGCGGCCGTTGCCAGACGCATTGTTCCCTCGCGATGCAATGTGCCGTCCTCGTCCTGGTAACCGATGGGCAGCGTGAACTGATATTCCGTTTGAATCATGGTTAGGCCCTTTCAACCTTTTCGTGAGCGAGTTCAAGCGTCTCGATGGCGACATCATTTCCCTTGGCGGTAAAGTCTGGGCCATCCCATTTGGTGGGCCAGGCTTCGAAGAAGTTCCAACGGACTTTTTCTTTGCCTTCCAGGTCCAGCAGAATGATGCTGCCGCTCCTGCGCTCGATCCTGCCGTTCACAACGTCCCTGTACCAGTTGTACAGTTCCCTGGAGTCGGTCAGTCCCCATTTCAGAGTAATGTTGGTGTACTTGGTGAGACCCGGCAGTTTGCGCACCGTCTTGGTCTCGCCACCTTCACGATATTCGATGGGATCAGTGCTGGCTCCGAATCCAGAACAGTCGGAAAATCCGGCCTGAGTGATGCCACCAATCTCGACTAAAAAGCTAAAGTTGCGGTATGGGTCTGTTCTCGGCATTGTTATTTCTCCTCAACTGTTAAGTTTCAGTGGTTTCTGATCCGCCCTGCCAAATACCGATCCGCACGATGATGAACTCGGCCGGATAAGATGGCCTGACGCCGATCTCGATATACAAGCGGCCGAGGGCCCGCTGGCTGTCCGGATTGAGGGTCTCATCGATGCGCACGTAGAAGGCTTCTTCGGGGGTTAAGCCAAAGAGCGCGCCATCCCGCCATTGCTGTAGTAGGAACGCACTAATGGTCCGTTTGAGTTTCTGCCATAGCGAAGTGTTATTTGGCTCGAATACCGCCCAACGAATTCCTTCCTGAATAGACTCTTCCAGGAACAAGAACAGCCGGCGAATATTCACGTATTGCCAGTTTCTATCGGTCGCCGTCGTGCGAGCGCCCCACAGAATCGGGCGTCCGCCGCCTTGAAAGACGCGAACCACGTTTATACCGGACAGGTTGAGCTGGCCCTGGTCAATGTCGGTCATTGTCGTCTCGACGCCGATAGCGCCATTGACATTTTCGTTGGCAGGCGCTTTGAACACGCCGCGATTGGCATCAACGCGCGCCATAATTCCGCAGACGTGACCGGAAGGCGGCACCAGGATTGGGTCTCCTGGTCCAACGGGTGAGACCCGCAGCCAGGGATAGTAAAGTGCCGCATAGCCGCGGGTGGAGTCGACACTTCGTCGTTGTGTATCAATGCCCGGATTGGCGCCGACGCCAAACAACGGCAAGCCCGGTTGAGAATCGAGTACGCCGAAGCGATCCTGCAACAACTCGCAGTGGGCGATGATTGCCTGCTGCACAGTGGCGGCCGCCGGTATAACGGACCCGTCAGGGATGGCGACGATGTTTACGTCGTCAATTTCCCGGAGAGTGTCCAGCGCGTCGGTATAGTCAACCGCACCGAGCGTAGCGAGGTTCTCATTGGCGCCACCGGCGAGCGCCACTGCTCCGCCTGTATTAACCGGAAGGCTGTTTGGCGGGGCATCGGTTGGTGGGGGCTCGATCTGCTCCACCTGGACCAGACCATTGGGGACATTGATGATGCGCAAGAAGTAACGCGGGTGGGCTGAGTCGACCGAGAGATTGTTATAGATGGTCGTGGCAGCTCCCTGCGACACCTGAAAATCAAACTCTTCTGATTGAACAGTCGCCGGATTAACCGGATCAAGGCTGATCGGCGCAGTCAGCCCCTGACGGAATGTCACCCGGTAAGTAGTTATCGGTGGACCCGTCAGGAGCGGCTCTGCCTCGACTATCTCGGCGGTCTGCGACTGGGTGCTGGCCCCTTGAACGATCGTCAGCATCGTGCCCTGGACCAGGGCCCCATCCGGCACCGCGACGCCTGAGAGAATGCGAATGCTCTGAGTTCCGGCAGGCGCATCAGCCAGACGAATGGGGCCGTTATTGGCAATTGGAGTCGCGAGATCGGTCGCGAACCGCAGTCTATCGTTTGTGACTCGGACAACTCGGACACGCGGGTCGGCGGCGCCCAGATTCACCCAGTCAGTTGGCCGGAACTGGGCCGCCTCTGCGGCGTTGGTCAACTGGACTTCGCGAAGTGCTGTTACAGTGAAATTCCCTGCAGGCTGATAGACACTGGTATTAGCGGCCTGGAGACGGTTCCTGCCAATCACTTCAACCCCGATAGCGGGCGCCGGAATTCCGGGTTGTCGTGCTCGCACCCGGAGCATGGCGTTTCCGCCACGATTATCCAATGGCGGCGCGGCCGGTGGATTGCCGATTCCGAGTCCGGCGTAAGTGCCGTTGCTGGCCCGCACGATGTAGCAGACCTGGCCACCGTTTTGAAAGAAACCTCTGACCGCATACCACAGAAAAAACCCGGGCAGTGGTTGGTCGCCGAACAACTGCCTAAAACGGTCCCAGCTTGTAACCTTGGTCGGTGTGTCCAGGTCACCCGCGGAGGTTGGGCCGATGAACGCGGCCGTCGAAGTTCCTACGCCTTCGATCGGAGCTCCCGGCGCAAATTCGTCAATGTAGACCCCCGGAAAAGATACTTGCACAGCCATGATGTAGCCTCCTTCTAATGATTAAGGAAATTGCAGGTTGTATTCACCAGTCTGTGATGGAATGTCGATGGTTCGACTAACTTCCCCCAAACCTGCAGCGCGTACGCGCAACGTAAGATTAGTTCCCTGTCTCACATCGACGAATACAAACCGACCATCAGTTAGCGTCACCTCGATGCGACCGGCCGGTTCTAAACGCACCCAGGCATCCGCCACGCCTACTCCGGTGGCATTGGTAACCTTGCCACCCATGTTGATTCTTTCTTCACTGGTTGAAACATCTGCGCCCTGTTGATACCCCGTGGTGGTAGTAGTCACGAGAGGTCCTTCCACGAATCGCTGTAAATCCATGGCAATCGTGACTACCAGATAGAACGCCGGTCGTGGTACGGCGCCAAGCGCGGTCCAGAAATCACCACTATTCTTTTCGTCCATCATCTGGGCCACGAGTGTGGGCGCCGGAAAGGGTTGGGCTGCGAGACTGCCTATTAGCAAATTCGCCGGAATTATGGGAAAGCGGCTCAGCCAAAGTAAGGCCTGCCCAAGCAATCTGTGCTCTTCGACCACCCTTGCTGCCAGCGCCTGATTTGACCAGGTAGTCACCAGGTAAGTGCAATCCACGCGCAGGGGCGGCTGCCGGCGAATGAAGACGTCGCCGACTTTATCCACGATCGGCTCGGGATCGCGCAGTTCGCGATTCTCTTTCACCTCAAAGAGAAACAGATTCACAGTTGGTGTGGTAGGGGCATAGTTCCTATCGGGCGTTTCAAAACTGACGTCCGCAGCCAGGAGTTGTGCTGGCGCGTCCGCAAGGTTGAGGATGCTCTCTATCGCAGTGTCCAGATCTTGAAACATAGTTTTGTTGTCGCTAGGCAGCAGCTTCGATATCTGTTGCTTTCACACCGTTTGATATTTGCGTCACGCCGCAGGCTGGCCCGTTGCGCTTTCTGCTTTCGGGGGCGGTTGCGGAGCCGGGGCTGTCGCGGACAAAGCTGCCTTCAAGTCGGCCTCGCGTTGTTGCTCTTTTTTCCTGGCCTCTGCTTCGGCGGTGGCCTCCTTTGCCTTTTGTGCAGTTAGCGATTCCGTCGCCTTCGCCAGTTCGGTTTGAGCTGCTTGCGACGCAGACCTGGTGTCCATGACTTTGCCGGCTAACTTGTCTTCATTGTCCTTGCTGATCAGATTCGGCAGCTCGGCCAAACCCTGTTTCAGTTGGAGAAAAAATAGAAACGCCTCGTTAAAACGTCCGGCATCCAGGGCTGCCTTTACATCGTTGGTAAGTTTGCTCACGCGACTTCGGGCAGCTTCGATCTTCTTAGGCCCCTGTTGCAGTTCGCCGTTTGCCTTCTGGTACTCTGCTTCCGCCGCCGCGGCCTTTTGTTTGGCTGCAGCCGCCGCGGCCTCGCCTGCCTGCGTTTCTTTGTGGGCATTTGCGAAGGTCGTTTGGGCGTCGCCGATAGCCGCGTTTACCTTGTCAACTGCTGCCGTGACAGCAGCACGACGTTCTTCGGGGATTTCGTTGAAGAGCCGGGCTTGCAACTCCTCAACAGTTTTCTTCGCACTGTCCATTTCCGTTTGTGTTTTCTCTCGTAGCGCCTTGTTCGCGCCGCGGGTCCCGCCAAGGTCTTTAGCCAACTTCTCGGCCGCTGCAATCTTGGTAGCCAATGACGTCCGCTGGCTGTTGGCCGTGCTCAGCTTTGACTGAGCGTCCTGCAACGTCTTGTTAGCGTTGGCAATATCGGCATCGATTTTTGCTTGTGCGGCTTGCAGTTCTTTCAACTCAGATTCGATTGTGGACATAAATCAGCTCCTCTCATGAATACCTTCTTCAGGGTTACTATTTCGTCCGCGCGTCGTACCACGCGCGCCATACAGCTATGGCCTTCTCGCGATGCCCTTCGATATCGGCCTGATCAAAATAGGAAACATAGGGCTTTTCACCGGTGATCTGTTCAAGGGCGTAAAGAGCAACAAAACGCGCCGCGAGGTTGTCGTTCATCACCCAGGGAAGCAGATCCGGAACAGCCTCGGCTCCCATGAGGATCAAAGGTTCGGCTTCTGCCTGAAGTCTTGAGCGCGCGACTCTCTCTCCCGTTGAAAGGGTCATCTCCCACCCGGATTGGTCTAGCGTCGTCGGGGCGCTCAACTCTCCCGAGACAAGGCGTTGAAGTATTTCGTTAATCTGTTTCCTGCTACTGGCCATAGAGTCTTCCTTGAATAACTAATGATTCAGCAATTGCTCGGTATGCTGAATTTACGGGGGTGCTTACCTTTGATTGTTCCAGTTTTCGGGCCCTTCTTATCCAAGACTTTGTTTCCCTGCGACGTGTCTATGATCATCTGCTCGGCGGTGAAGCTATAGTTGACGTCGTCGTCTTTATCGATAGCAGGAAAGCCGGGATTGTCATTTGACTCGAAATCAACGTCAGCGATGGACCGGCCGGCAATATCATCAGCTCGCGAATAGTTGTCATCATGCATTGGGCTGTTATCGCCTTTTTGGCCCTTGTTGGGCCCGTCGGTGATTTCAAATTTGGTCATGACGTTCTGTCGAAACTCCGCGAGCGCCGGATCGTGCTCCGCATCTTTTTTGAACTTTGCTTTGTAATCCAATCTAAGTCTCGCGTTCGTCGCAGAGGTCAATGGATTCTCGGACCACTTCACACTGAAAGATTCGACGCCAGCCTTCTTCGGCTTGGGAGCAACAGCGGGTGCTCCACCGCCGCCGCCTCCGCCGCCGCCCTTTGGGGCTTGCTCAACGATTTGACCAATGCGCTCCTCAGCTCTGCCGTCCACGCTCTTCTCGGCTACCGGTCTCGCAGCCGCGTCCTCATCACCTACATTCGCCGGTTGTTGACTGGCGCTATGCATGAGTCGCTCCACCGCCTGGTTCCCAACTGTTTGCTGCAACGTTAACAATTGGTCAGACGGGTTGGCTGCGCGAGCCGAATCGTTTCGCTGAACCGAAGGTCCAGCGGACTTCCTTGTCTCCTCAGTTTTTTCTGACCGCCTGGTACGCCTACGCATCAGTTACCTCGTCCCAATTTCCAGCCGCCCACATAACTCGATCTTTGCAATTGAAGAATCCGAAGAATCGCTTCCTGCATGTGTTACGTTTATTAGCAAGATCGCGAAGATCAGGCAGGCGACCGCCAGTAAATGCCAGGAGCTGGGAGGAAGCGCTCCATACCACTCGGCGATTACCACGGCTGACGTCATCGATAAGGAAGTCCACTGAGCCTCGGAGATACCGCGAAAGTAACGACGGCCCTCATCTCCGCGGAGAAATTCAAAACAAAATCGTCCCAATCCATACGCGACAACGTAACTGCTCAAAGCCGAGCCCGAAGGCTGGCCGCCGATTACCTGCACGACGCCGGTCAGCACGATAGCCAACACCCAAAATGATTCGACTGCCTGAACTGGAAAGAGACGAACACGAACCAGGTGTTCCGGAAAGTCTGCCGCCGCGCTTTCTTTGCTATATGTCACACCCCATCCATGAGGTCGACCATGACAGCAACCAACCATCAGACAACCTATGCGACCGCAAACCACGAATAACCCAATACCTAGCATCGTTACGTCGAGGTAAGGCAAGAGTGGGGAGTCCAAGGAAAACAGGAGAGCTGCAACCGATCCCACCGCAGCGAGGAGGTAGCGGTAGTAGATAAGGCGTGGCTTGCCAGTACGAACTTCAGTCAGCACAGCCAGTATCAGGAAAGAGAGTATTGCCGTAAGGATGACTGTGATCATGGTCCAATAGGACATTTGGCGATACCACACGAGAGCCATGGCCAAAGTAATAGCCAACGCCAGGCCGAAATATCCCCAAGCTTGAAAGAGATTGACGGTCGCCGAATGAGACGTGGAGTTTTCGTCAGCCTCAAAGCTCTCACGCGCGGTGCGCCGGCCACCGAGCGCAGCAGCCATCGTCTGATCGTCCAGCATCCTCTTGACGGTCTTGTTGGAATCTTCTGACATTGGTCCTTAGTCTTGCTCTTTCAAAATTGAGCGATTTCCGCGTTCAGCCCCGTTACTGAGGTAGTCGCGGAGGCGATATGCTTTCAATAAGTTGAAAAACGGTTTCTGGGATATTGCCGGTAAAGTATGCCCTCAGCAGCAACTGACGATTTCCGGGCGCCGCTGCGATGAGACTTCTGATCCACGCCTGGGATGCGACATAGAATGGGTGTTCCCCAATTTCCACGGTAACGTCGCCGGATGTCGAAGTTTCTCCGGCGGCGACAGCTCTGCGTTCTGCTTCCGGCTGCGTCTCCGCTTTGACCAGTTCTGCCATTCCCTCTTCGAAGGGGCGCCAATAACGCATGTAGTTCTCGCCATATCGCTGACGGAAGGCGCTTCGCGTTTGCTCGGCCCCTCCGAGCAGGTGGGCCATTTCATGCCTCGCCGTGCTCCGCGTGCGCGGGTCGGCAAGGTTCGTGCCGGGTTTCAAATAGAACGTGTCCTCCAAAGGCAGGTAAAAGCCAGAAGCAATGTTGCCTGACCCGATAAAAATCGCAGTCCTCTTCTCCTGTTCGGTGAACCGCGCAGAAGCACTGGGTCTGACTCCGAATTGACCCTCCAACTCTGGCAAGTACTGCTCGACGCCTGGCGGAGTAACGCCCATTGATTTGTCCAGGCGATATGCTTTGGCGGCAAATTGACCGCGCGATCGCACATCTTCATTCGGCCAAATTCGAACTCTTCCCCTCAGAGTCGGCG
>JALYSR010000291.1 GCA_030854715.1 Acidobacteriota bacterium
GTTCATTGTTGGTCCGCCTGATCCGCGCCAACAAAGTCCCTCGGCTCACCTGCGCGCCACTCGAAAGGTTGCTGACGAGAAAACCATCAGCCGGAGCGTTTACCTGAAACGGCTCGAGGATGGCAACCAGTTCCGCGTGCCCGTTGGCATCGTCAAATCTCACCAGGGCGAGGGCGGCATTTCGCCGAACGATTGGCTCGGGGTCTTCCAGAAGTTTCTTTAACGCGTTATGAAATTCCACCGAATTTTTGTCGGCGCCCATCAACCAGGCAGCGGTCAGCCGGAACTCTGCTTCCGCGCTGCCCGCGAGCGTCACGATCTGCGGATACCATTGTTTCACGTTGGGGTCGCCGCGCTCGATACGCTGCTGAACCTGTAGCAGTGCGTGCTGTACATGCCGCGGATGATTTACGTCGGCCAAATACGTTGTGATTTCGGCGTCTGAAAGGCCGCGACCAAACCAGGTGAAGTACCAGGCAAGGAAGGAAGCAACCACAAAGAGTATTGCGAGGATGAG
The DNA here is from genome assembly GCA_030854715.1 of Acidobacteriota bacterium. GTDB lineage: Bacteria > Acidobacteriota > Blastocatellia > Pyrinomonadales > Pyrinomonadaceae > PSRF01. Next base: position 518 of record JALYSR010000291.1, read on the forward strand.
AATTGGTCCCGAAGCGCGAACCCGTTTCACATTAGGAACAGCTACCGTCAGGTTGGGATTATTTCCGTTGTCTGTCACGCACGCCCTAATAAGCTACTGGTGAAGGGTAAAGTTGGTACAGCATTAAATAAACTATAACGCCAGTTACCGAAACATACAGCCACAGGGGTAGCGTCCAGCGCGCTATACGACGATGCCGAACGAAATCCAATCGCAGGGCGCGGTAAAGCGTTATTAGTATGAGTGGAACAATCACGACGGCGAGGATTGTGTGACTGATTAGAATCGTGAAATACACTGGACGAACAAGTCCGCTCCCTGCAAATCGAGTAGCACCGTGGTAGTAGTGATAGGTGAGATAAGAAGCAAGAAACAGCGTTGACGTTACCACGGCAGTGACCTGGCAATTTCGGTGCGCCTGAATTCGACCGAGACGAATCAATCTGAAGCCCGCCAGCAACAAGATGGCGCTGGTGGAATTGAGAAGTGCATTTAGATGTGGAAGGTATGAAATGTATTTGGGCATAATAATGGCGCTCCAGAGGAGCGCAACGTTTATAGCACAACCGTCCTAATGAATGTTTCCCGCGAAGGTGCCACTCGCTAAGTCTTATTGACTTGCACAGCTTCTCGTCCCTTTCCGGTCAACGAATAAAAATCATTTCCTTCCTCCTGGAGCAGTCCTTCCTTAACCAGTTGCTCTACCGCATAGAAGACCGCCGTGCGCGCGTCGGGGTCGTTGCCACCGGCTTCAAACAGAGTATGAAGATCGAGCTTGTCCCTGTTCCAATGCTCAAAACTTCCCAGCACCTGTTTTTCAGTTTGATTCACGGCAGGTTCTATCAGGCAGCTAAGGCTGCTTCTGCTTCATATTGGCCATCATCGCTCTCACGTCGGGAGGAACCGCGCGACCCTTGGCATCCAGCAGCGGTGGTGTGGATTGAGGCAGCGCTGCGGCTGCTGCGCGTCGAGCCAAACGCTTTTGAAAAGGAATTGGCAGCTTCCCTTCATCCTTCAAGTACAACAGGGGATTGACTGCAAACAAGAGAGCCATCAGCAGGCAGACCATGGTGATGAAAAGATTGTCGGTGCTCAAAAGCTGACCAGAAAACAAGGCGTTCAGGACGGCGAGGGTCACAAAGATGAGCGCCCCGAGGATACACAGGAGATTTAGTAGTTTGGCTTCACTTTTCATCCCGCGAGCATCACTCCTGACTCCGATCACATTAAACCATCCTTAATAGTTGGAACTACTGTTGGACTGTTTCACAGTCCGCCGGCAATCTTAATGCTTGACCTTGCCCACCGGCTTAGCCCGCTCCGACATTTCTTCGTAGCCACATCTTTCGCATTGCCAGATCGGGAAAGCGCCGGCAGGATCGGCCGTGCTCTGGTAGACCGCACGATCTGAAGGAATGATCTTTCCGCCGCAACGTGGGCAAACTCGGCCGCGTGTGGTTCGCTTTTCAACGTCGATACGGGTCAGGTTTTCTTCGGCCATAGATTTACCGAGACGTCTCCAGGTCGGACGAACCAGCCGAATCAGTGCGCTCGTCGGCCCGTTTGTAGCGCTTTAACACCACAAAGATGGAGCAAAAGATAGTTACCGGGGGCACGAGCAAAACCAGCACGCCAATATTAAAGTTCCTGATGAATAACGCATTGTTAGAACCGGCTAGGGCTGCCCGGCACATGGAACACTGGCCAAAAGCCGGCGTACCGAGCGTAACCACAGCAACCAGCGCGACAAGCACGAGCAGAAGTGTCCTGCAATTGAGGTAAGCGCGCATCAGTGCTCCTCGGCGGTGGGCGGGGTCTCTTTGAATTGGTAGCGCAAGCCGGCCGATCTGAAACTATCTGGGAAGAAAACAAACAGCAGACAGATGCAAACCACCAGCATCGGCACAATGGTCAAAATCAGGCTCAGGCGCTCAAACTTCATGTGCATGAAGTAAGCCACGATCAAGGCTGCCTTAATGATTGAGAGGCCCAACAAAATAGTCAACATGAAATGGATGGGCATCGGCTTGTAAGCCAGGAAGATCTCAATCAGGGTAAGGAAAACCAGCCAGCCCCAGATCGAAATGAACAGTTTATTGCTGCCGGCAAAATGTTCTTCTTCAACGTGTGCGCTCATTTCACTCCTCCCTATTTGGCCAGGTGGCCGCCCACATCCACCGACAGGATGTAAATCAGCGGAAAGACAAACATCCAAACCAAATCCACGAAGTGCCAGTACAGGCCGCTGATTTCGACGTCTTCGTGTTTTAGCTTCTTGACTCGCGCTGCCACGACCGCCAGGTAAATCGTGCCGGTAAAAACGTGGAACATGTGTAGGCCGGTAATAGTAAAAAAGGTGGCGCCAAACAGAGGCGAGGGCAACCTGCCATCAGACGTTGTAAATGTACTGACCCAGTGGGCCGGCAGACTAAAGGGCCGCAGACCTTCGCCGATCAAATGATTCCATTCCATAAGGTGCAGAACCAGAAAGGCCAGCCCGAAGAAGATAGTCGCCAGGATCCATTTGCGCGTGGCTGCAAAGTCTCGCCGGCTCGACGCCGAGACGCCAAAGACCATCGTCAAACTTGACGAGAGCAAACAGAACGTCATTATCGAAGAAAAGATTATGCTGGGGCGGAACGGAAATGGTGTGGGCCAGACATTTGACGCTCGGAGATAAGCGTAGCCCATCAAGAGCGCGGAAAACGTCAATGAGTCGGAAACAATAAACAACCACATTCCGAGCTTGCGATGGCCAACGCGGTAGGGGTGCACACCACCGCCCCAATCAGCCGCCGGAAAATGTACTGCGCGTGCCTCAGTACCCACCTGTCACCTCCAGAGGAATAAAGTAGCGCAGACTTAGTCTGCGTTTATTACTCGTTCCCACGAACAGCTATCAATACTTCTTCGCAGACTGAAGTCTCTGCTATCGCCGTCTTACCGCCACAGAAACAGCAGCAGGAATAGGTAGACCCACAAGAAATCCATGAAATGCCAGTAAAGCGTAACCGCGTCAGTAACAGCCTGACGCTTCGCGACGTCGAATTCATTTACCTCGCGAGCGCGCATGCCGGCAACGTGGCGCGTTCGAATCGCCAGGTAAATAACCGCAACCAACCCGCCCATCAGATGGACGCCGTGAGTCGCCGTCAAGAGATAGAAGAAAGAGCTGTGCGGATTGCTGGCAACATAAATCCCCTGTCGCGCCAACTGTCGCCAGGCAAGTAGTTGTGAGGCAAGGAATCCAAGTCCGAGCGCCACGGTCAACAGCAACCAACGCCGGTGCATGTTCTCCGACGAGTGCTTCAACTTGCGTCTGGCAGCTTCCAAAGTGCCGCTGCTGACAAGAATCAGTAACGTAGACAGCAGCAGAATCCGCGGCATGGCGAGCCGCTGCCAGTCATTTGATGAAGCGGCGCGCACGATGTAAGCGCTACTCAACGCCGTGAACATCATCAGGATTGAGGCAAGCGCCACCAATGTTCCGATTCGGTATCGGTTCGCTGAAGCCTGGAAGTCGGGAAAGGCGGAGTCGTGTCCGTTTGGTTTACGCGGACCGTTCCCATTTGGACCGCGTGGTTTCGGCCCTCCACCAAATCCTGTCTTTCTGAGCGGCTTAGTGCCTGTGACCGTTGTGGCCATTACCACCTATCCTTTCAGTTGCCGGTACTTCACCGGGGTCGGGTTCATTTTGCATTACAAAGTCGTTTGGCGCTCCTGGTACGGCAAACTCGTATGGACCACGATAAACC
>JALYSR010000294.1 GCA_030854715.1 Acidobacteriota bacterium
GTCGACGGGCACATCTTCAACAAGTTTTGAGCCGCGCTTTACCAACGAGCGGCTGGCGCGCGCCTTCGCGCCAATTTTATCAATCAGTACGCCACGCTCCTTCAGGTAGTCATAGTCGTCCAGTGTAAGTTCCTTGTTCCTTCTTTGCGCGGCGGCAATCGTGTCGAGGTCCTTGAAATCTTCGAAATTGAAACGCTGAATAGTGAACGACTGGGAACCAATGCCCGCAATCTTTTCATCGATATACTTGTTAAATCCCGAAATGAGCGAGACAACGACCACGAAAGCTGTCACGCCAATGATCATGCCGAGCAACGTTAGCGCCGAGCGCAGTTTGTGTGCCCAGATCGCGGCTATGGCAAGTTTTAATGTTTCAATGAATTTCACGATTCGGTTAGTACGGTCCTGGTGGGTATATTGTTGCGCTTTTACGGCCTGAAGTCATTCCCAGCGCAATGCTTCGATAGGATCAAGGCGGGCAGCCTTCCAGGCCGGCCATAAACCGAAGACTATTCCGACAGCAGCGGAAATGCCCACGCCAACAGCTATCGCCCAAAGCGGCACATAAGCGGGCAGCGGGGAATATTTATTGATCACGAAGGCCAGCAACTCCCCCACAGCCAGTCCAGCCAGCCCGCCGATCGCAGTTAACACGACCGCCTCGATCAAAAATTGCGACAGTATATTCAGCCGCGTGGCGCCGACAGCTTTACGCACTCCAATCTCTTTCGTGCGTTCGGTGACCGACACCAGCATGATGTTCATTACGCCGATACCGCCAATCATCAGGGCTACGAACGAGATTGCGGTAAGCACAAGAGCCGTGGCTCCGGTAAGTTGATTGTAAATATCGAGCAACGAATCCTGCGACGAGATGCCAAAGTTATTCTTTTCATTTAGCGGCACCCGACGTCGGCGACGGAGGATGTCGGTAATCTCGTCAATAGCGGACTTAACAAAAGCGCGCGACTGCGGACGCACGATGATGAAAAAGACAACTTCCGGAAAAGGACGGTCAGGGTAGTACTTGTCGAAAGTGCTGATCGGAATGAAGAGCGAATTATCACGCGACTGTCCGAAGAAGTTTCCCAGCGGCTCCATCACGCCGATCACGCGATAAGGGTTTCCGTTGATCCTTATTTCCTTGTCGACGGGATCTTCGTAAGGAAAAAGAGCGTGCACTACATCGACCCCGACTATCACGACGTTGTCGCGATTGTCCATGTCAAAGTCCTTGATGAAACGACCACGCGCCACATACTGCGTATGAACAAATTCATAGTAAGGCGTCACCCCAAGGAGAATCGGCGTATCGGTTTGTTTTTCCTGGTATCGCGCCGTCGCCGCAATCAATCGATGTATTGGCGAAACGCCCGCGATTGAGGGAGCCTCGCGACGTAAAGCGTCGGCGTCATCCATCGTTAAGTCTTTCCTATGGATCTCTTCAGGGCCGGGCGGTCGTCCAAAACCGGGATCGAATTTCGAAATGAAGATGGTGTTTGAACCCAGCGACTCGACTTGATCCGCGAAGGCCTTATTCAGACCCTGAATAATCGAGACCATGAAAATGACGGTTATCACACCGACACTGACGCCCAGAATGGTCAACGACGAGCGCAGCTTGTTCGCGCGCAGTGTGTCTATCGCCATCAGGGCGGATTCCTTTATGTCATCAACTCTCATCGCTAAAAAAAGTGGGCAGGAGGCAGGAGCAGTCGGCAGGAAGAAAGTCTAGCAAGCCTGGGTGTCTGGTTCCGCTTTTCGTCCAACTGCTCCTGCCTCCTGCGCCTGCCTCCTCCGCTTATTCACTCCGGAGCGCTTCAATCGGATCGAGCCGCGCGGCACGCCAGGCGGGCCAGAGACCGCTGATAATCCCGACTACCGATGACACTCCAACGCCAAGCACTGCCGAGGCGATGCTAATCAATAGCGGAAAGCCTATCAACGCAGCGATCAGGTAGGCGAGTCCAAACCCGGTGAGCACTCCGATCGCGCCGCCGATCGCAGTAACAGTCACTGCCTCGATCAAAAACTGCGTCAGGATGTCCTTACGTCGGGCGCCAATTGCTTTCCGAATGCCAATCTCCTTGGTGCGCTCAGTGACTGAAACCAGCATGATATTCATCACCACTATTCCACCGACTACGAGGGAAATCGCGGCTACGCCGATGGTTACGAGATAGATGTTTGACGTGGCCTTGCCGTAGAGGTCGAGGAAAACATCCTGCGTTTCCAGAGAAAATCCTTCATCGACCGCGTTTTTGAAAGTTTGGCCACGGCGGCTGCGCATGATGGTGCGCACCTGGTCCTCAGCAACCTCAAGTTGCTCAGCGGTTGGCACCTGAATGAAAACAACGATAGAGTCGCGTGCGCCATATAGTTTCTGGTATGTCGAATAAGGAATGTAGGCGACACTGTCGCGGGAAGCTCCAAAGATGGAGCCGAGCGTCTCAAGCGTTCCGACAATTTGAAATGGACGTCCCGCTATTCTGATTTCCTGCCCAATCACCCGATCAGCCGAAGCTCCGCCAAAAAGGTTTGTCAGCACGTCGGAACCGACTACACAGATTTCTCGTCCTGCCGTTCCTTCCGCATCGGTCCACACGCGTCCGGCTTCGATGGAGCGCCCGTCGATTTCAAGCATCGTGGTTGGCGTCACACCGCGGATTTGCAAGTTCTCAAACTTTTGATCGCCGTGTTTGGCGGTCTCTCTCGAGTTTGCCGCGACTCCCACGCGCCAGCATGACGCGCACAGGCGCGCGATCGCATCCGCATCTTCATGCGTAACGTCCTTCCGTTTGTTGAATCTTACAAACTCTTCGCGCGACCTGATGATTTGGGGACGCTTTGAAATGGTGAAGACTGTGGACCCCTGAGAAGAGAAGGTGGTGGCGACTTTATTATCCAGCCCCTGGATGATGGTGACGACCGCGATAACAGCGGCAACGCCCACTACTATTCCCACGAGCGTCAGGGCGGTTCTTAACTTATTCGCCCGCAGGCTGCCGACCGCGACAAGAAATGCCTCCCAGAGCGCCGCGAGGCGAAAGAAAGAAAACCTTTTTCTATCTGAAGATAAGGTGTTGGACATCAGACTCTGGAGCGGCGGTGCCAGTCCCTTCGCGCTTGGTGAGCTGTGACTGAAATAAAAACGGACGGGTACGAGACCCGCCCTACAAGTTTGTAACAGGGCGGCCGTACCGCCGCTATGTAATTTTCTCGTCTTTTTCGATTAGTCCGTCGCGAATTGAAATCACGCGGTGCGCGCGTGCAGCGATGTCGTGCTCGTGCGTGACCACGATGATTGTGTTTCCTTCCCCGTGAAGCCGTGCGAAGAGGTCCATGATCTCCATGCTCGTGTGCGTATCGAGCGCGCCGGTAGGCTCGTCGGCGAGAAGAATTGAAGGATGGTTGACCAAAGCGCGCGCGATCGCGACGCGCTGCCGCTGGCCGCCGGAAAGCTCGTTGGGACGGTGTGTGACGCGATCGGCCAGATCAACTGCCGCGAGGGCCTGCTTGGCCATCTCATGACGCTGCGCAGATCCAATGCCACCGTAGATTAAAGGCAGCTCCACGTTGTGAAGCGCTGTCGCCCGCGCTAACAGATTGAACGTCTGGAACACAAAGCCGACTTCCTGGTTACGAATGCGGGCGAGCTCGTCGTCGTCCATTTCGGAAACATTTTTAGCGTTGAGCCAATACTCGCCCTGGCTGGGAGTGTCGAGACAGCCAATCAGGTTCATCAAAGTTGACTTCCCTGATCCGGATGGACCGATGATCGCGATGTACTCACCTTTGGGAATATCAAACGACACACCGTGAAGTGCATGCACTTCTTCGGAGCCCATCTGGTATGTCTTCCAGATTCCCCGCATCGAGATGAGCGAGCTGGAGTCGTGTGGCGGAGTTGATTGCCCCGCCGGCAAAACGGCTTCGACTGGAGGTGATGCTACTCTGACGTCGCTCATTAGCTGCCCCCGTTTGCGTTGTCGTTGGCACCTGGTTTGCGGACCTGGCGCTTGACCGCCATGCCGTCTTTTAGTGTTTTTAACACGCGGCTGGGTCCCCTAACGATCTCCATCCCTGCCTTTACCCCGCTGGTGACTTCGATGTCGGCTTCACCCGTAATTCCTGTCGTGACCTCGATAAACCGCACTTTGTTTCCCTCGAGCAGGTAAACACCCTTCACGCTCTTGGGCTTTTCGCCACTCGATGGCGCCGGCGAATTGCCTGCGACCGTCGTAGTTGGTGACGGGGTAGGAGGCGCTTTCTCGACAATAGCCTCGAGCGGCACTGCCACCACATTGTTCTTCGTTTTGGTCGTGATGGTTGCAGTAGCGCTCATGCCGGGCCGCAGGCCATTGCGAACTTCATCCGGCATGTCGCGCAACTCGACTGTGACTTTGAATTCCTTGGCTTCCTGAACATTAATTCGAGTCGAAAGCCCACCCTGCGTGTCCGACTTGGAAACTGCGAGCGGGTTCTTCTGCGTCACTACCGCGACGATCTCTTTCTCGCCTAGTGCATCTACTTTGACTTTCGCCTGCTGCCCAACTTCCACATTGGAAATCTCCGTCTCGTCGACGTTGACTTCCACATTGATAGTAGACATGTCCGCAATCGTCATCAGCGGCGTGGTCGACAGACCTGCAACTGCATATTCGCCAACGCGCGTAGGAATATCGGCGACTACGCCATTGAGCGGCGAGAGCTGAGTAGCTTTTGAACGCTGGCTGGACTGGCCTCGCAACAAAGCCTGCTGCTGGCTGGCGCGCATTTCGGATGTCCTGATACCGGTTCGCGCGTCCTGGACCATGATCTTTTGGCCGTTAGCGCGTTCCATTGCTTCCTTCACAGCGATGCGCTGTGATTCAAGGTTAGCCCTGGCTGTTTGTAGGGCGATCTTCGCCTGGTCGAAACGATCGCGCGCCGCGTCATATTCAGAGCGTGAAGCAACACCAGCCTCGATAAGATCGCTGGCACGTTTCAATTCTCGCTGCGCAGTGTTCAAATCCACCTGGGCGCGATCGACGGCAGTTTGCAATGCAACCAACTGCTGCCTGGCGGATGATACTGATGCTTCTGCGACTACCAAACTTTGTTGCGCGGAAGCGACCGCGTTTCGCGCGCTTTGGACATCGTTGAGAGAGGCCTGCGCCGCTGCGAATTGCGCCTCCTGGCTTGACTGGAGCTGAGTGGGATCGACGCGCACGAGTGGCTTGCCTTGCACCACCTGGTCGCCGGGGTTGACGTAGATTTCCTCGATCCGTCCGGGCACTTCACTGGTCAGCTTGATATAACGGATCGGTCTTACCTCGCCGGAGGCTGTCACCGTCTGCCGCAATTCGGGTTTAACTTCCAACTTGACGGTCGTTACTTCAGCTTCATCTTTGCGGCTGGCAAATACGCTGATGATAACGATTAGCGCTAAAAGGGCCACGGCCGAGACCGCGATAATGATCTTCTTCTTTCGAGTTAAAGCCATAACTTCTTCCTTCGCTCAGGGGATAGGGTTCTTAATTGCCAACGAGTAAATAATTTGCATAAATCGGGCGGAATTCGAAACCCGGGTGATTCGTGTAACTCTTACGTCCAAAACCGGTAAACAGTTTCAATAAAGGCAGGTTGCAGGAGCAGGAGCAGGAGGCAGGAGTATCAGCCCGTTTCACGTTCGCCGACCATCCATGTGTATTCCATCATCCTGCGGCTTCCACTTACACCTGCGCCTGCGTCTTGCAACTGCCTCCTGCTCCTGCCTCCTGCTCATGACTGCTACGTTGGCGAGTCGAATCGTTTCGCGTTAGAATGACTCTCCGTTCCTGTACTCAGTTTTAACGTACAAATTGAGAATTTATCGCGGATTGGTCGTGAATCGCAAACTTCCGAAAAACAATGATCACGTGTGAGAGGTGCAAAACCGAAAACCTCGACAGCGCGCAGTATTGCGACGAATGTGGCGCGCCACTACGGCCTAATTCGCGACCGAACTCGTCGTCAACATCGTCCGCCAGCTCGCGGCCTGATCCTTCAGGCGCCAATATGTTAAGGAATGAAGCGGACGGACAAAACGGTTCGCATTCCCCTTCGACCGCTCCGCAACCCGAGTTGGCGGCAGGGAAAGCCGCCGCCGCAATCAATCTTTCTTCTTCGGTTGGTGCCGCAGACAAGGCGCACGCCAAGCTCGTCATCGAACGCGGAAAATCTGTCGGCAAACAGTTTATGCTGAGCGGCGCCGAATCGCAGATCGGACGTTGGGACGCCGATGGTGGAATCTTCCCCGACGTTGACCTCGACTCCGACGATCCGGAAGCGAAGGTGTCCCGCCGTCACGCCCGTATCTCTCTCGTCGATGGCAAGCATTTTTTAGAGGACTTGGGATCTACCAATGGCACGTTTGTTAACCGCGGAAAAAGACTTGCGGCGGGGAAGCGCCAGATCTTAAACGACGGGGACGAGATAATTGTTGGGAAGACCTTCCTCCGGTTCCACATGATCAAATAATCTGTTGGCTACGACGCAAGCTGTTAGCTTGCATGGGAAACCAGGAGTTTGCATTGCACGATCAGTTCAGGTTTTAGAACAAATGCCCGAGTGTCTCGAATGTGGTAAGCAGGTGGTGCCTGGCGAAGCTTTTTGCAGTAGCTGTGGCACGAAGCACCCTCTTGGCTCGACGGAGTCAAAGGATCCAATGGACTCGCAGGAATCCGGCGGCTCAACCGGAGAAGGCACCGGGGCTGCAGCCGCGCTATCAACAGAAGCGGCCCCGCCAGGGCGCGAGCCTAAGGATTTGGGCAGGACCAATGTCTCCGTGGATCTGGAGCCCCCGCTTGGTTTAGGCGGAATCTCGACTGGAGAGCTGAGCGGCCAGGGCAAGCACACAATAAAAAAGGGGGACACCGGTGGTCGTCAACCGACAGTCAAACAGCTCGATCCCGGAAGCATTCTAAACGCGCGTTACGAGATTGCCCGCCGGATTGGGGGCGGCGGCATGGGCGCCGTTTATCTGGCCAAAGATCGAAACCTTGGTGATGCTCCACGCGCTGTGAAAGAGATGGTTGAGGCACATCTCGATCCCTCCCTGCACGAAAAAGCTATCGGCGATTTCAAACGAGAATCCTTATTGCTCACCTCGCTGGAGCATCCTTCCATTCCGACCATCTACGACTATTTCTACGATGAATCGCTCGCGCGTTTCTATCTGGTGATGAAGTTTATCTCCGGTGGCGATCTCGCTTCGAGATTGCGAAATGCGCCGGGCGGGCGGATTGACGAGAAGACTGTCGCCGATTGGGGGATGCAAGCTGCGGACGTTTTGGAATATCTCCACAGCCGGCCCAAACCAATTATCTATCGCGATCTCAAGCCGGCGAATTTAATGATCGATGGCAATAGTGGCCGTCTCATGCTGATCGACTTCGGCATCGCCCGCTGGGTTAAGCAGGAAGAGAAGGGCGTGACCGCGGTGGGCACGATGGGTTATGCGCCTCCGGAACTTTTTGGAGGACGAGTTGAGCCACGTTCCGATATCTACAGTTTGGGCGCCACCATGTTTCATCTGCTGACCGGATCGGATCCGCAGGACAACCCACTCCTGATATTCGACTTCGCTAAAAATCCGCGTCCTCGTCAAATCGCGCCTTCTATCTCGAGCGAGATAGAACAGATTTTGATGCGCTCGGTCGAGTACAAACCTGAAGATCGTTTTCCTTCAGCGGGAGCCATGCGTGACGCGCTCGCCACTCATCTCGAAAAATTAGTTGCTGGACAGGTTAACTACGGTGCTCCAGCGACGCAGGTCGGCGGCGAGACGGTGCAAGTGCAAACGGTCTATTGTGGTTTTTGCGGCGGCCGAATTGCGGCCGATGACATCTTTTGCGCGCACTGCGGCGCGCGTCAGCCAATGGCCGGCGTTGGTTCGAGCGCAACGCTCCGGGCCGCGCGTCCGACCGCTAAATTGGTGGTTGCGGGAACGACAGAGCTGGATGCCTCGTTTGTGTTGCAGAAGGACAACAACCTGCTGGGCCGAACCGATCCACATTCAAATGTTTTTCCGGAGATCGACCTTTCCAGGTTCGATCCGGAAACAAAAGTCTCTCGTCGCCACGCGCGAATCTGGCGCGAAGGAGAAACGTTTCTGGTAGAAGATCTGGGCTCGGTTAACGGAACTGTGATTAACGATTCGGTCAGACTCGCGCCACGCCAGCCGCGGGTCCTGGACAGCGGAGACAAGCTTCGTCTTGGCGAAACCACACTTCATTTTCTCTTAGGTTAATAGATTCAACGTCAGTAGTCCGTTGTCAGTAGTCGGTCGTTTGTTTAAGTGACAGTTATTCACACGTCGGCTCACTACCAATGACGAGCATCAACAGCTCAGAATGAATTGCTGGCAATCGGGATTGACCACTGACGACTAACAACTGACTACCGACTAATACTAATGACAGCTACCGTATCGGAAAGAGCGCCCGGCCGACCAAATTTGAAGTCGCCCGCCGCACTCCAAAGCTTTGCGAGGTTTCGCGCGCCCTTTTCCTTAAGGTGTGGCGCAATCCTGATCGACTATATCCTTCTGGTTGCCATACTCGCCTTCAGCACCCTCGTCAGCCGTTTGATGGGCGGCGGCTCACGCTCAGCCGGAAACTCTTCCGAGACTATCGGAATTATTCTGGCCACTCTGGTGGCGGCATTGGATCTGGGAGTGCTACCGGGGCTGACTGGATTGACGTTGGGAAAATGGGCCACTGGCCTGCGCATCCGGCGCGTTGACGGAAGCGAAATCGGAATAGGACGCGCCTTTCTTCGTCACTTCGTTGGTTATCCGATTTCGTTTCTGACTCTCGGCTTGGGATTTCTGGCGGTCGCCTTCAATGCCCGCGGACGCGGCCTGCACGATCTTATTGCCGGCACAGTTGTTGTGCGCGAAGGACAGTGGTAGCCGGTGTCCAGATCTGAGATTTGAGATCTGATCTGACATTTGAGATCTGAAAATTGAACGAGATGCCTGAGCTAATAGTCAAATACCCCGACCGCGCACCCGACCGCTTTCCGCTGGGACGTTTACGCATCACCCTCGGCCGTTCCGCTCGCAACGACCTCTGTATTCCCGATCCGTTTGCCTCGCGAGTGCACGCCGAAGTGCGCCGCGAAGGCGAGGAATACTATCTGCAGGACCTCGGCTCCGCCAACGGTACTCTTTACAACGGTGGCACAGTTGAAGGGACAGTGCCCCTGACGCCGGGCGGGCGTATTCAGATCGGCGAAACTGAAATCGTTTTTGACGATGGCACCTATCATTCCAGCATGGGCGCCACGATGATTACCGACAATTCCTCCCATTCGCTGCCGGAGGCAACTATTGCACTCGCTTCCGGCGACCGCACCACTTCCGGCTTACTGGAAGCGATCGAAGGCGCTCGCACCAAGCCGGACCAAAGTGTAGTTGAACGTGTGGCGCGGGAAGGCGACCTGCTTGCCTTGATCAGCAAGGTAGGCATCACACTGCTGAGTTCGTCAACTCTCGAACAAACACTCGAACAGATCGTCTCGCTCGTGTTTGAGGCCGTTCCCGCGGATCGTTGTCTGTTAATGATGCGCGATGACTCCAATGAAGAGTTGCGGGTGGCGGTAGCACGTTTGCGCGATCGCGTCGGCGAAGTGGGAGAGATACGCGTCAGCCGCAATGTAATGGATGAGGTTATGATGCGCGGTAAGTCAGTGCTGACATCGGACGCGCAACACGATCCGCGCTTCGCCAGTGGCACCGTTGTGCTGCAAGGCGTTCGTTCGGTGCTCGCCGTTCCGCTGGGAGTTGCGGAAAAAGTTTTCGGCATCATTTATGCCGACTCACCAATCGCAGAAGGAAGATTTACAGAGGACCACCTCAAGGTATTAACAACTCTGGCATCGGTGGCGGCGATTCGCGTCGAGAATGCGCGTCTGGTTGAAGCACGATTCCAGCAGGAGCGACTCGAGCGCGAGCTGCAACTTGCGATGGAAATTCAGCAGCGTTTTCAGCCGACTGCGCCCCCGATTGTGCCAGGCTATGAACTTCAGGGTATAAGTTTTCCCTGCTATGAAATCGGCGGCGACTATTACGATTTTATTCAGCGTGCCGATGGCCGTTTGGTTATCGCTTTGGGAGACGTTTCAGGTAAGGGAACTGCCGCCGCGCTACTAATGTCGTCGCTGCATGCCGCGATACATGCACAAACTGGTTCACACGATACACTCGTGGAAACAATCTCCGCGGTTAATCGCTATCTTGCGGAAAACATTCCACCCAATCGCTTTGTGACGCTTTTTTACGCTGAACTCGATCCGGAATCAGGCGCGGTTTCTTTCCTCAACGCCGGTCATAACCCACCGCTTATCGTTCACGCGGCGGGAACTGTTGAGCAGTTGGCGTCGGGCGGTTTGCCTTTGGGAATCAAAGCCGACGCTGATTACCGCGAAGGCCGCACCACCATGCAGATGGGAGACGTGCTAGTCATTTATTCCGATGGCGTGACGGAAGCAGCGAGTCCGAGTGGTGAAGAGTTTGGCCCAACGCGACTGTATGAAGTTGTTTCCCGAAATGTTGAGGCGTCGGCCGCGGGAATCCGCGACCGGATCGAATCAGCACTAACCAAATTCTCCCAAGGCACGCAAGCAGCCGACGATATCACCCTCGTGATCGTCAAACGGCAAACAGAAACAAAACGACTGGCTACCAGCGGCGCGCACTCGTGAGCACTTAACAAATCAGTCGCTTGCCAATCCTTGCAACAAGGCATCGCACGGTAGCGTTTGCGGTCCAGCTTCGTTGCAGATCGCAAAAGATGCTCCCGGGTACATTGTCACGCCGGCGAATTCGCCTTTAGCATTGAGACAGTAGAAGTTGATTCCGAAGTTTGGATTTCCTTTGCTGTTCAGCAAACGCTTCTCAATCGTGTTTGCCTTAATGCGGCGCAGCGCCTCCAGTCCGGCATCCTTCGGATGCTTTCCTCTTCTCATCTCTTCAACTATCAGGAACGAACACAGATTGTAAAGATTCGCTTCGCCACGGCCCGTCGATCCTGCCGCGCCCACCGCGCCATCAACGTAAAGTCCCGCACCCAGGATCGGTGAGTCGCCAACACGACCGGGTATCTTCCAGGCCAGTCCGCTGGTCGTGGTTACGCCGCAGATTTCGCCTTTCGAGTTGATGCCGTCGCAGTTGATAGTGCCGTGCAGGTTCTCCTCTCGAATCAAACCTTCCGCCAGCATCTCCAGGGCGGCGCGGCGTCCCGCCTGGGCGCGCTTCGTAGGGTCGAGATAGTGCGAAGGGTCGATCCGGCGCTTCCATTCAAGCCACTGTCGTCGCGAATTGTCGGTATTCAGATCGTCCTCGATCTTGAACCCCATGTTGCGGGCGAAAAGCTGCGCTCCCTTGCCGACAATCAGATGATGGTCCGTTTCTTCCATAACCGCCTTTGCCACTAGCGATGGCGTGCGCACGCCCTCGAGCGCGGCAACAGCGCCAGCGCGTTTCTTTGGCCCATGCATGCACGACGAATCAAGTTGGACCACACCCTCAGCGTTGGGCAAGCCGCCATAGCCGACGCTGTCGTCGAGTGGATCAAGTTCCACGATGTTCACACCGGCAATCACCGCGTCGAGCACGTCGGCGCCCTGGGTAATCATCGTGAACGCCTTCTGCACAGCAGTTGCATCGCCGCCATTCTTGAAGCGGTTGCCATTAGCTGATGAAATAACAACTGGCTTAACGCCGCCCTGCACCAGAATATTTGGAAACTGGTGCGCAACCGATTTCGGCGACGAGTTGGCTCCCGCGAAAGCTAATCCGGCGACGGCGCTGCTGCGCATGAAGTCGCGGCGTTTAATCTTTTTCATAAAGACTCCCTCAGCTTAAGTTTTCCTTAATCCTCTCCGCTGTCTTGGGACCAATACCATCAACCAGGTCAAGTCCGCCAGCCGCGACAAATTTCTTTAGTTCATTGCGTGAGGAGACCTTGAATTTTTGATGAAGCGTGGCCGCAGTCTTCGGTCCGATGCCGGGAATTTCCAGCAGGTCAAGCACAGTTTCCGGCGTCTCGGCGACAATCCTTTCCCACGCGTCGAAAGTGCCACGATCGAGAAGTTCTAATATCTTACCAGCGATCGCCTTTCCCACTCCGGGAATAGCTTGCAGCCCGGCAATGCCTTCATCATCGGCAATCTCTTTCAAGGGCGTGGGCCAGGTCTCCAGCGCTTCGGCTGCATTTCGATACGAACGCAGTCGAAATGGATCGTCGCCGCGAATATCCATCAGGGCAGCAAGACGGTAAAACCGTCGCGCAATTGATTCGTTGTCCATTTGCTCACTGAACGTGCTGTGGAGGATCAACCAGAGTTCATGTATTCGGAGTGCTTAGTCTACGTCCAGACTATGACTGAGATCAAAGACAACAGTTCCGAAACTGAAAGAACGACCCGTGCTATGCTGCGGTGAAATTCCGATCAGGAGCCACCGAAATGAACTCAGCAAGAAGACAATGGCTGGTAGGGCTCTCTACCCTCGGCGCCGGAGCGATATTGCTTGGCTGCAAGAAAACTGCAACCTCTGAATCGAAGGAAGGCACCGAAGCCGAAGTTACGGCTACGGAAGATTTGATGCGCGAACATGGCATACTTCGGCGGGCCTTGCTTGTGTATCAGGAAACAGCAACCAGGCTAAACCGGGGCGCTCTGCTTCCGCCGGAGCCTCTACAGAAAACTGCCAAACTATTCCGCGACTTTGGTGAGGAGTATCACGAGAAGAAACTTGAAGAGGTTTACATTTTTCCAGCAGTCAAGAAAGCAGGTGGCCCAGCGGACAGTTATGCGGACGTTCTTATCGTCCAGCATCAGCGCGGCCGAGAAATAACTGACTTCATCCTTGCAGCCACAGCAGGTCCGAAGGTTTCGACAAGCAATATTAAGTCGTTCGCCAACGCACTCGAATCCCTCGTGCGCATGTACGAGCATCATGCTGCCATAGAAGATACAATCGTTTTTCCCGCGTGGAAACAAACGCTCAAGCCGGAAGACCTCGATGAGATGAATGGGAAGTTTGAAGAGATCGAGCACGAGCAGTTTGGCGAAGACGGTTTTGAGAAGGCGTTGAAACAGATTGCAGAGATAGAACAGAGTCTTGGGCTAAGCGATCTGACGCAATTTACTGCTCCGTCTCCGCCTACCGCGTAGGTTTTACGACACGATCATGGTGCCGGTGCCGCTGTCGGTGAAGATCTCGGTAAGCAGGGCATTGCGTGCGGTGCCGCTGAGAATGTGTGCGCTGTGAACGCCGCGGCGCAGAAGTGTAGTAATGCTTTGGAGCTTGGGAATCATTCCTCCCGTGGCCGTCCCGTCATTAATCATCGCTTCAGCTTCGTCGGCAGTCAGTCGGGAAAGCTTGGTCTGGGGTTCACCGGCGCGCAGGTAAATCCCATCAACGTCGGAAAGCAGAATCAGTTTCTCCGCTTTCAACTGCGCGGCAATTTCGGCAGCTATGGTATCGGCATTGATGTTGAAGACCGTACCTTCAGCGTCTGCTCCGAGTGAAGAGATAACCGGGAGATAGTTCTGGTCAAGCAAAACAGTCAACAGCCGCGAGTTGATCTTTACGACATCGCCGACGTGGCCGAAATCTATTTGCGACCGTTCGCCAGTTTCGCGATTCAAGATTTCTTTAGGAGGCCGCCGTTCTGCGTGCACGATGTTGCCGTCAACTCCTGACAGTCCTACTGCCTCAATTCCACGGTTACGCAGAGCTGACAGAATGTCGATATTGATTTTTCCGGCGAAGATCATCTTGGCCATTTCCAGCGTCGCATCGTCAGTCACGCGGCGGCCTTCGATGATTGTTTGTTCGACTCCCATTCGCGAAGCCAAATCACTTAACTGCTTACCCCCGCCGTGGACCACGCAGATGCGGATACCAACCTGATGAAGCAAGGCCAGCTCTTCCGCCAGGGAACTCAAGTTTTCACTGTCCTCGGTTGCCTTTCCGGAAATCTTGACGACAAAAGTTTGCCCCTGAAACCGCTGAATGTAAGGCAGCGCTTCGCGCAGTAGATCGAGACGCAGCTGATCGCCAACTTTGTGGGTGTTAGTCATTTCTTTTTTTGGCCGCGGATTAACGCGGAATTTCGAGGATCAGAGCCAGAAGACATTTATAAAGCATTTGCTCAAATCCGCGTCTACCTTCGTACACCTGCGGCTATTCCTTCTTTACTAACAAGCTGGCCATGATCGCTTTCTGAACGTGCAGCCTGTTTTCTGCCTCATCAACCACTACCGACGCCGGCGAATCGATGACACCGTCAGTGACGATCACGTTTCGTCTCACCGGCAAACAGTGCATGAAGATTGCCTGGTGCGTTCGCGCCATCTTCTGCTCATCTACAATCCACTTCCGCCGATACTGAGCGCGCTCCGCGATTTCCCTTTCGGTGGCTCCATAAAAGTGTTTCGAGCCCCAGCTCTTTGCATAGATCACTTCTGCTCCAGCAAAAGCAGCGTCGACATCGTTAGTCACTTCGATGCTCCCGCCTGCCGCTGCCGCCCGGTCCCCCGCAGGTTTAACTATTTCATCATCCAGTTCATAACCGGCTGGATGAGCGATCACCACTTCGTGGCCCATCTGGGCCGCCGCGAGCGCGAAACTATTTGGCACCGCCATTGGCAGAGGCTTTGGATGCCAGGCCCAGGAGAGCACCACTCGCTTACGTCCCGCACCCAGCTTTTCGCGTATTGTCATCATGTCCGCTAATGCCTGACAGGGATGATGCATTGCCGATTCGAGATTGATTATTGGCACTTCAGAATATTTCGCAAAGGCCGCCAGCACCGGATCAGTGCGCTCTTCATCCCAGTTTTTTAACGCCGCAAAAGTGCGTACGCCGATCGCGGTGCAATACCTGGCGAGCACGCGCACAAACTCCGCCACGTGTTCGGTTTTGTCACTATCCATCACGGTGCCCTCGCGGTGCTCTAGCGTCCAGCTCGTGCCGCCTGGTTCCAACACGACCGGGTTTCCCCCTAACTCGTAGATTCCGACTTGCATGGAGGCGCGAGTGCGCAGGCTGGGGTTGAAAAAAACAAGGGCCACGGATTTTCCCGCAAGCAGCTTCGATTGCTCGCGCTTCTGCTTGAATTGCAGCGCCGAGTCGATCAGCTGATCAAGCTCGTCTCGGGAGAAGTCGCCTGTGGTTAGAAAGTTTCTCATTTGAAAGTGCCGCCCAAGCAGTTAAGAGGTTCAGCCTTCATACTGCTGATCTCTTTGCGTGCCTTTGCGAATCCTTTGCGCTCTTTGCGGTTAGTGTCTCTTCTCACGCTCAAGAAAACGAAACCGCAAAGATCGCAAAGGATTCGCAAAGAACCGCAAAGAAAAGCTCAAACTTCAATACTAAATCGCCTTTGGTCCCGAGAATAATGATTTGGTCAGACCATACAAACTGATCAGAAGCCAAAATGCTTCCATGAAAAAAGCCGACAGATTGAAACGAAACCGGAGCGAGACAATGACCAAAACTGCGCCAATCGCATTCAATAACAAATAACTGACGGCGGAACTCGATAATTTTTCTAACTGCAGGAGTAAATAAGCGACCACCATCAGGAGCACGCCGACATTGCCAACAAAATCAAACCAACTGTAATCCAAGTCATCCTCCCGTTCGTTCTAAGCATTAACCGCATCTTTGAGCGCGGTCATGAAAATATCTATCTCCGTAGTTTTCAGGCACAAGGGCGGTAGCAGTCTCAACACCTTCGGATCGCTTGAGGTGCCCGTGATGACCTTTCGAGCGAGCAGCGCCTTGTGAATCGGCGCTGCCTTATCGCGAAACTCCAAACCCAGCAGAAATCCCAGCCCTCTTACAGCGACCACTTCCGGCACTTCGACGAGTTGCTGGCGCAGGTATCTTTCAACTGCCTTTACATTCGCAAGCATTTCGTCGTTCTCGATCGCTTCAAGCGTTGCCTTCAGTGCAGCCATCGCAATCATGCCGCCGCCAAACGTCGTGCCGAGGTCGTTTTCCTTAATGCTGGAGCTGATCTTCTCCGTCACCAGGCAAGCGCCAACCGGAAGCCCGCTGCCAAGGGCTTTCGCGAGCGTTATGATGTCGGGCACAACACCAGATCCCGCTTCGCTTCCGGCAAAAAACCAACCGCCGGTGCGGCCCACGCCAGTCTGCACTTCGTCATAAATCAAAACGATGCCGCGCTCGTCGCAAAGCTCGCGGAGTTTTATGTAAAACTCGGGTTCTGCAGTCCGCACTCCGGCCATCGACTGAATCGGCTCCAGGATGACCGCTGCGGCACTTTCATCCGCGAGCGCGATCACGGATTCAATATCACCAAACTCGGCCTCGAGATGGCCAGGCACATTCGGCTTGCCAATCTCGCGATACTTCCCGAGAAAGGTTGCGCTGATTGCGTCGGCGGTGCGGCCGTGAAAACCACCGGAGAAACTGATGATGTTCTCGCGGCCGGTCGTCAGGCGCGCCAGGCGCATCGCGTTCTCATTGGCTTCCGTGCCGGAGTTGCAAAAGAAAACTTTGGTTAACTGTTCCGGTGCAATCGAAACCAACTTAGCTGCTGCACGTGCGCGCGTTTCGGAATAAACGAGGTTGGAATAGAACAAGAGCTTTTCGGCTTGCGCTTGAATTGCCGCAACCACATGCGGGTGAGCGTGGCCGGTGCCCGCGACCGCATGACCGCCATAAAGATCGAGATATTTGTCGCCGTCGCTGGTGTAGATCCAGACTCCTTCGCCGCGTTCCGCAGCGATCGGCATCTTCTTGTACGTGGTGAGCTGAAACTGCTCTTCGCTCTGCGCAATGTCCGCGAAAGGTCTGATCGGTTGTGCCTTCATCCTGCCCGCGCTCCATCGGGAATCTGCTTTTCAGGCTTTGCCAGCACCGGTATCAGGCCATCTGCGAAGCCGATATCGAACAACATGCCTTCCGAAAGCTGGCCCATAATCTTTTTCGGCGGGAGGTTTACTACAAATAGCGCCTGGCGGCCTTCCAATTCTTTCGGATTTTCCCGTTCCTGTTTCATGCCCGCGTAAATTGTTTTTTGCTGGTCACCAAAATTAACCGTCAGTTTGACGAGTTTGTCCGAGCCTGCAACTTCGTCTACAGACAGAATCGTGCCCACGCGAATATCGATTTTGTCGACATCGGCAATAGTAATCGGAGACTTGATTGGCGCGACTTTGAAGTCCATTCCTTTGAATAATCGGTTAGGGGTTAGTTCCCACTAGCATCAATCCAGTCTTCTCATCCAACCCAAACATCAGGTTCATGTTTTGAACGGCCTGGCCCGCTGCGCCCTTGACGAGGTTGTCGATGGCTGAAAAGACAACCACCTGACGTCCGCGTACTGCAAACCCAAGATCGCAAAAGTTCGTCGTCTTCACCCAGTTGATATCGGGAGAGCCTTTAAGCAAACGCACAAAAAACGAGTCGCGATAAAATTCAGCGAAAATTGAATGCAGTTGTTCTTCAGTCAGCTCTTTATTTAACTCTACATAGATCGAAGCAAAGATGCCGCGCGACACGGGCAGGGAGTGGGTCATGAAAACCAATTCACTGGTCCAGTCGCCAACGTTTTCAAGTTCCTGTTCAATCTCCGGCACGTGTTGATGCGTAAAAGGCTTGTAGGCGTAGAACGAATTCATACGCTGCGGATGATGTGTGTTCGCGGCCGCCTTGGCGCCGGACCCTGAAGACCCGGTCTTCGCATCCACGATCACGCGGCCACTGACAAGTCCGTTGGCTACCAGCGGCGCTAATCCGAGCAGTGTTGAGGTGGCGAAGCAGCCAGGATTGGCAATGAGCCGGGCTTTGCGGATTGCTTCGCGATTCGTTTCCGTCAGTCCATAGACAAATTCTGTTTGCGTCTGCATCGCAGTGTGCGCGCGTCCGTAGTGCTGCTCGAAAATCTCCTGATCGCGAAGGCGAAAGTCGCCTGACAAATCGATCGCTTTCACGCTCGCCGGTAAGCGGGGCACTACGTCCATTGCCTGTCCGGGCGGCAGCGCCAGAAAAACGCAATCCAAATCAGCGAGTTCGGATGGATCTTCCGGAGCGTGCCGGAAGTTCAAATCCGTGAGCCCGTAGAGATTTTTATGGACTTCGCTGACTGCCTTGCCCGCTTTCTCGTTTGCAGTGACAAAAACAATTTCGGCGTTGGGATGAAAAAGCAGAATACGCAGCAGTTCTGAACCGCCATAACCCGACCCGCCGAAGATGCCAATCTTGATTTTCATCGCGTAACCCGCTTAGTCCAAAGTCCAAGGCCCAAAGTCCAACGTCCGAGCGTGCTCAAGCAGTTCTGAGTTCAAGCTTTAGCTTGCGTGGTACCAAGCAACAACCGGAAGGTTGAACTCTAAACTGCTTGAAAGACTTTGGACATTGGACGTTGGACGTTGGACTTTATTTTCGATGAGACCAACTCGAAGAGCCTTTCGCCGTTGCGCCGCGCGTTTGCAGCCGGCACCCCAAACTCCCTCTCAATAAAATCTTCCCCCATCTGCGAATCGGTTACTGAGCCGGCAACTACATCTATTTCGATTCCACGCCGGCGTAGCAATTCGATCCCGCCCCAGGCGCCAACGTAGTCGGAAGCGCAGAAGACGGTTCCGGCAGTTGCAGCTCGCAGCTCCGCATCTTCAAAAATCGACTCCACGGAGTATCCACCGAGCAGGCCGTCGCCCAGTTCGATCACGATCAGGTCAGGAAAGCTCTCGTTGAGGCGTGTGATGATTGTTTTCGCAACCGACGCGAGATTGTCGGCGCCAACGGTCGAAGGCAAACCGCAATCGAGAAAACTCGCCGTCGCGATCGCCCCGTGGTCCGCCATGTTGAGCGTGTCGCGCAGGCAAGCAATGCCGGAAAGCTTAGCGGCAGCGACTCGCAACCCGACGCGGGTTGCTTGCTTAATCAATTCAGTTGCCGCGTACGTCTTGCCACTATTCATGCAGGTGCCGGCTATGATTACCAGAGGAACGGTATTCCCAAGGCTCATTACTGGCGGCAGGGCAGCGTCTACGATATTTGCGACATGACCCTGCTCATTGGAGACGAGGCCGATGATTTGAACCCTGATCGCATCACTCAAACTCGAATGATGGCCGGTGCATTTTCCAATCACCCCGCCCATATTCAGCAGGTGCAGTTCGTCGCCGGCATTTACTGTCTCCGGCACGTCCCCGACGAAACCCTTCAACGCGCGCCGTCGTCCGAGGACGCCGATCAGCACATCGCCGGGGTTGATCTTTGCGAGCCGGCCGGTTGGCAACTCGAGCATGTTGTAGGTGGCGCTGTCTGTCAGCGCCCGGACCACAACTACGTCGCCGGCGCGGGGCGTGCTGGTTGAGGGTGTGACAGTCACAGTCCTGGATAAGCTTAGCGGCGAAGTTGCCGATCCAATTTTATCCGCATCGATAATCTTGACCGTTTCGTTAGTGCTCATTGTCCACCTCTTAATCTCAGCCGCAGCGCATTCAGCTTGATGAACCCCTCGGCGTCGCGCTGGTTGTAAACCGTGTCTGCCTCAAATGTCGCCACTTTTTCATCGTAAAGTGAATGAGGCGAACGCCGACCTACGACAATGGTGTTGCCACGATAAAGTTTCAGGCGCACATCGCCGCTAACCTTCGTCTGGGTTTCGTTAACCATCTTTCTCAATAACTCAAACTCCGGAGCGAACCAGAATCCGTAGTAGATGCTCTCGGCAAACTTCACGCTTAGAGAATCACGCAAATGCATCACCTCACGGTCGAGCGTGATGGATTCCAACGCCCGGTGGGCGGCCTGCAAAATCGTGACGCCGGGCGTTTCGTACACACCGCGCGACTTCATGCCAACGAAGCGGTTCTCAACCAGATCGACACGGCCAATGCCATGCTCGCTGCCTGTTTTGTTTAGACTTTCAAGCAAAGCCACCGGCCCAAGTTTTTCTCCATTAATTGCCATAGGTTCTCCGTGTTCGAGAGAAACCTCGATGTATTCAGGCTCCGACGTCGCATTCTCAGGCGAGCGCGTCAGCTGAAAAATGTCTTCCGGCGGCTCAGCCCACGGGTCTTCCAGAATTCCACCTTCGTAAGAAACGTGCATCAGGTTGCGGTCGGTGGAATACGGCTTCTCGTGCGTGGCAGTGATCGGAATGTTGTGGTCTTTCGAGTATGCGATTAGATCGCTGCGGCCCTTAAACTCCCACTCGCGCCACGGCGCAATCACCTTGATGTCCGGCTGCAAAGCGTAATAGGTCAGCTCGAAACGCACCTGGTCGTTGCCTTTGCCCGTAGCGCCATGGGCCACTGCATCGGCTCCCTCTTTCTGCGCAATCTCGATTTGCCGTTTGGCGATCACCGGACGGGCAAGGGAAGTGCCGAGCAGATAGACGCCTTCGTAGACAGCATTAGCCTTGACTGCAGTCCAGACATATTCACGAACAAACTCTTCGCGCAAATCCTCCACGTAGAGCTTCGAAGCACCAGTGGCCAATGCCTTTTCTTCGAGGCCGGTCAATTCATCTCCCTGGCCTACGTCGGCGCAATAACAAACAACTTCGCAACCATAACGCTCCTTCAGCCAGCGGAGCATTACTGATGTGTCGAGGCCACCTGAATAGGCCAAAACGATTTTGTTGATCTTCTTGTCGCTCATCGAACCTCAGTTCCCCGGATTCCCTAAGTCTCTGTGCAACCTCTGTGTCCTCTGTGTCTCTGTGGTAAATGTCTCCTCAAGAAAAACTCACCACGGAAACACAGAGGACACAGAGGCTATCCAAACAACTCCCAAATCTTTTTCATCGCCACGCGTTGTGATTTCTGATCGCGCACAGCTACGAAGATTGTGTCTTCGCCCGCGATAGTTCCCACGATTTCCGACATCGCGGCGGCATCGATTTCTACTGCAACCCCTGACGCGCGCCCCGGCTCAGTCCTGGCCACCACCAGAACCTCGCCGGCCAGGTCGAGGCTCAGCAGCCCGCGCGCGGCAGCGCCATTCGATCTGGGCACGGTGTAATGACCGCGATGCTTTACAATTCCCAGCTCTTCCATATCTCGAGAGAGGCTGGATTGGGTTGCCGGAACGCCGGCACGTTCGAGAGAATCACGGAGCTCAGCTTGCGTGGCAAACGGCTTGGCCCTGATGAGACTCAATAATCTTTTCTGCCTTAGATCTTTCCGCATTTCAGTCTTTTTCCTATGCAATTCACTTGCATAACTGATGCATAGATGCATAAACTAGCAGTTTAGGTGGCTAGACGTCAACCGCCGAACGAAGAGGAGTGGTTAATGAGCAAAGGCAAAAACCTATGGGGCGGACGGTTCACGGGTGATGCGGATCCGTCGTTTGCTAAATTCAATAACTCATTCGCTTTCGATCGACGATTGTTTGAAGTGGATATTCGCGCCAGCGTCGCCCATTGCAATGGACTTGTTGACGCCCGCGTGCTGACGGTTGAAGAGGCCGGCGAGATCAAGGCTGGACTGCAAACAATTCTCGACCTGGGCTTAAGCGGCAGCAGCTACGATCAATCAGACTCGGAAGATATTCATTCGTTCGTCGAAGCTAGGCTAGTGGAATTGGTTGGGGATACGGGCCGAAAGCTTCACACCGGCCGGAGCAGAAACGATCAAGTTGCCACTGACCTGCGCCTGTGGTTACGCGAGGCCATAGACCAGCTTGCCAGACGATTGCATTCAGCTCAGGAAGCCCTGTTAGAGCTGGCCGAGAAGAAGCACGAAGCGGCACTTCCTGGTTACACTCACCTGCAACGAGCTCAGCCCATACTTTTTGCTCACTGGTGTCTTGCCTACTTTGAAATGCTGGCTCGCGATCGCGAGCGGCTTGCGGAAACACGGAAACGAGTGAACGTATTGACGCTTGGTTCCGCTGCCCTGGCGGGCGCTTCTTTTCCCATTGACCGCGAAGCAGTCGCGCGCGAACTGGGATTTGCAAGCGTCTCCCGCAACAGCGTGGACGCAGTCAGTGACCGCGACTTCTGCGTTGAGTTTGTCAGCGCCTGCTCGCTGATCATGGTCCATCTATCCCGGCTGGCGGAAGAAGTCGTGCTGTACTCTACTTCCGAATTTGGATTCTTTGAACTGACAGATGCCGTGGCAACGGGTTCGAGTTTGATGCCGCAAAAGAAAAATCCCGATTCGATGGAACTGGTGCGCGGCAAGACCGGTCGAGTATTTGGCCATCTCGTTTCCCTGCTGACGATGCTTAAGGGACTGCCGCTCGCTTACAACAAAGATATGCAGGAGGACAAGGAAGCGGTCTTCGATTCATTTGATACAACTGCTGCTTGCCTGGAAGTGGCAACACTGGTCTTGCAAAACGTCGACGTCAAAGAGGAGCGAATGCGAGAGGCGGCGTCGAAAGGGATGATGAACGCGACAGAGTTGGCGGATTATCTGGTGCGCAAGGGCGTGCCGTTTCGAGAAGCGCATGAAACCGTTGGCAGAATAGTTGTTAAAGCAATGGACAGAAACGTCGAACTGAATGGCTTACGGTTAGACGAGCTGCGCTCTTTCTCGAGCAGGATTGAAGAGGACGTCTTTGATTGTTTGACGCTCGAGAACACGCTGGCGACGAAATCGCAAACGGGTGGGACAGCGCCCGAGCGGGTCGCGGAGGCGCTGGCTGCTGCTCGCAAATCTCTATTAAGTTAGACCTACCTCAAATTACACCAAAGCTGCGGAGTATTCATTTGTTAGGACCAGCTTCAGGTTGAATCGTTTCCTGATAGACATACCTGCCGTCTTGAAGTTTCAGGATTACGGCCGGCTTCACCGCGTTGCGTTGAGAGTCCATACTGATCACTCCGGTGACACCTACGAAATTTTTCGTTTGGGCCAGTGCGTCACGCAACTTTGGTCCTTCTGTCGTTCCCGCCTGTTGAATTGCTTCAGCGAGAAATCTGAGTGCATCGTAAGCAAGCGCAGCATGCGCGTCTGGCGTGACATTACCGTAGCGCCGCCGGTAGTCACGGACAAACTTCTGAATGTTTTCAGATGGGTCATCTGCTGAATAGTGATTGGAAATGTAGGATCCGTTCAGCGCGTCGCCACCCAGTTCCCAAAGTTCCGGAGCGTCCCAGCCGTCCGCGCCGAGCAGTGGCACAGTCAAACCGAGCTGGCGAGCTTGCCTGGCGATGATTGCCACATCCCCGTAGTAACCGGGAATGTAAATGACGTCAGGCCCCGACGCTTTGATGGCGCTCAACTGCCCTCGGTAATCCGCGTCGCCCTGGGCGTAAGATTGCTTGACCACGATCTGGCCATTCAGTTTGGCGAAACTAAACTCAAAAAATTCCGTTAACCCACGACTGTAGGGCGAATTGAAGTCAAGCATGATCGCGGCTTTCCTGGCCTTCAGAGTATTGGCGGCAAACTTCGCCATCACCTCGCCCTGAAACC
>JALYSR010000329.1 GCA_030854715.1 Acidobacteriota bacterium
GTGGTCGAACCGTCGGCTTGGCGAAACCTATCGAAGATATAGGGCAAAAACTCAGGACTGATGCCGATGCCGGAATCAGTAACTGAAATTCTGGCCTGTGATTCGTCACACTCGACCTCGACGCGAACCTCGCCGCCCTCGGGTGTGAACTTGACCGCATTATTAAATAGATTCCAGAAAATCTGCTGCAGACGGGTTGCATCGCCGGCAACCATGCATGCCTGCGGACCTATTAGGTTTTCAAACCGGATAGACTTTGCTTCAAATGACGGCCGAACAGCCTCAATGGCGGCTTCTATCACGGCGCCGAGATCAACTGAGCGAGCCTCGATTTTTAGTTTGCCGGTGATTATGCGCGACACATCGAGCAGATCGTCGATTAACTGAGACTGCGCGCGCGCGTTACGCTCGATGGTTTCAACCGCGCGAGACATCTGTTCTTCTTCGAGCTTGCCGGTGCGCACCAGGTGGCTCCAGCCGAGGATGGCTGTGAGTGGTGTTCGTAGCTCGTGGGAAAGGGTCGCCAGGAATTCGTCCTTGGTTCGGTTACTTTGCTCAGCTTCGGCACGTGCAGCCTGCTCGCGAATCAAAAGTTGCCCACGTTCCTCCTCCGCCTGTTTGCGTTCAGCTATTTCCAATTGCAATTCACTGGCATTTCGCTGCGCATCGCTGTAGAGCACCGCATTTTCGTAAGCTATCGCAACCTGGGTCGCAAGCGTCGCGGCCAATCGCTCGTCGGCTTCGGAGAAGTCATCGGCATTTAGCTTGTTGAGAAGATAGAGCCAACCGGAGACCCTGGAAGCCGATAGGATCGGAGCGCCGAGAAAAGAATAAACCGAAGTTGACTTCTTTCCGTCCTGTAAGAGCTCGTCAGAATCATTCAGTCGCAACGGGCGACGCTTGGTAGTCAAATACTTGACGGCGCGGCGAGCGACGCGGGGGATACCATTGGGGGAAGGGTTAGCTTTGTCGTCATCGGGCGCGCAACGGAAGAAATATCGCAGCGACTCTCCATCGCCGTTGAAAACACCGACGGCCGCCTCCTGGGCGTCGACAATCTCCCTCGCCGAAGCACAAAAGTTTTCCAATACGCGCGACGGATCATGTTCGGAAGTCAACTCGTGCCCCAGGTCGATGAGCATGTTGAGACGCTCCAGATTTGCGTTCTCAAGTTGCAGGTTTTTTTCCTCGAGCAGTTGAGTCTGTCGCTTGATCTCCTGGGTCTTCTTAAACAACTCTACAAAGACAGCCACCTTGGATCGCAGGATGTCCGGCTCGATTGGCTTAACGATGTAATCAACTGCACCCAGCGAATATCCGCGGCTCAAGTGGCGGCCACCAGTGCTGTCCGCAGTCAGAAAGATGATGGGTATGTTGCGCGATCTGTCGCGGCTGCGGATCAGAGCTGCGGTATCCAATCCGTCAATTCCGGGCATGAAGACGTCCATCAGGATGACTGCAACTTCATTATCGAGGAGATAGCGCAGAGCATCGTCGCCCGAAGCGGCGCGTACCAGATTTCTGTTCGGACCTTGCAGGATCGTCTCCAGCGCCAACAGGTTTGTTGGGCTGTCGTCAACCATCAGAATATTGATCTGTTCTTCAGGTTCCATAATTCACAACATCGCGCGGTCCCGATGTGGATAGCCCGAATTGGTTTGGAGAGTTACTTAGTTGTGCGAGGTATGGCGCAATCTCCTCCAACGGCAGAATAAAATCCACTTTCGTTCTGGCGATGGCGGCCTCGGGCATTTCGCGAGACGTCGCAGATCCGGGATCTTCAACCAGCGTTAGCCCGCCCCGTGACTTCAACCGTGCCAAACCACGCGCGCCATCCCTGTTGGCGCCCGTCAATATAACGCCAATAGCCCGCTCCTCATATTCATCTGCCGCCGATTCGAAAAGCACATCTATCGATGGACGGGCGTAAGCCACGGGCAGATCGGTGGACAAGGCAAAGCTCCCATTTTCTATCAGCAGATGATAGTCGCGTGGCGCGAGGTAAACGTGCCCGGGCAAGATAGGTTCTTTGTCTTCTGGTTCCGACACCGGCAAGCTGGTGCACTGACTCATGACTTCACACAAGCCATTCTCGGAACCTTTGCCACGGTGCTGAACGATGGCGATTGGTAAAGAAAAATCCGCAGGCAATCCGGCAAGCAGAACCTTCGATGCCTTCAGTCCACCCGTGGAAGTCCCAACTACGACAATTTCAAATGCCACCTACGTTACCTTTCGATAGAGTTTGTCCTGCCCATTCAGATGCTCATACGACGCGGCCCGGGGAGTAAACTTCAGACTCTCCTTGTTGCCGAGCCCAAAAACGCCAAACATACTCAGACTGTCGTACAGCAGATTGTGAGCACGCGCCTGCAGGTCCTTGTTGAAATAGATCATTACATTACGGCACAGAATCACCTGGAATTCATTGAACGAACCGTCGGTAGCCAGGTTGTGCTCGGAAAACACCACATTCCTTTTAAGTGCTGAATGGAAAATCACGCTGTCGTATTGCGCGGTGTAGTAATCGGAAAATTCATGCGTGCCGCCGGCCTGTTGGTAATTAGCGGTGTAGTCTCGCATGGCGGCCAGCGGAAAAATTCCCTCCCGCGCTTTGCGCAGTACTGCCTGGCTGATATCGGTTGCATAGATGCGGCATCTGCTGTAAAGCAATTCTTCCTGGAGCAGGATCGCCAACGAGTAAACCTCCTCACCCGTTGAGCAGCCGGCTATCCATATCTGCACGGTAGGGTACGTTTTGAGCAGCGGTACAACTCTTTTACGAAATGTCAGGTAGAAGCTGGGATCACGAAACATAGCAGTGGCGTGCACTGAAAGACCCAACAGGAAACGTTCGAGGCAGGTGGAATCGTGCAGGATCCTATTTTGAAACGCCGATACCGTCTCGAGTTTTTCCGCAAGCATCAGTTCCAATATCCGCCGCTTTATCGAAGCGCGGGAATAATCTCTGAAATCAAACCCGTGAACGAGATACAGTCCTTCCAGCAGCAGACCGATCTCGATATCCTCGAGTTTACTTACTTCTGCTGACACGCTGCTCACGTAGTTTCTATATATTTCTGTTGAGACGCTGCTCACTTGGTCTCTTCCTGACGGTATAGCCAAACCCGCAATAGTGACAGGAGCTGATCGATATCCAGCGGCTTCGAAATATAGTCTGACGCGCCGACTTCGAGACAATGATCGCGATCGGCTTTCATCGCTTTGGCGGTCAGCGCGATGATTGGCAGCTGTTTGAATTCTTCCATCTGGCGGATCGCTGTAATCGCTTCGTAACCGTCCATCTCCGGCATCATGATATCCATCAGCACCGCTTCAATGTCTGGAGTAGCTTTCAATAGGTCTATGCCTTCCTGACCATTCTCGGCGTGTACCACTTGCATGTTGTGGGTCTCGAGCGCACTGGTTAGGGCGAAGATATTTCGCACGTCGTCATCGACCACCAGCACCTTGCGACCAGCCAGCACCGGATCGGTACGATGAAACTTCGCCAGCATACGTCGCTTGAGCTCCGGCAGATTCGCTTCGACGCGATGGAGGAATAATGCAGTCTCGGCCAGTAGCCGTTCAGGAGAGCTTGCCTCCTTGACGATGATCGCATCGGCGACTCTCTTAAGATGCAGTTCCTCCTTCCGCGTTAATTCCTTGCCGGTGTAGATGATGATCGGCAGATCGTGGCGGCCGAGATCGGTTTGCAACTTCTCAATTAGTTCGAAGCCTGACATGTCGGGCAGCCTGAGATCCAGCACCATGCAATCGAATCTCTCGTCTTTCAAGATGTCCAATGCTTCCTGGCCGGTGGCCACTGCGGTAGTTTTGACGTCGCCGTTGCCAATTAATTCAACCACGCTCATGCGCTGCACGTCGTCGTCTTCAACTACCAGCAGTTTCCGAACCCGTTGTGTAAATTCTCCGATGTCGTCAAAAGCCTTACCCAGATCTTCGCGAGTGACGGGTTTTTGCACGTGGTTAAAGGCGCCTTGTTTCAGCGCCCGCTGCCGCTCCTCCTCGACCGTAATGATGTGGACGGGGATATGGCTGGTCTCCGGATCGTGCTTCAAACGATCAAGCACGGTCCATCCATCACGATCAGGTAAACGAATATCGAGGGTGATGGCTGCGGGTTTGTATCTATGTGCCAGAGCTAACGCCATCGTCCCATTGGTCGCTACTAAACCCTTGAACCCCTTCTCCCGCGCCATATCCAGCAGGATTCCGGCAAAACTAATATCGTCTTCAACAATGAGCACCACCCGATCGCCGCTCTGAATGTCGTTACGGTCGTCGAGAATGGCGGCAGACTCGTTGGACAACAGGGCCATGGCTTCGCTGTCGAAAGAGTCTACCGGCGTCCAGGCAGCTTCGATCTCCTTGACGTCTCTTTGTCTCGACTGAGTGGCCTGCGCGTTCGTAGCTCCCGCCGGCACGTAGTTGCGCGGTAGATAAAAGGTGAACGTGCTCCCCTCGCCGGGTGTCGAGATCATGCGAATTTCGCCTCCCAATAGACGCGCAATCTCGCGGCTAATGGATAGTCCCAGACCAGTGCCGCCGTACTTGCGGCTGGTAGTGCCATCCGCTTGCTGGAAGGGTTCGAAGATAATCCGCTGTTTGTCCATGGGAATGCCGATGCCGGTATCTCTAACGGAGAAGGCAATAACATCAGAGGCGCGGTTGAGCGATTCGAGGTGATAGGTTTCGTCCCCGGCCGCCGGACCTATACTAAGAATAACCTTACCCTGCTCGGTAAACTTAAATGCATTCGAGAGCAGATTCATCAGCACCTGCTGCACGCGTTTATCGTCGGTCCGAACGCTCGGAGGCAACTTCTCGTCCCGCTCGATGAGAAACTCGAGGTTCTTGTCCGCCGCGAGTTGGTGAAAGCTGCGCTCTAATTGCTCGGCCATGTCGGCGATCGAAACTTCACTAACCTCGATGCCCATCATTCCGGCATCGATCTTCGACAAATCGAGAATGTCATTGATCAAGGAAAGCAGATCAGATCCGGAGGAGTGGATAGTTTCTGAGAACTGCACCTGTTTCTCGGTGAGGTTCTCGTCGTTGTTTTCCGCCAGCTGTCGCGACAGGATCAACATGCTATTGAGCGGCGTGCGCAGCTCGTGTGACATGTTGGCCAGAAATTCCGACTTGTATTTGGAAGTGAGCGCCAGTTGCTCGGCCTTTTCTTCCATTTCCCAGCGGGCCTCTTCGACCTCGCGGTTCTTGGCCTCCACTTCGGCCTTCTGGCGGGCAAGCAGCTCCGCTTTCTCCTGCAACTCTTCGTTTGTTTGCTGAAGTTCTTCCTGCTGGCTCTTTAATAACTCTTCCGACTCACGCAGCGATTCGGCTTGCTTCTCAAGTTGCTCGTTGGTTTTCTTCAATTCATCCTGCTGGCTCTGTAGCTCTCCGGCGAGCGACTGAGATTGCAGCAGCAGGTCCTCAGTGCGTGTGTTGGCGGCGATGGTGTTCAGCACGATTCCGATGCTCTCGGTCAGTTGATCGAGGAACGTCAGATGGGTATCGCTAAAAGTCTTGAAGGTTGAAAGTTCGATGACCGCTTTTACGTCACCTTCAAAGAGCACCGGCAGCACGACGATGTTATTCGGGGGCGCTTCACCCAGACCCGAAGCGACGTACACGTAGTTTGAAGGGACGTTGGTAACCAGAATTCTTTCGCGTTCGATGGTGCATTGTCCCACCAAACCTTCGCCGGCGTGGAATTCATTCGCCAGGTTCTTGCGCTTCTTGTAGGCGTAACCACCCAACAGCTTCATCACGGGCTGGCCGTTTGAGCTTGTATTTACATAGAAGACTCCTTGCTGCGCATCTACGAGGGGTGCCAGTTCGGAAAGCACCATCTGCGCAACGGTAGTCATGTCGCGTTGACCCTGAAGCATTCTGGTGAATCGTGCCAGGTTAGTCTTGAGCCAGTCCTGCTCCATGTTTTTCTGGGTCGTGTCTTTGAGATTGAGGATCATCTCGTTGATGTTGTCTTTGAGCGCTGCCACTTCGCCCTGCGCCTCGACCGTAATCGATCGCGTCAGATCACCTTTGGTCACCGCGGTGGAGACCTCAGCAATAGCACGCACCTGCGTGGTGAGGTTAGCCGCCAGGCCGTTAACGTTGTCGGTCAGATCGCGCCATGTGCCCGCGGCACCCGGGACGTTTGCCTGACCACCGAGTTTTCCTTCCACGCCTACTTCGCGCGCAACAGATGTAACCTGGTCGGCGAAGATGGCGAGGGTGTCGGTCATGTTGTTGATTGTGTCAGCCAGTTCCGCAATTTCTCCTTTTGCCTCCACGGTCAACTTGCGTTCAAGATCGCCGTTGGCAACGGCAGTAACCACGCGTGCAATACCTCGCACTTGATCAGTCAAGTTGCTGCCCATGGAATTCACATTGTCAGTCAGGTCTTTCCAGGTGCCGGCCACGCCGATCACCTGGGCCTGGCCACCAAGTTTTCCTTCGGTACCTACTTCACGCGCCACGCGCGTCACTTCCGAGGCGAAGGAGTTCAACTGGTCCACCATCGTGTTGATGGTGTTCTTCAGTTCGAGAATCTCGCCTTTAACGTCGACTGTGATTTTTTTGGAGAGGTCGCCGTTGGCCACCGCCGTGGTTACGTCGGCAATGTTGCGCACCT
>JALYSR010000336.1 GCA_030854715.1 Acidobacteriota bacterium
CTTCATCGGTGATGCCCAGCGCAGATCTACTTCGCCCCAAGTCACGCCGCGTGATTCGCAGAGCTTGCGCAACTGCGGAAAGATAAACTTCACCAGGTAATCCCGCTCCGCCTGCATATCGCGGAAGGTCGAAGAGACAAAGACGCGGATTACTCGCGGTAGATTGTGCTCCGGCATTGGTTGGATCATTCGCGGAGAAGTCTACACCTTTCCATCAAAATAGAGCGCTCATTGATTTGCCAACGTGCAGGCGGTGGATTGTGACGAGAAGCAGCGGCGCGACGGAGAGGATGCGCAGCCATAGCGCTCGCCGAGCAGACCGACGAAGAACGGGCGGCACTCGTCAATCTGCCGCAGGCAGACATCGGGTGCCTAATCGTTGTCGGGTGCTATTTGTTGAAGCCCCAGCGCAGGCCAATGTCAATTGAGTGAACCCGATACTTTCCAGCCGTTCACGCAGCGCCGGGAAGACGACCTTGACCAGATGGTCCCGCTCCGCGTGCATGTTGCGGAAGGTGCTGATGATGAAGACACGGACGGTCTTCCAAGTGGCAGTCATTTACGACAACTCCAAGCGTTGGAATGCATGCTGGTCACTTCACCCAATTCAGGGAAGCCGGTATTTCACGCCTCAATGTTTCTTCTTTGAGCTTCGACGCGACCATTTTATGAAGATGCTTTTGTTTGGCATAGCTCCGCTGTTGTGCGTTGGTGATACTGTAGTTCGGAGATTCTTCTAGAGTTGGCGACCGGCCCCTCTTTTCTCGTGATCCAGATGGGTTGGCGATCAAAATACTCGGCTAGTCGCCGATGGCACTCCAGTTTCTGCGCTGGTGATAGGTATTCGTCCAGCAGGATGCTCCGTAGTTCAATATGAAAAAAGTCCAACAGGCATGTTCCATCCACAATCCTCCTGGCAATGTAGGGGGCGAGGTCAAAATGCAGACGAGCCCAGACGGCTACAGGCAGGCGTGGTCCGTCAGGTTGCGAAAGGGCTTGGCTGAGAAAGGCACGTAAGCGCGTGCTGTTTCTGCGCATGTCTGCGAGAGAAGCCTCCGCCGTCACAGTGCTGCTTGGCAAAGAGTTATGCCCAATTGCGACTACGGACGCCAGACCGGATAGATGCTTGGCGACACACATCACAAGATCCGGAGGAGGGTGGAAGGAAAACCTCAAGAATCGGTCATACACGTCAACATCGCGCGCGAGGATGTCGAGGAGTTCGTCTTCGGCCAACCCCATCCGTGAAACGGCCAAATATCCCAAACAGCGAGAAACGAGGACCTCGTCGTGTTTCCCTCTCTGCGAGACCCGCCATAGGATGTCAGAAAGAATGCCTCGGATGTCGCTAGCAAAGCCAGGCTTCCCGTTGTATTCGGGAACGCCCTCGTATGAGTGCCACTGTCTTGCCTCCTCGAAGGCGAAACTCTGGAGGACCTTAAGGTAAAGAGGAGTTAATACGGCATCGTCGACGGTCTGGAGAATCTTAGTGCGTTGATCATTTTGTAATGTTCTCCTGCCGGCCCTGAGCGAGAGGTCGAGAAGTTCCGCAACCCGGTCGTGTGCGATTGTCTCTCGAGATTTTAGATGCACTTGGTTGTGCTCGGGCAATCTGGCTTTGATTGCGGACAAGCATTTGCTTGGACTTGAGGACACGACTACAACGATATGGACGCGGCTGGGGAGATCTGTAGGCAGCCACTCAAGTGCAAGGACGGAATTCGATCCTATCAGGTTCTGCAATCCATCGAGAAACAGAATGACAGGGGCGCTGGCGGCTGCCAATCGAAGTCTTTTCTGAAGTTCGACGAATAAGTCTGTTTCCTCTGGAGGAATGCTCAAGTCTTGCTCCGTGTAACACTCCCCCAATTGCCGACATAAGTCGATCAGAAGGCTTTTGCCGTCCGTTGAAGCGGGGGTGACTCCAACAAAACGAGCGATGACGTGGGCGAATGGGTATCGCTCGCGTGCGCGCTGAACCGCAAGCGCCATCAATGCCGACCCTCCCGCACCAGCCTCAGCACACACGGCAAGTGGATGCTCCGCGGGAGAAGCCATGTAATTGGCGATAGTCTGTAGCATGCCCGCATCAAACGAATATTGCTCAAGTATCTTTCCGGTCGCCATTCGATCATCAGCGAAAAGCTCGTGTAGTTCTTGTTCGGAGGGCGCCTTGTTAGACTTGTCGACCGTCTCGGTGGCCAGCGTTTGAGAAGAGGCAAGTTCCTCTTCAATAATTGACCGAAGATCACTCTCGACTCGATCGCACAACGCTTGCAGTGATGAAACGGGCGACACGTTCTGCCACTGGGCCGAGTATTCATAGACGTGGTGACGAGGAAGAGCCACCTTAAGCTCGGCTCTGAGAGCCAGCAGCCGAGCATGCGCTTCTGTGTCCACAGTGTGGTCCTTGATGTCACGGTAGTCTCTCGCCTGGTCGTCTTGAGGCAAATCATCGATGGAGCGGAAATAGGCGAAGACATTCTTGGCTAGGTTTTCCCCCTGCAATGCTCCGCAGCGGATCTCCTGATGTGTCGCGGAATCCGAGTATTTGTTCAGCGCCTTGTCATTCGACGGGAGCACTCTTCGTGCGGTGCGTAGCAGAATCTCGTGCAGACGGGTTTCGGTTTCAGCCCATCGATCGTAGTTTTCATACTCTCCTGTCCGCGGCTGGAGGACATATTCCGGTGGCACCGCATTGTCGTCGCGTCGATACCATTGCTTGGTTTCTGTCTTCTCTTGCTCGGTCATAGCCCCGAAGAGGCGTTCAAGTTCTTCTGCTGGGATCTGCGGTGGCAACGGTCGCCAACCGTAGCGGTCCCCCAACAGCACCATGAAGTTGGGACGTGGCGAGACTTCCTGACATCGTCTCAACTCCTGCATACATATGTTCATTGTCTGCTGATCCAGAGCCGCCTCCTCGCTGACACCCCATCGCAAGTCAATTGCCTGAAACCGTGCGCCCAGCTGTTGACAGTAGTTGCGAAGGTTCTTGAAGGCATGTTCTTGGAGCGCATTTCGCTCAGCGATCAAATCGCCGAACGTTGAGCTGATGAACACACGAAAAGTCAGATCACGGCGCAGCATTAGATACCTCCAGAAAACTCGGTCGCGGTTTCGATGACGAAAGGGTTCAGCCCTTGAAGCGGCAAAATGGCGTCGTTCTCCAGCCGGACCTCTCCCACCGGCAGTCCAACTCTTCCATCGCCGGAGACGGCTAGCAAGCTGCTTTCAGGTGAGACGGCCATATCTATCACATACAGCTCTCGTCTACCAGAGGTTCGTTTCAACACGCGAGTTGGGAGCTGCGTCAGACAGTCTCCAGTTTGGCGAACCTCATGAGCATCAGCCAGTCCTGTGTTTCCAGCAACATCAAGCGCTCCGTTTCCTGGAGTAAAGACTCAAGAGTCTGTGGGTCGCTGGCAGAGGAAAAACGCTCGTCGAGTCTTCTTAAATTTATCGCCATGTTGTTGCTTCGCTTCGCCAGGCGTGAGTATTCCCGATGTGTGCGAATGCCGCCGATGGCCGCGCCGACGGCAGGGAGCGAGATGGCTGCCAGGATCAATGTTCTTCCCAACCACTCGATATGCAAAGCAAAAAGGATCAGATGGAGCGCGGCAGCCATCAAGGCCAGACCGAAGGCAACGATGCCGCCTCTTTCGAGCAGACGGCTCATCCGTTCAGAATCTCGCGCCTTCTTTTCATGAAACTCGATCTGATCCTGTATCCAGCTCTCGCGCGCAAAACTTTCAAAGACCGTGCAAAACTCCCCGGCGCATCCGTTCCGCGCCGGGAGGCGGTCCCAGATTTCATTGAAGGTCATGACCATCCATTCATCCGGTTGGTCGGCAGACCCCATGTAAGGAGGCGCAGAGATCTGTGAAGCCTCGACACCACAGACGGCCAGAAAGATGGCGGCGCGAATACGCTCTGCGAGAAAGCGGCTCTCAATCCATTGTTTGTGAGTTCGCCGCCGGTTGGCATAGAAGACAATGGTAAGTATAGAAAGCAGAAGAAGTAACTCGAGCGCGAATGCCCAGGGTGAAAGGCTGTGGACTAAGGTGCCAATGGCAACGGCGGCTACGGCCAGGGCAGAAAACGAATAAACCAGCAGTCCCGCCCGGCGATAAAGCTTCTGATTGCCCTTCGCCAGATTTGAAGCTCGCACGTAGAAAGGCATAAGACCTTCTCGCGCCTCTCTTTTAGCTTCATCCGGCAGACCGTATTTCTCCTTAAAAAGTTCGGCACAAAGGTTAGAGATGTAAGCTTCCTGCTCGGCGGCGGCAACAGTGAAAGCGTTAAAGCGCTCGATGCCGGAAATAGATCGCGCGTTCAGTCCGTGACCTCCCTCGACAGAGATGTCGTGCGGCGCGGCCGCCGAAATCTTAATCACCGGCCGTGCTTTTTTCCGGGCGTAAGCAATGGTCGCGGCTTCACCGCTCTCGTCACCTGATGAATTCTCGTCGCGGAGTGCAATCAATAGATCACAGTGGTCAACTATGTAC
>JALYSR010000347.1 GCA_030854715.1 Acidobacteriota bacterium
GAGCACCTGCGGTGCTCAACGCCTTTCGGCATCATACAGTAGTCAAGGCCCAGTCATTCGCATATGTAAACAACCTGATTTCCTAGACGATTCGGATTGCCATTGACTTTGGTTCCAAACTGACATAGAAACTTCGCGAAGCTTCGGCAGAAAACGCCGGAGAAAACGTTGGTAGAACTTTCGTCTTCCTTAAAACAAAAAAGAAGTGAGGTAGCTTATGAAGAAGGCTATCAGCATCAGTGTCAACGGCATCAGCCATAAGCACGAGGTGGAACCGCGTCTGCTGCTGGTCCATTACCTGCGCGACGTGCTCGGCCTGACCGGCACTCACATTGGTTGTGAGACATCTCTATGCGGTGCCTGCACCATTTTGATCGACGGCCAGGCCGTCAAGTCGTGCACGATGTTAACGGTGCAAGCAGACGGGGCCAAGGTAACTACCATCGAAGGGCTGATGACAAATGGCGAGCTACATCCGGTGCAGGAAGGATTCTGGGAACGCCACGGCTTGCAATGCGGTTACTGCACCCCCGGCATGATTATGGCGGCTACTCAAATCATCGATCGTAATGACAGTCCCTCGCGCGAAGATATACGTCATGGGCTTGAAGGCAATCTCTGCCGGTGCACGGGCTATCAACACATCGTCGAGGCGGTTGAGTATGCTGCGAAGAAAGCGAATGCATAAAGCAGCTCGTTTAGAGGCAGCACTTGTGCTGCCGACGGCGGACAAGTCCCCGTCTAAACATCTAATTTCGGAAGAGGATTTATGGCTAATAGATACGTCGGCCAAAGAGTTAAGCGAACTGAAGATCCGCGATTGATTAAGGGCCTGGCACACTACGTCGACGACATTCGGCTTCCCGACACGCTCCATGTCGCCTTTGTCCGTTCTGTCTATGCCCATGCTCGAATCAATGGCATCGATACCACCGAGGCACTCAAGGCACCCGGTGTGGTGGCCGTTTACACGGGCAAGGATGTTGCGAAGATTGGGCCAGTGCCCTGCGCCAGCGCCCTTCCGGGTTTGAAAGTTCCCGACTACCGCGTGCTGGCCCAGGATAAAGTTTTCTTCGTCGGCCATCCAATCGCCGCCGTGGTCGCCACCGATGCATATGCTGCACGCGACGCCATCGATCTTGTGATGGTCGACTACGAAGACCTGCCCGTGGTCGTTGACGTTGAAGAAGCGGCGAAGGGTGGGCCGGTAGTTCACGAGAACTTTAGCGACAACATTGCTTACAAACTGACCGCCGGTGAAGGCGACATCGACGCCGCGCTCGCAAGCGCGGACCGCGTGCTCAAGCAACGCATCGTACATCAGCGGCTCGCCCCGATTGCGATGGAAGGCCGTGGAGTGTTGGCGCGTTATTTCCCCGGCGAGGAAGACTTGACCGTCTGGTCGTCAACGCAGATTCCACACCTGCTGCGAACTCAGTTAGCACTGATGATTGGCATCCCGGAAAATAAGCTTCGCGTGATTACACCCGAGGTTGGGGGTGGATTCGGATCGAAGCTAAACGTGTATGCCGAAGAGGCTCTGCTCGGATGGATCTCAATACAGTTAGGAAAACCGGTGAAGTGGATCGAAGGCCGCCGTGAGAACATGCAGTCGACGATTCACGGCCGCGGCCAGATTGGATACGTCGAGATTGGTTGTAAAAACGACGGTACGCTGACGGGCCTGCGTTACAACGTATTCGCCGATCTCGGCGCGTATCATCAATTGCTGACGCCCGCTATCCCGACCCTCACGGGCTTAATGCTTTCAGGGGCATATAAGATTCCCGCCATTCAAATTAACGTCACCGCTTGTTTCACAAACAAGATGGCCACCGATGCATATCGTGGGGCCGGTCGCCCGGAGGCAACCTACGTGGTCGAGCGGGCAATCGATCTGGTTGCTGCTGAACTGGGAATTGATCCCGCTGAAGTCAGACGCAAAAACTTCCCTGCCGCAAACGAGTTTCCTTTTCACACTGCGACCGGCCTCGATTACGACAGCGGCGAATATGAAGCCGCATTAAACAAGGCGCAGGAGATTGTTGGCTACGCAAAGTTACGCGCGGAACAGAAAAAGGCGCGCGAAGAAGGCAGACTTCTTGGCATCGGCATCTCGACCTACGTGGAGATCTGTGCTCTTGGGCCATCCGCGGCGATGCCCGCGGGCGGCTGGGAAAGTGCGACTGTGCGCATTGAGCCAACCGGCAAAGTCACTGTGCTGACCGGGGCGTCGCCGCATGGTCAGGGACAGGAAACTTCGTTTGCACAGATTGCCGCCGACGAGCTGGGCGTTGATTTAAATGACGTCACAGTGATTCATGGCGACACCGGCATTGTCCAATATGGCATCGGCACCTTTGGCAGTCGTGCTACCGCAGTCGGCGGCACAGCGGTGCTCATCGCCATTCAGAAACTTAAAGAGAAAGCAAATAAAATTGCGGCTCACATGCTGAAAGCGGACGCTTCAAATCTCGCGTTTGAAAGTGGCCGTTACTCTTTGCAAGCTGCGCGGGCTGCGGCCGCCATGGGCGAATCTGAACCGGTTGTTCCCGTCGGTGAAGCGCCAGCAGCCGCGCTGCCCGAACCGCAGACAGAAGGTAAGTCGAGTTTGACGATTCAGGATGTTGCGCTTGCTGCTCATCTTGCCAAAGAACTTCCACCAGATACCGAACCGGGACTTTCAGCCACTTACTTTTTCGAACCAAAGAATTTTACTTTCCCGTTTGGCACCCACATTGTCGTAGTTGAGATCGAGCGCGAGACCGGCGACATAAAGATTCTGCGCTATGTTGCGGTCGACGATTGCGGGAACGTAATTAACCCGATGCTGGTGGATGGGCAATTGCACGGGGGAATAGTTCAGTCCATTGGCCAGGCAATGTATGAAGAAGTTGTTTACGACGAACAGGGTCAGCTAGTGACGGGAACTCTGATGGACTATGCCATTCCGCGCGCCACGCAAATTCCCTGGCTTGAGTTGGACCGCACTGTAACGCCTTCGCCAGTCAATCCGCTCGGCGTCAAAGGCGTCGGCGAAGCCGGAACGATTGGCGCCACGCCGGCGATCGTGGGCGCGATCGTCGATGCGCTGTCACCCTTCGGTGTTCGGCATCTCGACATGCCGGTGAAGCCCGAAAATATCTGGAGACTCATCAATGCTTCGAGTTAATGCCGTGACCGCGGGCGTCTGGCCCGCAAGGAGCGCTAAGCCCACAAATATTTTCCCTGCCGCCACTCGTTGCCGTAAGGGCCAGCTGACCAACCATGCGGACGAGAAGTCCGCGGTCCCAGGAGAGGAGATCGCACGATGATTCCAGCACAATTCAACTACGAAGCCCCATCCACGATAGAGGAAGCACTAATGCTGCTGGCGCAGAATCCCGACGAAGCCAAGGTACTTGCGGGTGGACACAGTCTGATACCAGCAATGAAGTTGCGCCTGGCACAACCGTCGTTGCTCGTCGACATCGGCCGTATCAAAGACCTTTCCTACATTCGTGAGGAAGGCAATAAGATCCTCATCGGTGCGATGACGACCCACTATGAACTCGAGTCTTCAACGCTACTGAAAAAGATTTGCCCGTTGCTGCCCGACTGTGCCTCGCACATCGGCGATGTGCAGGTGAGAAACAAAGGAACGATTGGCGGTAGCGTTGCGCATTCCGATCCAGCCGGTGATTGGCCGGCCGCGATTATCGCTCTCGACGCCGAAATGATAGCTGTTGGCCCAGGCGGCGAGCGAACGATCAAAGCCGATGACTTCTTCGTCGATCTACTCACTACAGCGCTCGTTGCGGGCGAAATCCTTCGCGAGATTCGCATCGCAAAACCCGCCGGACGTTTCGGTCATTCTTACCAGAAGGTCCGGCATCCGGCGTCCGGTTTTGCAGTGGTGGGAGTCGCAGCCGCGCTGCAACTCGGCACTGACGGCTCCTGTCAATCGGCGGCGATAGGGATCACGGGCGTGGCGTCTAAAGCTTATCGAGCCGCTGCGGTTGAGAATGCACTTCAGGGTAAGATGCTCAACGACCGAACCATCGCCGAAGCAGCGTCGCACTCGACCGACGGAGTGGATCTAAACTCAGATCTCTACGCATCAGAGGACTATCGTGGACACTTGGCGCAGGTTTACACAAAGCGCGCAATCCAAAAGGCGGTGACAGGTGCCGGGTGACGGGTGCTGCGTAGAAGATCATGGTAAATAGCTTCCGTGACTTGAGAGTGTGGCAGGCGGCGATGGACTTAGTGGCAGAAACCTATCGTTTCAATCAACTGTTTCCAAAGCGCGAAAACTACGGATTAGCGAGCCAAATTCAGCGAGCAGCCGTCTCCATCCCATCAAATATCGCTGAGGGCCGTGCCAGAGAACACATCAAGGACTACCTACACCACTTCTCAATGGCCCAGGGGTCCCTAGCTGAGTTGGAGACGCAACTAGAAATAGCCGCTAGACTAAACTACATCTCGTTAGACCAACTAAGTCTTAGTCCTACTGCCATCGCCTCGCTCGGCCGACAACTCTACGCGCTGGGGAATTCCTTAATTAGAATTAAACCGGCACCTGGGCCCCGGCACCCGGCACCTGCCTTATGAAGATCGAAGGCACGCATCAGCTAAACGCTCCTCGCGAACGCGTCTACCAGGCGCTGGTCGATCCTGAAGTTCTACAACGTTGCATCCCTGGTTGCGAGCGTCTCGACAAAACCGCGGAGAACACTTATTCAGCAACTATTCGTGCCGGGATTGGGGCTATCAAAGGTGTTTTCACAGGAACCGTCAGGCTTGAAGACATGCGCCCGCCGGAACATTACCGCATCGTCGTCGAGGGTAAAGGTGGGGCGGGCTTCCTGAAGGGCTCAGGCGATCTAGATCTCGAGGCACAAGGCGAAGGAACATTGATCAAATACACGGGCGATCTCCAGTTGGGTGGCACGATTGCCAGCGTGGGCCAGCGCATGATTCAGGGTACAGCTAAGATGATGGCCTCGCAGTTTTTCACTGCGTTGGAGGCGGAAGCGAGCACTGCACCCGGCGAATCTCCACCAAAGCACGGCCTGTTTCGCACAGCCTTAAAATCCCTGAGGAAGTAAACCAGACTTAAAGTCCTCGCTACCGCTCACGGCGCGCCTTCGCGATGAAGTCTTCGATATCCGTAATCTTTCGCGGCAGAGCCTCGGTCATCCACTTCACACCTTCCGGCGTTACCAGCATATCGTCTTCTATGCGCACGCCGATGCCTTTGTATTTCTCAAACGCAGGTCTGACGGCCGCGATAAATTTTTCGTTGTCGGGCGTCTTAGGCAAATTATCAAGCGCGTCCAGTCTCAGATAGATACCTGGCTCGTTGGTGAAGACCATCCCAGGCTCCAGCTTCGTGCCGTAGAACCCGACGTCGTGCACATTCATTCCCAACCAGTGTGATGTGCCGTGCATAAACCAGATGCGATATTGCGACGAGTTTCGATCTGTGATTAAGCCCAGTTTTAATAAGCCGTCCTTAATCACTTCCGTCGCAGCCCGATCGACATCTGAAACAAGGGCCCCGGGACGAGCAGCCTTCGCCGCAGCCTCCTGCGCGTCATATACAATCTGATAGATGGCCGCCTGGGCAGGCGAAAACTTACCGTTGACAGGAAATGTACGCGTCACATCGGCTGAGTAGTGTTCATATTCAGCGCCAACGTCCATCAGCAGCAGGTCCCCCGGTTTTACTTGTCCCTGCGATTCTTCGTAATGGAGAGTAGTGGCGTTGGGCCCGCAGCCAACTATTGACGGATAACCCCAGTGGTCCGCGTTGCGCA
Organism: Acidobacteriota bacterium; assembly: GCA_030854715.1. GTDB lineage: Bacteria > Acidobacteriota > Blastocatellia > Pyrinomonadales > Pyrinomonadaceae > PSRF01. The sequence continues at coordinate 5,805 of JALYSR010000347.1, forward strand.
GTTTGAAGGTGTAGGCCACCTGGGCGTCAACCTCATACTCCCACTTTGCTTCGGCTGCGTTTGCCCAGGCGCGTTCGTGCGCTTCAGTTGTAATGTCGATCGCATGCTGCATCAGCGCGATTTCCAGCGGCGACTTTCGCAGTCGCATTTCGGAAAAGATCGGCGACGCATTCTTGAGGTTGTAGCCTGACGGCGATCCGGTCCAATCGGCCGCGAAGCGTTGCTCCTGCCTGTATTCCCGGCTCTCACCTGATCCGGGAGCCAGAAAGTAGAGCTCGGCCTCGTTCTTACCGGCGTCCGCAAACAATTTCTCAAACCCAGAAGGCGCGCTGCTATCGGCCGACGCCGTCTTCGACGACAACAAAATCTTTTCGGCTTGAGGTCGATAAGGCTGATGGTTGCGGAGGGCCTGTATGAACGGCTGAAACTCACTGGCGTCCCAAATTTCCTTAATACCGGAGATCTGACTTGCCTCGGCTGCACTGTACATGTGGCCGGTCCAGGTCTCAGCCGATGGACTGCGGCGCGGGAGAAATAATATTTCCGCGAGCGACTCATTGCTCGGCGCGAGCACCAGGGTAGCGCCCTTTTGTTTTAGATTCGTGAGATAGTAGAGATTGTTTTCCTGCCTGTATTCATAGTCGACGTCATTGGCGTAAACGCGCGGCTCGGTGCTGAAGAGAATCAGGATTGCTTTGGCTCCGATGGATTGGCCCACCCGCGCACGTCGGCGAGCTAACTCGGCCAGCCGGGTTGTCTCGTCAAATACCGGAGCCGCGGGGGTAATCCGAATCGGGTTCTTCACGACTTCAACGGCGCGGCCCACGGCCAATGTGAATGCTGAGTTCAGGAGAACCGTGGTCAGGACGCAGCTAAGCCATCTCTTTGTCTTGGTCAATTTCATAATCCATCCTCTTGACGCTCTCCTGTTAGGAGCAAAGAATTGTGGCGATAAGCTGGGAAGACAACTGCCAGCCAGTCAAGTTTGGTGCTCAATTCCTTCTCTGCTGGTTTCTTTCGCCGGGCCGAAAAACGCGCCGCGCTCCATTGGGGAAAATTACCACTCGTGTACCATCAGGATTAGTGATCACTTGCCTGCCGTCCGGAAAGTTTCTTATCGAGGTACCGCCGGTTTGTCCGCGGCGTCCTCGCAGGCGCGGCAGATCGGGCTCGTTAATCTGCGGCGAAGCCGACTGTGCGGGAAGGTTTGGTGGCGGGGTGTATCGATCGGCAACTCGCGGCGCCGGCGTAGGGACCGGAGGTGCGTCGATCTTTCTAGTCTCTAAAGCCTTTTCAACTTTCCTGGCCGCTTGATCAGCCTTCTCATCGGTAAACAGCGTCTCTTTCAACGCAACCCTGGCATCAAGCCGCTGATCCAGCGCTTCATAAACGGCGCCCATACCACCCTGCCCAAGCTGCCGGATGATGCGATAGCGGCTCTGTAAAACTGTTTCTGGCGCTAACATTTATGGAATTCTATTACGAGTTGATGTGTGACCTGGTTTCTCTGTTAGGCGTTGGTTGTAGAGCGACTCTAGACAAGTTTGCGTCGCCGTCATTATACACAGGCATGGCGCGACAAGAAATCTACTCCTCGAGGGATGTAGCTGTTACTGCGCTGTCAATTCAACCCTTTACAGAACCGAGCGCGGTAGCGCCGGATGCTGGAGTCTACCGTGGCAACAAGCCCAGGCCGTATAGCCTGATACTGAAATTGACTTTGGCATCCGGCGCTACCGCGCTCGGTTCTGTATTGACTGGGTTCGTTCATGAGTCTTCCGGGTTACGGGATCACCTCTTCCTTCATGTTTGAGTGGACCGCCAATCGAGAGTATGCTAAGCGCGCGTGAGCGAATCCTTCCCTTTGCGAGATAACGAAGTTATCGATGTTGGCCCACCGAAAAGATGGCGCTGGCGGCGTTGGCTTATTGGTGCAGTCGTGCTCGTCCTGATCCTTTTGTCTCGGGTTCTCTCGATTTATCTTTCTGCCGCCTGGTTTGCTTCCCTCGGTTTCTCAGCAGTCTATTGGTACATCTTCAAGTTGAAGGTGGGATTGTTCGTGGTCTTCGTCTTACTAACGGTTCTGATTCTTCGGACTGCTTTTTGGCTGCTCGAGCGTGCGTTTGCCTCCCAGACGATAGAGAAGCGAACCATCATCGTTAACAATCAACCCATTCAGTTTTCGCCTGAACGTTTTGTGCGGCCGCTTGGATGGGTCCTGGCAATCCTGTTTGGCCTGTTTTACGGAATCGCCATGAAAAGCGCCTGGCAAACGTTTGCGCTTTATTTCAACCAAGCTGCCGCAGCGTCCCCGGACCCAATCTTTCAAAAGCCACTCGGCTTTTATCTATTCTCGCTTCCCGTCTACGACTTAATAAGCTCCTGGTTAATCACGCTGGCTTTCGTCATTCTCTGCGCATCGGTTGTTTATTCACTGCTCACAGCACCGCAAGCGGCGTTGAAAGCTGCCGGTCGAAGGACCGTCAGGAGATCCCTTGCGGCGGTTTCGTTGGCCTTAGCTGGTTTTCTTGCGTTGCTCGGGTGGCGCACCTATCTTTCCCGTTTCCCATATCTGTGGGACGACCATCAGACTTTTTCCGGCGTCACTTTCACCGACGCTAACTATCTGCTGCCGGCGCTCTATCTGGTGTCTATTGCCCTGCTCGTTGCTGCTGTGATTGCCGTAATAAACGCTTTCAGCAAACGTGGGTTGCGACTCTTGCTCCTCGCTCTTGCCTTGCCGATCGTGGTCTATGTCATTGGCGTTTACATGGTCCCGGCCTATGTGACTAGCTTTATTGTTAAGCCGAATGAGCTGGGACGGGAGACACCGTACATAGAACACAACATCGCCTGGACGCGTCGGGCCTTTGGACTCGAACAGGTGGAGTTGCGGGAGTTTCAGGCGGAGAACTCAGTTGAGGGTCTTGATCTGGCCGCCAATCGCCCAACGCTCGAAAACATTCGGCTTTGGGACTGGAAAGCACTTCAGGACACGCTCAAACAGCTTCAGGCAATCAGAACTTACTACGACTTTCCCGATGTGGATGTCGACCGTTATAGCCTTAGCGGCACTACGCGCCAGGTAATGATCGCGCCGCGCGAAATCGATGTCAAAAAACTTCCTGAATCATCGCGCAATTGGATTAACGAGAAATTGATTTACACGCATGGCTACGGCGTGACGATGAATACTGCCAACGAATTCACGCCGGAAGGCATGCCCCGTTTCATCGTTTCCAACATGCCGGTGGAGTCAACTTCAAAGGACGTAAAAGTGACTCGCCCTGAGATTTATTATGGCCAGGAAACGAACACCGACGTTTACGTTAAGACGCGCCAGAAGGAGTTTGACTTTCCGCAGGGTGAAACCAATACCTACACCAGTTACCAGGGTTCAGGAGGAATACAAATTGGCGGTCGCGCCCGCCGCATGCTTCTGGCATGGGCTCTGGGCGATCTTTCAAAGCTTCCTTTCTCTGACGACGTCAATTCCGAAAGCCGCGTCCTTATCCACAGAAACATTCGCGAACTGGTTAATGGACTGGCGCCTTTTCTAACCTACGATAACGATCCGTACATCGTAGTAAACAATGAAGGCCGACTTTTTTGGATAATAGATGCCTTCACTGAATCGTCGACCTACCCCTATTCAAGTCATCATGACGCCGGCGGCAATTCAATCAATTACATTCGCAATAGCGTTAAGGTCGTCATTGATGCCTACAACGGGACCACTCATTTTTACGTTTTCGACCCACAGGATCCGTTAATCGCGACCTATCGCGCTACGTTCCCCACATTGTTTGTGGATGCGAGCCAGATGCCCGCCGATCTGCGCGCGCATGTGCGTTACCCAGAGACTCTCATTCGGGTACAGGGCGAAGTCTATAGCCTCTATCATACGCAAAACGCGAAAGTGTTTTTCCAGCGCGAAGACGTTTGGAATGTGGCCCAGCAGATTGGCATTGACGACCAGGGCAAAAAACAGCCCCAGCCGATTGATCCCTATTTTGTGCTGATGCAACTGCCGGGCGAACAGATCCATAACGAGTTTGTCTTGATCCTGCCTTTTACGCCCGCCGGTCGTAACAACATGATTGGCTGGATGGCCGGGCGCTGCGATGGCGAACATTACGGAAAACTCTTGATCTACAACTTCCCGAAATCGCGACTCATTGACGGGCCGTTACAAATCGAGGCGCGCATAGATCAAAATTCACAACTGTCCTCTCAATTCACTCTATGGAATCAGCAGGGCTCTCATGTGCTTCGCGGTCATCTGTTGGTGATTCCCATCGGTCGTTCGCTTCTCTATGTTGAGCCGGTGTACCTCAAGGCCGAAAGCAGTCCCATGCCCGAATTGAGGCTCGTCGTGCTGGCGATTCAGGATCGCTTAGGTTATGGACAGAGTTTCGACGAGGCGATGACAAGCCTCTTCGGCGAGGCAGGCAGACAGCCCGCACAACAGAAACCGGACCAGCAAAATGACAAGCCCGCCGAAGGCGCTCCCGCACCCTCGGCGTCTCCTATCTCGAGTCCAAATGTGCAACAACTCATCAACAAAGCCGTGCAGGAGTTTGATGAGTATCAACGCCTAACCTCGCAGGGAAAACTGGGGGAAGCCGGACAGAAGCTGGAGCAACATAAGCGCACCCTCGAAGAGCTGAAAAGAGCGGGAGCTAAGCAACCGTAACCCAGCCGATCTATCCCTCAAGCCCGCGCCTCTCCCAAAACTCCACCGCTGATATCCACGTCGGGACCAACTCATCCTACGAAAGTTGCGTGGACAACCCCACGTTTTATTGGGCTTTCTCGACTCTGTCAGGCCCATTGTATAGCTGCGCTATACACTGGTTTTATCGTTGCCAGAAATGCTCTGGTTTGGGTTATATTGGCAGCCCCAAAATCAATCAATCGTTTCAAACGGTTAAGCAGGCGGCGATCGCACTTGTAAGAGCGCAGGAGGAAGGTTTGGCAGCGGCGGCATTCTACGACCTCGAGGGCACGTTGGTCAGTACCAATCTGGTGCACACCCTGGGTTTCTACGCCAGGAATGAGCCCGGCCTTTTTCGCAGCTTCAAGAAGAGCGCCGCGACGCTGCTTAGCCTCCCAGTTTTTGCCGTCACCGACCAATACAGCCGGAAAGTTTTTAACGATCTCTACTTCAAGAGATACAAAGGCGTTTCCGAAGATCGGCTGCGCTTCCTCGCCGACGACCTTTTCCTGTCGGTGCTTAAGCCGGCAGTTTTTCCGGGCACCTACGAGCTGCTGGAGAAGTCGCGCAGCCTGGGCCTGCGCCAGGTTGTCGTAACCGGTGCTCTCGATGTTTCCGTTAAGCCTCTGATGGAACATCTGGAAATCACAGATTACGTTGCGAACCGGCTGGAGTTTGTTAACGGAGTCGCAACAGGGCGGCTGCTGCCTCCGGTGATGGCGGCTGCTACCAAGGCATCGTGGATAAGAGTGTTTGCCGAGCGCGAGGGACTTAGTTTAAGCGACTCCTTTGCTTACACCGACAGCATGAGCGACTTGCCAATGCTTTCCATCGTCGGACATCCGGCGGCAATCAACCCGGACATGCGCCTACGACAGACTGCGCTTCATCATGATTGGCCGATACTTAACTTGAAATGAGTGTCAATGAAAGGTTGGTAAATAGTGTAAAAATATGGCCCTACAGCTAAGAAGAAAAACGCACGAATCAATTGTTTACATCGATCGCGATAGCGCGCCGCGGATCATGCCCTCAGGTGAAGACTTCATACTTGAAGATCTTCCCATAGGCACGCGCGTGCTCTATCCCAATCCGCCAATTAAGGGACTGCCCAATCGGGAGGCAGCGATCCGCTACGCGCTCAATCATCCGCACGATTGCGATCCATTGTTTGCTCAACTCGAACCGGGCATGCGCGTGACCGTTGCCGTCGACGACATCAGTCTGCCACTGCCGCCAATGGCCACGCCCGACATTCGTCAAACTGTGCTCGAAATAGTTTTGGATATGCTTGCCGGTCACGGCGTCGATGACGTCCACATCATTATTGCCAATTCCCTGCACCGCAAGATGACTGAGTGGGAAATGAAGCGGATGGTCGGAAAGAAAATCTTTGACGCCTACTACCCCGACCGCTACTACAACCACGACGCGGAATGGACCGACGGGCTAATAAAGATTGGCGAGTCGAAGCACAAAGAACCTTTGGTGTTAAACCGCCGCGCTGCGGAAAGCGATCTGCTCATCTACGTCAACATCAATCTCGTTCCGATGGATGGTGGTCACAAGTCGGTCGCTGTGGGGTTATGCGATTACGAATCCCTGCGTGCACATCACGAGCCACAAACGATTCGCGATTCAGACAGCTATATGGACCCCGCGCGTTCGGAGTTGAACCACAAAGTCCACCGGCTCGGTAAAATTGTTGATGAGCACTTGAACGTCTTTCACATCGAGACGGCCATTAACAACCGGATGTACAAAGGTGACATGGACTTTCTGCTCAAGAACGAGGACGACTTCACGGCCTTCGACCGCATGAAGTTTGAGGCCATGCGCTACACAATGAGCAAGCTGCCGCGGCCGGCGCGGCGGAAGCTGCTTCACTCGAAACCTGCCCAATACGAGA
>JALYSR010000001.1 GCA_030854715.1 Acidobacteriota bacterium
GTGCAAGCTTAGGCGTTAGGAATAGCTGGGATTCGATGGCTAACCTAAAACTTTAGATTAGGATTAGGAATGATGTGGCTGACAGAAGCATGAAAATTACGGGAGGTTGATTTGAGCAGGGACGAAAAAGAACAATTACAGGTTGGCGGAAGTGCTCCGGCTAAAGCGTGGCTGATGGGCATCGTTGGATGGTTTGTCCCGGGCTTTGGACATCTCCTTCAGGGACGTTGGGTCCGAGCGATACTCCTGGGGGGAGCCGTCTGGGCTGCGTTCCTCGGCGGACTTTCGATGGGCGGTCATCTGTTTTCAATGAATGGCAGCGAACCCGGATCATCCGCTTTGCTTCAACTCCCGCCGATGATTGCCAATCTCGGGGCTGGTTTGCTTTACGTAGCTTGTTGGTTTTTTGGCGTTGGTTTTGCCGATGACCCTATTCACGCGGCCCGCGCTACTTATGAGTATGGAAATACTTTTCTGCTGATTGCGGGGTTGCTGAATTATCTCGCGATGTTGGATGCATTCGACATTTCGGCGGGGAGGAAGTCATGAGACACTTCTTAGTGATGACCGTCTTTGCGCTTCTCACCGCCGTCGTTTTCGGCACCGTGGCAAAGGACACCCAGAGGGAGCGCGTAGTCTACGGACTTAAAGTGTTTGTTGAGTTCCTTTTCATTGGCCTGGTCCTGAGTTGGATTTTGTATTTTATTCCTTTCTAGGTTGTCAGGGGTGGAGAGTCGTATTTGAAATGGCTGTTCTCGAGACTGAGGCGCTCGTCTTACGCACATATAACTTTGGCGAAGCTGACAAGATCGTCGTCTGCTTAACGCAGACGGCCGGCCTCATCCGTGGCGTTGCCAAGGGCTGCCGCAAGCTCAAGAGCAGGTTTGGTGCGGCGCTCGAACCTTTCACTCTCACCAGAATTACCTACTACCAGAAAGAGAATCAGGAACTCGTATCTTTGAACCAGGCTGAGATCGTAACGTCACACTTCGATCTCTCGAGCAACGCTGAAACGCTCGCCGGGCTGGCCTACATGGGTGATCTCGTAATTGAGTTTTCGCCGCCGTATGAGGCAAACGAGAGGCTATTTCGAATGGTGAAGGCTTGCCTCGACGCCATTGCACAATCGCAGCCCGACCTACAGACGATTCTTAGATACTTTGAAGTGTGGTTGCTGAGGCTCGAGGGATACCTCCCTGACGTCCGTCGTTGCGGTGAATGTCATCTGGGATTCAACGAGCACCAGCTAGCCTTCATGGGACCGGACCTTATGTTTCGATGCCGCGCTTGTAGTCAGGGCGCGGGCGCCGTCTTGTCAATCCGGCTTCAGACGCAATTGCGGGCGACGCAGAAGCTTGCGCCATACGTTTTTGCGAAAGAGTCGCGCGAGGTTCCGGCGAGTATTCACCGCGAGCTTGCTGAGCTAACACATCAACTTATCGGACGCGTGCTTGAGAGACCGCCGCGGTTAAGATCTACCTTTCAATAAACGATAGTCCCACGAAGCATACCTTAAGAACTTACATTAGATGTTTACGGGCAGAAAGCTCATCGCCAGATATGTGATCAAGGGAGCACTGCCCTACGTGCTGCTCTCACTCGTATTGCTGACGGCGATCCTGTTCATGCAGCAGTCCGGACGGTTTGCCGAGCTGGCACTGTATGCTGACCTCCCGTTTTCACTGGCTGGAGAAATTGCCGCGGCCCTCCTGCCGAGCGTCGTGATACTCACTTTGCCTGTGGCTGTTCTTGCCGGAATTGTAATCGGCTTTGCTCGGATGGGTAGTGACAGCGAGGTGGTGGCGATCCGCGCGGCCGGTGTTGGCACGTGGAGTCTCTTGTGGCCTGCGTTAGTTATTGGGGCCCTGGCAAGCGGAGCGACCGCGTACCTGCACCTCAGGGAAGCTCCACAAGCCGCGCGCGACTTGCGCCGGGCAGCCGTGGAAGGCGCACTGCGAAAGCTGGAGTCGCCCGTAGAACCTCGTACCTTCAACACTGAAATTCCTGGATACGTAATCTATGTGAGAGATGGCGACAAGAGCCAGGGATTGTGGGAGCGCGTCTTTATCTACGCGCAGCAAGCTGACGGAAGCACGAGAATAGTTACCGCGCGGTCAGGACGAATAGATTCATCGGGGCAAAAATCCGAACTGGTGTTGAGCGATGCAGTGGCGCTGAAGATACCGCCTCCACAAAGCACCGAGC
>JALYSR010000014.1 GCA_030854715.1 Acidobacteriota bacterium
TGCGTATTCCATCGCCCGCCGCATAATTCCCGCTGTTGGCACCGACCGACCGTCGTCGGAGACCGCGACGATGCCGGCCTTCTTCATCTCTCCCATTTCGGAAAGTTGTTTGCCCTCACTCGACTTCGTGAGTGCGCCGATTGGGAAAACGTTGGCGAGCTGTGCACGCTGAGCCTGTTCAATGACGAAGCGCGTTAATGCCGGACTATCGTTTACCGGATCGGTATTGGGCATGGCGCAGACTGTGGTCCAACCGCCCGCCACTGCCGCCGCGGCCCCGCTGGCTATTGTCTCTTTGTATTCAGCTCCGGGCTCGCGGAGATGCGCATGGAGATCGATGAAACCAGGGGCGACGATTAGACCGGTAGCATCGAACAGTGTAGTTCCGTCAGGAACCGCCGCGCCTTTATCCAACAGCCCCGCGACACGACCGTCTTCAATTAACAGATCTCTCCCGGCATTGATTCCCTGTGCCGGGTCGATCACATAGCCATTAGCAATCAGGATTTTCATTTGTTACCAGTGCGAATCCTGCAGCCTCAATGCCCTGGCTTCTCCTCCAGTTCAGTGCGTGTGCCGCCCGCAAGCAAATAAAGCACGGCCATCCGGACCGCGACGCCGTTAGTTACCTGATCCAGAATCAGCGAGCGGCTGCCGTCAGCGATTTCTGACGCAATCTCGACGCCCCGGTTCATTGGCCCGGGATGCATCACGATAGCATCCGGCGCAGCACGCTCCAGATGCTTCGGATGAAGACCAAAGTGAACCGCATACTCGCGCATTGACGGGAAAAACGCAGCATCCTGGCGCTCGCGTTGAATTCTGAGAATCATTACCACATCAGCGCCCTCGATTGCGTCTTCAATTCCCTTCTCTACCCGCACTCCGTGTTCTACAAGTTCACCAAACTCCGCAGGCACAAGCGTACCGGGGCCGGCGACGCTGACTGTCGCACCAAGCTTTGTCAGCAAGTGAATATTTGAACGGGCAACGCGCGAATGAAGCACGTCGCCGAGGATCGCCACCTTCAAACCTTCAATGCGCCCCTTGTGCTCCCGAATGGTTAACGCGTCCAGTAATGCCTGGGTGGGGTGTTCATGCGAGCCGTCGCCGGCATTAATGATCGGTGAGTTCCCCATCCTTGCTAACTGCTGGGGCGCTCCGGCCATAGAATGCCTCACGACAATGCAGTCGGGCGCCATGGCTTCCAAATTTCTTGCAGTATCCAGAAGCGTCTCGCCCTTGCTCACGCTGGAAGTGGAAACGCTTATGTTGATTGCGTCGGCGGAGAGTCGCTTGGCGGCAATTTCAAATGAGGTGCGGGTGCGCGTTGACGATTCGAAGAAGAGATTGATGACGGTGCGTCCGCGCAGAGCGGGAACTTTTTTCACTTCGCGTCGCGAAACGTCACGGAAGCTTTCGGCCGTGTCCAGCAGGTGCGTTATTTCACCTGCTTCAAGTTCGCGGATGCCTAAGAGATGTTTACGATTGAAGTTCATCTTTCAACTACTGACCACTAACTAAAGATACAAAAAAGCGGCCATTGCTGGCCGCCGTTAACTACGTCGGTTCCCCGGGTGGTCGCTCGACAATGACCACGCCTTCTTCTTCGTCAAATTCCTGAAGCATAACTTTGATTATCTCGCTCTTCTTTGTCGGCACCAGTTTACCAATGTAATCCGCCTGAATGGGAAGTTCGCGATGCTCCTTGCCGCGATCGATAAGCACGGCAAGTTGTACGCGTCGTGGCCGGCCAAAATCTATCAACTGATCGAGCGCCGCACGGATAGTGCGGCCGGTATAAAGCACGTCGTCTATAAGCACGATGTTACGGTTTTCAATGTCGCCGGGAAGATCTGTGCGGTTAACAATTGGTTTGGCGCCAACCGTCGAAAGGTCATCGCGGTAAAGTGTGATGTCCACAATGCCCACCGGTGGCCGGTCGCCTTCGAGGTCGGCGATTTTGTCCGCCATGCGTTCCGCGAGCGGCACACCTCGCCGCCGAATACCAACCAGATAAAGGTCTCCGGCGCCGTGATTTTCTTCGACAATTTCGGAAGCAAGGCGGGCAAGCGCGCGATTTATCCGCGGACTATCCATAATGCGCGCTTTCTCAATGAAATCCATTTCGCGGGATACTAACAATTAAGGTTATCAGTGACAAGTGATGGGTGACACGTTAAAATCCTGGGCGCTCGTAATTCGTCGTTTGTCACTTGTCACTGGCTACAGTTCGGAATGCTCTATCGTTCATTGGTGCGACCTTTACTCTTTCGCTTGCCCCCCGAAAGGGCCCACGAATTGGCGTTGCATTCCCTTTCTTTCGCGCCAAATCTTACAAAGACACTGCTGGGTGATCGCTTCCAGCGCAGCCCCTTTGGAAAGCTGCGGCGTTTTGGATTGACGTTCGCCAACCCGGTTGGGCTCGCAGCAGGATTTGATAAAGATGGAATCGCCCTGCAATCGCTCGCCGCGCTGGGGTTCGGATTCATTGAAGCAGGCACGGTCACTTATCAACCGCAACCCGGCAACGAACGGCCTCGACTGTTTCGTCTCCCGGTGGATAAGGCTCTAATCAATCGCGCCGGCTTCAACAACGAAGGCGCGAAAGCATTTTCACAACGCGTGGCCCGAGACAGACCGGGTTGCGTGCTGGGAGTGAGCATCGGAAAGAGTAAAGCAGTTGCGCTTGAACAAGCAGTCCATGATTACTTGAAGAGCTTTGAAACAGTCTATGCGGCTGCCGACTACGTCGCCGTCAACGTCAGCTCCCCAAACACACCTCGCTTGCGGGAGCTACAACAGGCCGACCAGCTTGAAGAATTATTGCGCGCGCTGCAAAAACGTAATAGAACACTAAGCGTAGAGTATGAGATGGGGCGGGGTGTCCTTCCTATTTTGGTAAAGCTTTCTCCGGATTTGAATGATGAAGAGTTGCAACAGATTGTTGAAGTCGCTCAAAGAAACGATGTCGCCGGGTTGATCGCGACTAACACAACTACCGAAAGGAATGGTCTTCGGACACCTACCAACCAAGTCCAGCAGTTTGGCGAAGGAGGACTAAGCGGCGCCCCGCTGAAACGCCGTTCAGTGGCAATGATTGCGAACCTCTACAAGCTGACCGGCGGGGCGATGCCGCTGATTGGCGTGGGCGGAATCTTCAACGCAGAAGATGCATGGGAGATGATCAGCGCCGGTGCAAGTCTGATTCAAATATATACTGGCTTTATCTATGAAGGGCCGGCAATCGCCAGGAGAATAAACGACGGTCTGCGGCGAATTATTTCAAGCGAAGGTCTTGTTTCGCTTGACGAGGCCGTAGGCTTACGCGCTAACGAACTGGCGACGGGCTAGTGTTGGTGGCTTTGCCACCCGATGTGAGGAAGGTCTGTGACCTTCCGATGATCGCTCCTTAAAGTATGGGTCTGCGCCCCACCCAGGAGAGGGCATAGCCCGGAAAGTTTTTCTGGCTAGCAGAAGGTCATAAACCTTCCACACATCGGACGGCAGAGCCGGTATTCACGCAGACGAACGCGAAGACTGGGAAGTAAGATGGAAACTGCTGCGAAGAATAAACTGATTGTTGCGCTTGACGTTGAAGCCACGGATGAGGCTCGACGCTTGGTGAGTATGCTTCGCGGAATAGTTGGTATGTTCAAGATCGGATCGCAGTTGTTCACGACCGCGGGTCCGGATCTGGTCCGCGAGATAGCGAAGTCGGGTGAACGCGTTTTTCTGGATCTCAAATTCCACGACATTCCAAATACCGTGGCGGCGGCAGGTATTGAGGCTACGCGCCTCGGAGTGGCAATATTTAACGTGCACGCTGCCGGCGGGAGCGAAATGATGCGGCGCACAGCAGACGTTGTTGCTAAAGCTGCGGAATCGGAAGGGCAAGCTCGACCGCTGGTTATCGCAGTCACAGTGCTAACCAGCAGCAACCAAACAACGCTCGCGGAATTGGGGTGGAGTGTGAACCCCGAAGAGTTGGTTAAGCGCCTTGCTGTGCTTGCTGCAGGCAGTGGAATGGATGGCGTAGTTGCGTCACCACGCGAGGTAGGTGTCATTCGCGCTGCTGTGACGAAACCAGGGTTCATCGTAGTCACTCCCGGCGTGCGCCCTGCCGGCTCGGCGGCCAATGATCAAATACGTGTGACTACGCCCCGTGCGGCTGTGATGGCCGGGGCTGATTACCTGGTCGTGGGCCGTCCTATTCTCGAAGCCGCCGATCCCGCGCGAGCGGCGCAGCAAATTATTGATGAAATGGAAATGGACACGCGAGCAGTTACCCCATGACAGCGGTTACTAATCGATGCCAGTGATTGGGGGAACCGAAGCTTGCTGGAAGCGTGTACAACCACGTGAGACGGTCTGCGCGATTTGTTCTGATCGGTTTTTGAATTATGATTCAAAGGTGACCCAAAGGTTGAAAGTCGCGGCTGCATGGCAGTCAATTGCAATAGCATTGATACTGGGAGGATTCGCCTTACCGTCTTCTGCTCAAACCCCTACCGAGGCGGTTTCGCAGCCTTTTTTTTCCGCCCCTTATAAAGTTGGCGAACGCCTTACATTCAACGTCTCGTTTTCAAACTTCATCAGTGCTGCTCATGTAGAACTCCTGGTTGCCGCGCGTGGTACATTTTTTGGCCGCGAAGGGATTCAGCTCAAGGGCCACATTGAAACGAACGGCGTGGTTAACGCTGCCTTATTCGCCATAAACAACGACTACATTACCTACGTCGACCCGGCGACGGGCTTGCCCTATCGCGGACAGCAAATCATGCGCGACGCGTCGCATACCTCCGACACTTCCGCGGATTTCGACCTGCCGGCAGGAGTCGCCGCGCTGCAGACAAAGCGCGCCCTCGAGTTTCCCGGCACCTACGATTTCCTGTCGGCCGTCTATCGCATCAGGTCTCTCCCGCTGCAAGACGGATCCACTTACTACCTGACCGTACGCGGCGACGACCAGACTTATGAGATCGAAGTCAAGGTAGTGGGACGGGAAACGATTAAGAGCAACGCTGGATCGTTTCACACCGTGCTTTCTCAGGTTCGCGTGAAAAACGACTCGCAGGCGAATGGTTATGGAATTAAGATCTACTTTAGTGACGATGAACGGCATGTGCCGATTCTAATAACCGCGCGCCATTCAGCAGGAGAGATAAGAGCGGAACTGGCCGGCTCAGAATTCATTCCTACTCCGCCCGCAGTTCCTCCTTCGAATCCACCGCCGATGCCGGCAAGTCCGGCTGGCCAACCCGTGGCGAATCCAGAACGACCAGCCAGTGGCGATAGGTTACTAGAAGCTCTTCCTTTTAAGGTGGGTGAGCAGTTGAACTACCAGGTTTTCCTTCCCACCATTGCTTTGCCAGTGGGAATGGCCACATTCCAGGTACGTGCCCACTCAAAGTATTTCGATCATGATGGTTTGTGGTTTACCGTGACTGCGCAAACCACAAATGCCCTGCAACATCTTTTTTTTACAAGCGACACGCTGAGTTCCTATGCCGACCCGCAAACACTGCTGCCCTTCCACATTGAATTGGATTTAAAGGAGGGACGTCTCCGTTCCAATACCAAGCTTGTGATAAATCAGGACCATGGCACGGCGACAACTGACAAGGGCGAGAAAATCGAAATTCCTGTCGGCACCCACGACTATCTTTCGTTCTTTTATGCCCTGCGTACATTCAACCTCGTGCCTCCTCGCCGCACTGCTGTTTCAATCCTGGTGAACAACAAACCAAAGACACTGTTCATTACTGCATTGAAAAAAGAAACAGTTCAACTAGGCTCGCAGATCATTCCGGCTATCCAGTTGTCGCTCACGACTGATGATGCTCAAAGCGACAAGTTTCAACTTCGCGCCTGGATTAGCGACGATCGCCGGCGCCTGCCGCTCCGGCTCACCGCCGTGACTGAACTCGGCCCAGTACGCGCGGACCTGGCAATTATTCCGGTGACGCCCCAATAAATAGGCGCCAGTCGCAGCCCTTCTATAATTGATTTCCGCTGCAATTTAGGCCCCTTTTCGTCCCATCATCAATAATTCAATCTGTGACTTGGTTATAAAACACTGAACGGAGGTCTGCCCTCGTTGTTGAAATTGAAATCTATTTTCAATTAGGCTATACTCCGCACGAGTTGAGAAGGATGGCGCTTGCCTGTTCCTCGGCTAGTATTGGTTTCAAGTTGGACACTCATCGATGCTTAACTCTTTCATCATCGTGTTCCGCGAGGGATTTGAATCCTTCCTGCTGGTCGCAGTGATTCTCTCTTATCTGCGCAAGGCCGGACAGAAGTGGCTAATGTCTGCCGTTTACATCGCAATCATATTGGGTTTGTCCGCCAGCGCGGCACTCGGTTACCTGCTCCGGCGAGGAGTTGAAGACTCGGTTCTCGAAAGAGCTTTAGGACCGGCGCTTGGCTCGTCTGTTGGGCAGTTTTTGGCGAACGAGTCTCTGCGCGAAGGAATTCTCGGTGTGATTGCGATGGTGATGGTCGGGAGTTTAGTGATTTACATGTTGCGAACGGGACCTAAGGTTCAGCAAAAAATGCGGAGCCGACTGAACGCTATACAATCGAGAACCTCGCGGATAGCTGCCATTACCGGTGTCTTTCTTTTCACCTTTCTCATGATTACCCGGGAGGGTATGGAAACAGCGCTTATGCTTTTGCAGGTGCATGGATCAGAGATGTTGAGCGGAGCATTGCTGGGACTTTGCGCCGCTGCGGGATTTGCCTGGGGCTGGGCCCACTTCGGACATTTAATAAACGTGAAAAGATTTTTCCAGGTCACGGGCATATTTCTCTTGTTGTTTATGGTGCAGGTTGGCATTTACTCGTTTCACGAATTCTCAGAAGCAGGCCTGCTCCCGAACAGCGAGATGCTCCATGTGGCAACGGAGAAGTTCTCGCCCGATGGGCTTTATGGCAAATGGTTTTCGCTTCTAATGATTTCGATTTGCGCGTTTTGGTTATTGATTGGGTGGCTAAAGGATCGATTGAAACCAACTCACCCCGGCGCAATTAGCGTCGGACAAACCTAAAGCGAAAAGCTTTATCTGTTTGGGAATACAAAAGGCGACCGGATGTCCGGCCGCCTTTTTGACTGTTCATGTAAAGTAGTAGAAGCCCTAAGCCTCAGAACAAGTTCCTCCTGCCGCCTTATCGCTCCTGATCGAGATGTTAGCTGCAATTCTGCGAGCTGAGGGCGATCCACAGCACAACAGGTAACCAGGTAGCGATCCGGGCATGAACGAATTCCGACGCCAGAAAAGCCGTGGAAAATTATCTCGGGTGTCGATCAGGAGCGATGAGGCGGCAGGGAGGAACTTGTTCTGAGGCTTAGGGCTTCTACTACACCATACATTACCGTCAGGCGTCCGCACCCATCCGGCGGTGTATTAACTGAATCTGTAAAACGGGGTGACTCTACGCGGAGAACGCAAGCAAGTCTGTGCGCTAGCACACTTAGACTAAAACTGTGCCTCACTATTGGCTTTAGGATGCAGAAGAAAAATACATGCGCGACAACTCACGCTTAAGCAACTTACCGGTGGGACCCTTGGGTATTTCCTCCATAAAGCGAATAGTCTTTGGACATTTGTAGTCAGCCAAGCGCTCACGGCAAAAAGAGATCATCTCCTCTTCAGCAGCTTCACTTCCCTCTTTTAGCACGATGAAAGCCGCGACTTCCTCACCATAAAGTTGATCAGGGACTCCGATTGTCGCGGCGGCAGCTACGGCAGGATGTTGATAGAGAACTTCATCGATCTCGCGCGGGTAGATGTTTTCGCCTCCGCGGATGATCATGTCACTCTTGCGATCGACGATATAAAAGAAGCCGTCTGCATCTCGATAACCGATGTCGCCGGTATGAAACCAACCATTGCGAAATGCAGTCGCGGTCGCCTCCGGGTTTTTGTAATAGCCCTTCAGGATATTTTCCCCACGCAAAACGATCTCGCCAAGTTCTGCGTTGGCCACCTCGTGGTCGTCTTCATTGAAGACTTTCATTTCATTACCAATAGCCATTCCACATGAACCGGCCCTGCGTCGCTGGTCGGGGGGATTGAAAGTAGAGCGACAGGTTGACTCCGACAATCCGTATCCTTCAATGACCAGGCAATTAAAAGTCTCTTCGAAACGTTGTAATACCTCCGTTGGCACAGGCGCAGAGCCACACATCGCGAAGCGCAATTGATCCGTCTTCAGACCTTTCGGAACACCTTCCGGATACGTACTGAGCAACATCGAGAGCATGGTGGCGACTGACCCAAACGATGTGATTTGGTAATCAGAGATAATTTGCCAGAAGCGCGAAGCAGAAAACTTCGGACTAACAACCGTCGAGCCGCCGGCGTAGAGCGCGGAGATCGTGGTTACCGAGACGGCATTCATGTGAAAGAGCGGCATTACACTCAACAGCCGATCGTCTTTGGTAAATCCAAGCCATTCGCTGATCTGTCTCGCGTTGGCAATTAGATTCCCATGCGTCAGTAGGCATCCCTTCGGTTTGCCGGTAGTGCCGGAGGTGTAAATTATGATTGCTTCGTCATCAAGCTCAATGTCTGACACTGGCAGCAGCATGGCCCTTTCCTCGGCGTCCTCCGCAAACGTCTTGGTGGCCTTCGCTTCATCATCAAACTCTATGACTTCTTTCAAGGATGGCAGTTCGTTCTTGATGCTGGCTATCGCCGGCAGGAAATCTGAATGGACCAGCAGCGCCTTCGCTTCGGAATCCGAAATAACAAATGCAAGTTCATGGGCCTTGAGCATAGAGTTTACAGGCCCGGCAATTGCGCCCAGCTTCCAACAGGCGAAGTAGGCGATGACATATTCCACGCTGTTTGGCATTAATAGACTCACCGCGTCGCCTTTGCCAATGCCATGTGAGGCAAGCAAGAGTGCCGACCGATTCACCGCGGTCCCAAACTCTGCGTAAGTAAACTTACGACCGTCAGCCTCAGAAAAGACGAACTCCTTTTCGGCGGCAACACGGACGCGTTGGCCCAGCAACTGAGCAATATTGATAGGTCGTTCTGCTGCAGAATTAGCGTTCATTTTTGAGTGGCCAACTACGATTGGTGCACCAAACTGTATTGACGCGGCGAAGTACCAGCTTCGTTAGACTCGGCTGTCACGTTCCCGCCTATGGTATATTACGATTTTGCAAGAGTCATCCGCCTGTCCAGCTAATTACAAACATTGAGCGACGAACCTGGTTCGTCGGATTGATACATGGATATCTATCGTAACTTCATCGACGGCAAATGGGTTGAATCAGTTTCGTCGCGCACCGTCTCGAACATCAACCCCGCGAATACCGACGACGTAATTGGAACCGTGAAACAAGCCACCCGAGAAGAAGCGAAACGGGCCGTGGAGTCGGCAGCGGAAAGCTTTCCAGGCTGGCGCGCTACACCGGCGCCTTCGCGCGGAAAAATTGTGGCGCGCGCGGCTCGGCTGTTGGAGGAACACAAGGAAGAGTTGGCGCAATTTCTAACTCGCGAAGAAGGCAAGACCATCGCAGAGTCGCGCGGAGAGCTACAACGCTCAATCAACGTCGCGGAATTCTGTGCCGGTGAATCCCGGCGCATGAACGGTGAAACGATTCAATCTGAGTTGCCTTCGAATTTTGCCTACACAATCAAACAGCCGCTCGGTGTTGTTGCTTGTGTGACACCATGGAATTTTCCAGTCGCAATCCCCGTCTGGAAAATCGCGCCCGCACTTGTTGCCGGAAACACAGTTGTTTTCAAACCGGCAACTCTCACGCCTGCCACCGCGGTGCGCATAGTTGAGATATTCGCCGAGGCAGGAATACCGCCCGGAGTTTTGAACCTTGTATTGGGATCGGGATCCGAAGCGGGTGACGAGATCATCAATCACCCCGCGGTGAAGGCAGTTTCATTCACGGGCTCGAATGAGGTGGGCATTCGTCTTTATGAAGAAGTATCGAGACGCGGCGCCAAAGTCCAGTGCGAAATGGGCGGCAAGAATCCAGTCGTAATTTTGGAAGACGCTGACTTGGATCTCGCGGTCGAATCAACGGCGCAGGGCGCGTTTGGATCATCAGGTCAGCGCTGCACCGCGACCAGCCGGGCAGTTGTCGTTAATGACATTGCCGACGAATTTGTTGAGCGCATCGCGAAGCGCGCCGGGTCAATGCGAATTGGCGATGGCATGGATCCTAGTACGGAGATTGGTCCGAGCGTGGATGGAAGCCAGTTTAAGACGGTCCTGAAGTACATTGATATCGGACGCGAGGACGGCGCAACGGTGGTCTGCGGAGGCTCGCCCGCAAATGGCAAAGGCCTGGAAAAGGGCTACTTTGTAAAGCCAACCGTTTTCGATCACGTCACACCTGACATGCGCATCGCGCGTGAAGAAATTTTTGGTCCTGTCCTATCGGTGTTGCGCGTGAAGAATTTTGACGAAGCGATGCAGGTTGCCAACGACACCGAATATGGCTTGTCATCTTCGATCTTTACCAATGATGCTGCGCGCATCTTCCGTTTTGTTGATGAGATTGAGACCGGGATGACGCACATCAATTCGCCGACCACTGGCGGCGAGGCACATATTCCCTTCGGCGGAATCAAGGGCACCGGCATTGGCGACCGTGAACAAGGATCCACGGCGCTGGATTTTTACACGGAGCTAAAAGTCGTTTACGTGGACTATACTGGAAGAAAACGTGAAGGGAATTTGTATTAGCCGATTCTTTGGTGCACTGCCGCTGGCAGCGGGCTACGGCGTCGGCTTTCGTAACTTCGACGTGCAGAAGCAGAAGGTACAACTAAAACAGCTGAAGGTTGTCGGTACGGAGAGCGTCACAGTTCCAGCCGGCACATTTGACGCCTATAAAGTTGAAGTCACTAATGCCGACAATGATGCCAATAAGACCACGGTGTGGATCGCTAAGGATTCGCGAAAGGTACTTAAGATCAGCGCTGTCCTGACGCAACTGAATGGCGCCATTCTGACGTCTGAGCTAACGCAGTAGTAAAGAGCGCAATTTAATAACAACCAACGGCGGCTGGTTCCCTTTCGGTTCCGGCCGCCGTTTTCTTGGCGGTTCCTCACATCTACGCGGCAAATTTAGTTCGTCAAATCGGCCGTCTGAAAACCGCTAGCAGTTGTTGAATAGTGCTGCGGCTCTGCCTTCTGACGTGCGGAAAGGCTCAGCCTTTCCGTAAGCGGTGCTTAAATCTTGGGGCTTCGCCTCCCTCCTTCTGATACAAGATTCTTTGCTTTCGGCTCCGCCGCCTGATGTGCGGAAAGGCTCGGCCTTTCCGGCGACCTCACTCTAGAATCATGAGGCTACGCCTCATGCATATTATTTCGCGAGACACTCGTGCTCTTTACATTACTGCCGTAGCTAAAGACCGTCTCCCCGTTTTTCGTACCGACCAAATCAAAACAGTCACGTGCAACGCTCTGAGCGAAGCCAGAAAATCGGCAGGCTTGTCGATTTATGCATACGTAGTGATGCCCGACCATCTACACGTGATAACCGACAGTATTTTGAAACCATCGAAGGTCCTCTGGTACATCAACGGCATCATAAGCCGACGAGTTATTGACCATCTGAAAGACCACGGCCATAATTCATCACTTCAGAAGCTCAGGCACGAAACTAAGGAGCGCGGCTATCGCTATTCACTCCGGGACCACCATAGCAACGTGTTCTCAATTACCAGCGAGACTATGCTAATGCAGAAAGTGAATTACATTCACCAGAATCCAGTTAGGGCTGGCCTGGTTGAGAAGGTTGAGGATTACCGCTGGTCTAGTGTTCGTTGGTGGAGACGCTGTTCGCTTGAGGATGAACCTCTTGAGGTAGATATTGACCACATCGCATGGAGAAGTGCATAGCCTCTAAGAAATAGGGCAGCTAATCGGAAAGGCAGAGCCTTTCCGCACATCAGACGGCAAAGCCGAAGACAGGTGCAATAAGCTTTTCGCTCCCCCGAAACTCTGAGTTAGTGGAGAGACGCGAACAAATGAAGACATTAATCAAAAACGGCCGAATCATCACGGCGGTTGATGACTACAAAGCTGACATCCTCATTGACGGTGAAGTCATTTCCGTCATCGGGGCCAAGCTCGAGATGGAAGCCGACAAAGTGATCGATGCTACCGGCAAGCTGGTTATTCCCGGTGGCATTGATCCGCACACGCACATGGAGCTTCCGTTTGGCGGCACCAAAGCTTCCGACGATTTTCGTACCGGAACAATCGCTGCCGCTCACGGTGGCACAACCACCATCATCGACTTCGCGGTGCAATACAAAGGCGAGTCGCTAATCCAGGGCATCGATAATTGGCACAAGAAAGCTGAAGGCAAAACTGCGATCGACTATGGGTTCCATTTGATCACTACCGAGCTCGAAGACAACCAAATTGAAGAATTGCATACCGCGATGGACGAGGGTGTGACAAGCTTCAAGATGTTCATGGCCTATCCCGGCGTTTTCCTGGTTGACGATGCCACAATCTTTCGCGCCATGTCGGCGGCCGGCGAGCGCGGCGGCTTGATCTGCATGCACGCGGAAAACGGCATCGTCATAAACGAAATCATTAAGCACGCGCTCGCTAAGGGTCACACTGCACCGAAGTACCACGCATTAACCCGCCCGACCGTCGCCGAAGCTGAAGGTGTGCACCGTGCGATTGCGATTGCCGAGATGGCCGAATCTCCTGTTTACATTGTTCACCTCTCGTGCACCGACGCGCTTAATCAGGTACGCCAGGCACGCGATCGCGGTATTCCCGCATTCGCTGAGACGTGTCCACAGTATCTTTTTCTCTCTCTCGATAACTACGACGAGCCGGGATTTGACGGCGCGAAGTACGTAATGACACCGCCGCTGCGCGATAAATCTAATCAGGCAGAATTATGGAAGGGCCTGAAGATGGATGACCTCCAGGTGATCTCAACCGATCACTGCCCCTTCTGCATGAAAGAGCAAAAGGAACTCGGGCGCGATGACTTTTCCAAGATCCCTAACGGGGCTCCGGGCGTGGAGAACCGTGTTCCTCTGATCTACAACGGTGGCGTGATTGAGAATCGCATCAGCCTCAATCGTTTTGTTGAACTCACTTCCACTGCCGCGGCAAAGATGTTTGGGCTCTTTCCCAAGAAAGGGACTATCGCTGTCGGGTCAGACGCCGACATCGTCATTTTTGACGGCGAGAAGGAACAGACGCTCAGCGTCAAGACCAGCCACATGAACGTTGACTACAACACGTACGAAGGCAAGAAAATCAAAGGCGTGGTGGAGACTGTGCTCTCGCGCGGCAAAGTGGTAATCGAAAACGGCGAATATAAAGGCAAGCAGGGCGATGGGAGATTTCTGAAGCGTGGCACCTGCGCGGCGATGTAGACACGGGTTCCTACGCCAATTCTGCCTTATCCACTCAAAAATACTTGTAGCCCTTATCGCGGTTGTCTTACTATGCGCTCTGCCTGAATCCCTTCAGAACTCTGCAGAGAAAGTAACGACTAATGCACGCTTCCATCCTTCTTTTGTTTGCACTTTTGTATCCGTGGCAGCAGCCCACCCCAGAGCAGCAGCCAACGCCAACTCAGCAAACAGCTTCGCCAACTTCGCAAGCGTCGCCGTCTCCTTCGCCACAAAGATCACCCGATCAACCGAAGCCTGAAGAGCCGCCGGTCGTAACGAAACATGAGCTCAGACTCGGCGGCCGAGTGCTCAGGTACACGGCAACGGTGGGGATGATGCCCATCAAAAACCGTGAGGGCGATATCGAAGCGCGAATGTTCTTTACCAGTTATACGGTTGATAACGCCGGAAACTCCGCACAGCGCCCGTTGCTGTTTTCTTTCAATGGTGGTCCCGGCTCTGCTTCAGTGTGGCTGCATCTGGGCGCCATTGGACCAAAGCGAGTAAGAATGTTGCCGGACGGCACCATGCCTGCGCCGCCTTATCAATTGGTTGACAACGACGCGACCTGGCTGGACCAGACCGATCTTGTTTTTATCGATCCTGTCGGCACTGGTTATAGTCGCGCCGCCAAACCGGAACTGGCGCAAAAGTTTTTTGCCTTGAATGGCGACATCGAATCAGTTGGCGAGTTCATTCGCATGTACCTGACGCGCAACGAGCGTTGGACGTCGCCGCTCTTTCTGGCCGGCGAAAGCTATGGCACCACGCGCGCATCGGCGTTATCC
Organism: Acidobacteriota bacterium; assembly: GCA_030854715.1. GTDB lineage: Bacteria > Acidobacteriota > Blastocatellia > Pyrinomonadales > Pyrinomonadaceae > PSRF01. The sequence continues at coordinate 14,207 of JALYSR010000014.1, forward strand.
GGGTACCTGATTGACCGGGGCATAGCCTTCAACGGCATCGTGCTCGTCTCCACTGTGATGAACTTCGAAACGTTACTCTTCGCACCGGGCAATGACCTGCCGTACATAGTGATTCTACCTTCTTACACGGCGACTGCCTGGTATCACAAAAAACTTCCAGCGGATCTGCAGGCGCAACCACTCGCCCAAATTCTTCCGGAGGTTGAACGTTGGGCGGCGAACGAATACACCATCGCCCTCGGTAAGGGGGAAAGTCTGACCGCGCCAGAGCGTCAGGAAATTGCCGCCAGACTGGCGCGGTACACAGGATTGGATTCACGTTTCATCGACAACTCAAATCTTCGGGTGTCGTTGAGTCTGTTCCGGAAAGAACTGCTGCGTTCCGAAAGACGCATGATTGGCCGGCTCGACAGTCGGTTCAAAGGTTATGACGCAAACTTCGCCACAGATAGTCCCGACTACGATCCGAGTGAAAGTGCGATTCGCCCGCCTTACACCTCGACCTTCAATCAATATGTGCGATCGGAACTCGGCTATAAGACCGATCTCGAGTACTACATTCTGGGGGGCGGCATAACCAGTCCGTGGAACTGGAACACTAACAATGCTTTTGTAGACACCAGCACAGCTCTTCGCAGCGCGGTAGCCAAGAATCCATATCTGAAGATCTTCGTCGCCTCCGGCTACTACGACATGGCGACACCTTATTTCGCCACCCAATACACCCTCAACCACATCATTATCGATCCCAGCTTGCGCCGAAATTTTTCCACCGGTTACTACGAGGCGGGGCACATGATGTACATTGACGAAAAATCACTGGCGAGTTTGCGTGCGGACGTGCAAAAGTTTATCCAGGATGCTTTGCGGAGATAACTGCTGCGGCCATGTCTGAAAAAGAAATCATTCAGCACCCTGATGGTCGCGTCGAGTTGCGACCTGAGGCGGCTCAGGAAGTTGCCAGGAGTCCCCTCTACAACGGCGATCTCGCGCCCGTGCCGGTGGCGAAGCGCAATTGGACCACCTACAACTATGCCGCGCTCTGGATCAGCATGGCGCATTGCATTCCAACCTACATGCTCTCCTCGGGTTTGATCAGCGCCGGTATGAACTGGTGGCAAGCGCTGATCACCATCCTACTGGGTAACGTAATTGTCCTGATTCCGATCCTGCTCAATTCACATCCCGGCACGAAGTATGGGATTCCCTTTCCTGTGTTTGCGCGCGCTGCATACGGAACTTATGGCTCGAACCTGCCGGCGCTGATGCGCGCGATTGTAGCTTGCGGCTGGTTTGGGATTCAGGCATGGATTGGCGGCGAAGCCCTACACACCTTCTTCAGCGCAATTATTCCCGGTTGGCCCACGCTGCTGGGTGGCCCAATCGGAGGACACCCGCCGACCTTGTGGTTGTCATTTCTGCTGTTCTGGGCGCTTAACATTTACATCATTTATCGTGGTATGGACCTACTGAGAAAAGTGGAGAACTGGGCTGCTCCGTTTGTTCTCGTAATGACATCGTTGCTACTTGCCTGGGCGATCTGGAAAGCCAACGGGCTCGGTTACCTGCTGACTCAACAAAGTAAGTTCCATACCTTCAAAGAGTTTTGGCCAATCTTCATTCCTTCGTTGACCGGCATGATCGGATTTTGGGCCACGCTTTCGCTTAACATGCCTGACTTTACACGTTTCGGCCACAGCCAGCGCGAACAAGTAGTGGGGCAGGTTGTTGCTTTGCCAACCACGATGACAGTTTTCGCAGCCATGGGTGTAATGATCACATCTGCGGCGGTAGTGATATATCCAAACATGAAAATGGACGAGCTATGGGATCCCATGAAGCTGGTAGGACAATTTCATAACGTCACGGTCATAGCGATCTCGATGTTCACAGTTGTAGTGGCGACGCTTGCGGTAAACATTGCGGCGAATGTCGTTTCACCCGCCAACGATTTTGCAAACGCCTTTCCCAAATGGATTTCGTTCCGCACCGGCGGTCTCATCACCGGCATTCTCGGTATTCTGATGCAACCGTGGCGGCTGCTTGCCGATCCTTCGGGCTACATCTTTGCGTGGCTGGTTGGTTATTCGGGTGGGCTGGGCTCAATCGCGGGCGTACTGATAGCCGACTACTGGCTGGTGCGCCATCAGCAACTTGCGCTGGGCGATCTGTACCGCACCAGGGGAGCCTACACTTACAATGGCGGTTGGAACTGGCGCGCAGTTAGCGCCACGCTGCTTGGCTGCACGTTGGCATGGATCGGACTGGTGGTGCAGCCACTGAGACCGCTGTATGATTATGCTTGGTTCGTTGGTTTTGGCACCGCTGCAATTGCTCATTTAATCTTGACGAAAGTCTCTCCGCCATCGCCCGCTGCTGGTATCGGAGCGGAAGCTTTGCAGTAATTGCTGGATCTTGATACGTCACTGAAAATCCGAGCAACTAAACTGAAACTCAGGAGTTAATATGCCACGCACAGTTAAATGCGGACTAATTCAATGCTCGAATGCGGCTCCGACTGATGCGCCGATTGACGACATCAAGCGGCTTAACATTGAAAAGCATTTAGGATTTATTGAAAAGGCCGCCGAGCAGGGCGTGCAGATTCTCTGCATGCAGGAAGTGTTTACCACTCCCTACTTCTGCGCTGAACAGCAAACGCGCTGGTATGAAGCTGTCGAAAAAATTCCCGATGGGCCGACTGTGCGGCTGATGCAGGAAGTTGCTAAGGCACATGGCATGGTTATTGTAGTGCCAATCTACGAAGAAGAGATCACTGGTGTCTACTACAACACCGCCGCGGTGATTGATGCGGATGGCAAATATTTAGGAAAGTATCGCAAGAACCATATTCCCCACGTCAACCCGGGCTTTTGGGAGAAGTTTTACTTCCGACCGGGCAATCTTGGTTATCCTGCTTTTGATACAGCATTCGCGCGCATTGGAGTCTATATTTGCTACGACCGCCATTTTCCCGAGGGCGCGCGCGCGCTTGGTTTGAATGGCGCTGAAATAGTGTTCAATCCATCCGCAACGGTCGCCGGTCTCTCCGAATACCTGTGGCGCATTGAACAACCAGCGCATGCCGTCGCAAACGGATACTTTATTGGCGCCATCAACCGTGTGGGCCACGAACAGCCCTGGAACATTGGCGAGTTTTATGGCCAGAGTTACTTCTGTGATCCGCGCGGACAATTTATCGCGGAAGCCGCGCGCGATCAGGATGCGCTCGTCGTTGCCGATCTCGATTTGGATAAAATCCGCGAGGTGCGCAACACCTGGCAGTTTTTCCGAGATCGAAGACCTGACACGTACGGAGCGCTGGTGGCGGACTAACGACCGTCCAAAGTCCAATGTTCAAAGTCCAAAGTCGTTCTTGCAAAAACATGACACAGAGTTGCAGCCTTCTTAATGAGAGAGCGAACCATAGAGTAAACAGGCATTGGACTTTTGGACATTGGACTAAAGCTAAACTTTGAATTCTAGGAGCACCCGATGGACCTCTCGATTGTCGTTAACGGAATTACGTTTCCTAACCCGTTTCTTCTCGGCTCTGGCCCTCCGGGAACCAACGCGCGCGTTATTGCCAAGTCCTACGATGCCGGCTGGGGAGGCGCAGTCGCGAAGACCATCAGTCTGGAATCCGCCAAAGTTGTAAACGTAGTTCCGCGTTACGGCAAACTCCGCTCAAAAACATCGGGTGAAGTAATCGGGTTCGAAAATATCGAGTTGATTTCTGACCGTCCAATTGATGTCTGGCTTGAGGAGTTTCGCCAAATCAAGAAGGACTATCCCAAGCACATTCTGATCGCTTCCATCATGGAAGAGTTTGAGAAGAGTCGCTGGCAAGAGCTGACGAGAATGGTCCAGGACACTGGCGTCGATGCCTTCGAGCTTAACTTCTCCTGCCCGCACGGCATGACTGAACGAAAAATGGGTTCGGAAATGGGTGAGCATCCCGATCTCACGGAAGAGGTTACGGGTTGGGTCAGCGAAGTTTCAAACATTCCCGTCTGGGCCAAGATGACACCCAACATCACCAACATCAAAGAGCCCTCACTCGCCGCCGTTCGCGGCGGAGCAGTGGGCATCTCCGCGATTAATACAATTCTGTCGGTGATCGGAGTTGATCTCAACACACTCCGGCCGATGCCCACTGTCGAAGGCCATACGGTGCCGGGCGGTTACTCCTCCCAGGCAGTTAGACCGATTGCGCTGCGTATGGTGAGCCAACTCGCTTTGGGTCTGCCACCACATGTTTCCATCAGTGGTATTGGCGGAATCGAAGACTCTCACGACGCGCTCGAGTTTATGTTGCTGGGCTCCTCAACCGTGCAGCTTTGCACCGGTGTCATGCTTCACGGTGTGAAGATGATTGATGAGTTGAAAGCAGGGCTCGAGAAATTCATGGTTGACAAGGGCTTCAGTTCAGTCCAGGAGTTGGTTGGCAAGAGCCTGACTTATTTCTCAACTCACATGGATCTGGTCCAGAAGATGAAAGCTGCGAAACGCACGAAGGCGGGCGAGGCCAGCCGCGACAATGAATGGGCGCAAAAAGACATTACCGAAAAGACCGCGGAGCTCACGTCAAACTGAGTTTTGGCGGCAGATCAAAAAACCCTGCCCACTGAATTAAAAGTTAGTTATTCCTGGCAACCTGCTATAGAATGCCGCGCGCCATGTTGCCGCAGACCGCGTTCCCCCCGATCTCGTCGGTTTTGCACGATCGAAAGCTTGCCCTGGTACTTGCCGGGGCGGCAGGCCTTCAGCTCACATTGGTCTCGTTGAGTCTTCCCGGTTGGGAGTGTCCAATTTTTCGTATAACCGGAATTCCCTGCCCTGGTTGTGGCTTGAGCAGGGCAGTGACGCTTTTGCTGCGAGGGGACTTCAAAGGTTCATTTCGCTACCACGCGTTCGCCCCAATCCTTTTGCTCAGTATAGTGGCCGTGATTCTGGCCGCGTTTCTTCCCAAGTCCATAACCCAGCCGATAGTTTCCAAAGCGGAGCAACTGGAAGGTAAAACAAAGCTGACCGTCATAATTCTCAGTGGTCTTTTTCTCTACTGGCTGGCGCGCTTGCTGTTCATGCAATCGGCTTTCGTCCAGCTAATTCGAGGTTAACCCTTGGTATGTTCGACTAACCAAAACTTGGAGGACAAATAGAATGGCTGGAGGATTAATAGGAATAGTCGCGCTTTGTGTGGGGCTTGCATCTTTGATCTGCTTTATCATCGTCCTGATCAAATTGTTCCAAAACGAAGGTGCGCTGAAAGGAATACTGGGTCTGATCTGCGGACTCTACACTTTCATCTGGGGCTGGATGAATGCCACCCGGCTGAACCTCAGGAATATCATGATGATCTGGACGCTATTGATCATCATACAGCTTGTCCTTAACTTTGCTT